>JAKFXY010000157.1 GCA_021731165.1 Acidobacteriota bacterium | reverse complement strand
GGGTGGCACCGGTGGCCGCCAGTCCGGCGCCACCTCCGCCGGCCCTACGGCCGGATCGAACGGCAGTGGCACACCTCCTTCGGCGCGTACCTCCGCCAGCGCTTCGTCAAAGTGCGCCCGCCACACCTCCCAGCCAAGCGCCTTGATCATGAACTTCATCCGATTCCGCTGGCGGTGCTGGTAGTCACCGTGGCGGTGGTAGACGCGAACGATGGCCTCGGCCACCTCCAGCATCTGCTCCACCGGAATGAAGTCATAGAGCAGATAGCCCGACACGGTCAGAATCGACGTGCCGCCGGCAATCGTGAGCTTGAACCCGCGACGGCCGTCCACGACTCGCGCAAACCACCCAAGGTCGTGGATCGAGGCCAGGGCGTGATCCTCTGGGCAGCCCTCGAAGGCGATCTTGAACTTTCGCGGAAGAATGCCGGCCAGCGGATGGCGCAGGAAATACCGCGTCATGATCTCCGCGTAGGGCGTGACGTCGAAGAGCTCGTCGGCGGCGATTCCCGCGTAGGGACACGCCGTGATATTCCGCACCGAGTTGCCGCATGCTTCGCGCGTGGTCAATCCGGTTGCCGCCAGCTCGCGCATCGCCTGCTCGGCGTCCTTGAGCGGGACGAAATGAAACTGCACGTTCTGCCGTGTCGTGATGTGGGCGAAGCCCCTGGAGTACCGGCTGGCAACATCCGCCAGCGCACGCATCTGCGGCGCGGTCGCCACCCCCTCGGGGACCTTGATACGCATCATCTGCACGCCGTCCTGGCGCTGGCCGTACGTGCCTCTCAGCAATCGGAACTTCCGCCAATCGTCCGGCGAAATATCGCCGCGCTCGTACTGGCCGAGCATGTCCACGAACTCGTCGATGTCGCGCTCGTCCGCGAACGAGCGCCTCGCGCGCCCGATGGTCTGATCCTGATCAATAGCGGCCATACGTCACCCTGCTTACTTAGCTACCGAGCTTTGCCTTGCCTGCGCCGCCACGCGGGGATGCTCCACAGCCGCGTGCAGCGCTTCACGCACGCGAACGACGTCGCCGACGACCAGCACACCCGCCGCGCCGGCGGGCGGCTCGGCCCGATCCATCTCCGACAGGCACCCGGTCCACACCCACTGCGCTGGCGTCGAGGCGGCACACACGATGGCGGCCGGGGTCTCCGCGCGCCAGCCGTGCGCCATCAACGTTGCAGCCAGATCGCCGCGGGCCCCCACGCCCATCATGAACACGATCGACACGCTATGCGGCTGAACCGATGCCAGCGCGTGGTCCACGGCGTCAGACGAGTGACCCGCGAGCACCAGAAACGCCGACGCCACTCCGCGGTGGGTCACCGGAATCCCCGCGAGCTCAGGCGCGGCCACGGCGGTCGTCACTCCGGGAACCACTTCGACGCGTATGCCGGCTTCGACGAGCGCCAGCGCTTCCTCGCCCCCGCGACCGAAGACAAAGGGATCGCCGCCCTTCAGTCTCACGACCTGCTTGCCCCGCCTGGCCGCGCGGATCATCAGGCGGTTGATCGTCTCCTGCGGGACGCTGTCTCGACGTGCGCGTTTCCCCACGGAGAAACAGGGAGCCTTGGTGGTCTGCCGGAGCGCCTCGACGTCCACGAGCGCGTCGTACAACACGAGATCCGCCTCCTCGAGACGTCGAACCGCGCGAACAGTCCACAGCTCAGGGTCTCCGGGGCCCGCGCCAACGAGTGACACACGACCCGCGGAAATCCCTGATCCCGGATCCCGGATCCCGGATACCAACTCTTGGGATTTGAGACTTGGGACTTGGGGCTTGGGATTTTCGTATAGCGTGTTCAGCGTATCGAGGAGCTGCGGTCTTCGCCGGTCCATCGGCACGCGTTGGTCGCGCCACGCACGCCGGGCCTCGTCGGCGGCGGCCAGCCACTGGTTCAGGTCGCCCGGTAGCCACGCATCGAACGCCTCGCGCAGCAGTCCCGCCAGCGCGGGTGCGCGTCCACCGGTTGAGATGGCTATCGTCACGTCGTCGCGCCGGACGATACCGCCCGCGAACGCCGTCGCGTGCGGCGGATCGTCAACGGCGTTCACGAACACACGCCGCGCCTCGGCCGCCGCCAGCACCCTCCTGTTCACCTCTGGCGGTGCCGCCGACACAACCCACCACGCGCCGTCGAGGTCGTCATCCTGAAATCCACGACGCACGACCGTTACACCGGGACGATCCATCTCAGGCCGAATCTCCGGCGCCACAACCGTGACGCGCGCCCCGACGTCAACAAGAGAACCCAGCTTCCCTGACGCCACACGACCGCCGCCCACGAGGACGACCTTCCGTGATTCGAGCCGGAGAAATGCTGGAAGCATCTGGTCCCTCACCGAGCGCCGACGGCCGCCCCCGTGAGCCGAGCACCCATCGCCTTTTCGAAGTCCGCCAGCCCGCGGCCGATCTGCGTCGGTCTCGCCACGCGGTCGTACATCACCTCGGCGGTCTTGTAGCCGTTGCCGGTGATGCAGATAACCACAGATTCATTCGGCTTGATCACGCCGCGCGCGATGAGCGCCCTGGTCGCCGCCAGCGTCGTACCGCCCGCCGGCTCCGTGAAGATCCCCTCCGTGCGCGCCAGGAGCGTGATGGCGTCGAGGATCTCCTCATCAGTCACCATGGCTCCGGTTCCGCCCGTTTCCTTGACAACCTTGACCACCTGGAATCCATCGGCCGGGTTGCCGATGGCAAGCGACTTGGCGATTGTCGCCGGCTTCACCGGATCGGGAAATTCGGCACCCGACTCGATGGCGCGGATAACTGGCGCCGAGCCGGCCGGCTGTGCCGCGTGGATCTTGGGCAGCGTGCCCTCGACCAACCCCACCTCACGGAACTCACGCAGCCCCTTGAAAATGCGCGGCAGCAATGTACCGCCCGCCACGGGCGACACGATGTGGTCGGGGAATCGCCACCCAAGTTGCTCGGCGATCTCAAAGCCGGTCGTCTTGGCCCCTTCGGCGTAATAGCTCCGCAGGTTGATGTTCGCGAATCCCCAGCCGTAGCGGTCCACGATCTGCGTGCACAGCCGGTTCACATCGTCGTAGTTGCCGTCCACGGCCACGACGTGGGGGCCATAAATGGCGGCGCCCAGTACCTTTGCGGGCTCGAGGTCGTTGGGGATGAAGACGTAGCACGGAAGGCCAAGACGGGCGGCGTGGGCCGCAACGCTTCCAGCGAGATTTCCCGTGGACGCGCAGGCGAACACTCCGAAGCCCAGCTCGACCGCTTTCGTGGCGGCGACCGACACGACGCGATCCTTGTAGGAGAAGGTCGGATGATTGACCGAGTCGTCCTTGATGTAGAGTTCGGCGATGCCAAGCTCCTCGGCCAGCCGGCGCGCGCGAACGAGCGGCGTAAAACCGGAGTTGAAGCCCGTGCGCGGCTCCTTCACCGGCAATAACTCGAGATAGCGCCACAGCGAGTTGGGCCGCGACTGAATCAGCGTGCGGCTGATGACCTTGCGAATGGCATCGTAGTCGTAGGACACCTCGAGAGGACCGAGGCACTCGGCGCACACCCAGAGCGCTTCGGCTGGATATGCGGCACCGCAGAGGTGACAGGTCAATCCCGCGACGTACTTCATATGGTTCTCCCGTGCACGGACGCCGGCGCATCCGGCACGATCTGCGACGCGTGATGCACGCCGAGCCCCGCGGTCACCGCGAGCGTATCGAACCCTCCGCCAAGACAGGCCGAGGAACCCGGGACAACAATTTCCATGCTTGAAACAAGAGCCCGCTAACCGTGGCGGTCGGCGGGCTCTGGTTGATGTCGGTGTTCCTGCTTTGACTAAACCGTTATGCCATCGACCAGGTCGCGCCACCCAGGCTGCAACACATACACGTGCACCCGTAGACGCGGGGGGCAGTTTGGGGGCCAACCATGAAAAACATTGGAAAAATCATACTCCAAGCAACATCGGCAGCGCCAGCGGCGGCTCGACGTCGAAGTCGGCCGCGCCGATCTCGGCCAGCGCCTTCAGAAGGGCCGATTCCTCGCACGCCTCGACCGTGATCACGAATGGCAGCGCATCCTTGGGGTACCCGGGCTCCTGAAGCACCGCGTCCAGGTTGATGGACTGCCGGGCAAGGGCCGCGGCAATAAAGGCGAGAATTCCCGGACGATCGCGAACGACAAACCGCACGTAGTAGGGCCTCGCTGGGGGCGGCACGACACGGCCCGGGAGCCACTGCTCGCCGCCACCCTCGCCCGCCTGCCGTTGCGCGAGCGCCAAGAGATCGGAGACCACGGCCACCGCGGTCGCCGGTCCGCCTGCGCCGGCGCCGCTGAAACTGCTCTCGCCGCCGTACTGCCCAAAGAGGGTTACCACGTTGTTGGCGCCTTCGTTCCGTCCGAAGCTCGAGCCCGCCGGCACGAGCGCCGGGCCGACGAAGGCATGAAACGCGTCTCCCTTCGCCTCGACCAGTGAGATCTGACGAATCGTGCAGCCGAGACTCCGCGCGTAGCGGAAATCCGCCGCGGTAATCGGACGGATTGAACGGCGCGGAATATCCACCAGACGCAGGTGGCGATGGAACGCGATGCCGGCCAGCACCACCAGCTTCGATCCGGCGTCGTCGCCGTCGATGTCGGCGCTCGGATCGGCCTCGGCATATCCCAGACGGCGCGCGTCGTCGAGAACACTCGCCATCGTCTCGTCGCCGCCGCCCGCCATGCGGCTCAACACGTAGTTGGATGTGCCGTTGAGAATGCCGGCGACACGGCGGAGGTTGTCACCAGCCAGCCCCTCGCGGACGCCGTGAATGAGCGGTACGCCGCCGCCGACGGCGGCCTCGAATCGAATCTGCGTGTGGTTCGCGGCGGCCAGCTGCAGCAGGTCGGGGCCCTGCGCCGCCAGCAAGACCTTGTTGGCGGTCACCACACTTGCCCCGCGCTCCAACGCACGACGCACCCACCCACCAACCGGATCGACGCCACCGATCACCTCGACGACGATGTCCGGGAGCGAGGCGAAGAGATCGTCCACGTTCTCGGTCCAGGTGACCGTGGAGGGAACCCAGGCGGCGCGCTTGCGCGCGACGTCGCGATTGAAGACATGGGTGAGCTGCAGTCGGTCGGCAAGTTCCGGGCGCTCGACGAGAATCCGCGCCACCGCGGCACCCACTGTTCCAAAGCCAAGTAGTGCGACACGTAGCGGCAGCCGCCGCGGCCCAGAGCCCGACGCCGCCGTCTTTTTGTCCATCACGCTGCTCACAGCTTACGCTCCATGTGTTGCCATGACATCATAGCCTCGTGAGCACGCCTTTCACCATCGGCCTCATTCAGGATCACGCCACGGCCGACGCCGGCGCCAACGTCGCGCGGACTGCGGGCCTGGTACGCGAGGCCGCCCGGCGCGGTGCGCAGATCGTCTGCCTGAAGGAGCTGTTCAGCACCACCTACTTCTGCAAGACGCAGGTGGGTGACCGATTCGATCTCGCCGAGCCGATCCCCGGGCCGACGACCACGGTCATGCGGGCCCTCGCGGCGGAGCTCGCCGTCGTCATCATCGTACCGATTTTCGAGCGGCAGGCGGCTGGCGTGTACCGCAACTCGGCGGCCGTCATCGACGCGGATGGGACGCTCCTCGGCGTCTACCGCAAGATGCACATCCCGGACGACCCGCTGTTCAACGAGAAGTACTACTTCACCCCCGGCGACGGACACGTCGCATACGACGGTGAGCGGCCAGGCGAGGCCAACGGCTTCAAGGTGTGGAAGACGCGTTACGCCGACATCGGCGTGCTCATCTGCTGGGACCAGTGGTATCCAGAGGCCGCGCGCATCACGAGCCTGCTCGGCGCGCAGGTGCTCTTCTACCCGACGGCGATTGGCTGGCACCCTGCCGAGAAGGACGCGTGGGGCGCGGCACAGGTGGATGCCTGGCGCATCAGCCAGCGCGCGCACGCCATTGCCAACGGCGTATACGTCGCGTCCGTGAACCGGATTGGCCACGAGGACGAGCCGGGCACCGACGGGATCGAGTTCTTCGGCCACTCGTTCATCGCCGATCCGTTCGGCCGGTATGTCGTGGAGGCCGGACAGAGCGAGGACATCCTCATCGCACGCTGCGATCCGGCGCTCGTGGAGACGGTCCGCCGCAACTGGCCCTTCCTCCGCGATCGCCGGGTGGACGCCTACGGCGCCATTCTCAACAGGTATCTCGGGACCTGAGTCACCGAACCCGAACCTGAACACGAACCGAGAACCGAGAACCAAGAAGCGTGAACGTCACTCGTTTCCGCATGCCCGCCGAGTGGGAGCCCCACCGCGCGACATGGATTGCCTGGCCGCACCACGAGCCCGACTGGCCTGGGAAGCTCGGGGCAATCCCATGGGTGTATGCCGAGATCGCGCGCGTGCTCGCCGACCACGAGCCGGTTGAGATCCTCTGTCAGAACGACGAAGTCCGGCAGCGCGCGCGCGTCGCGCTCGACGCGCACCACGTTCGCGCCGACCGCGTTCGCCTCCACGTGGTGCCGACGGACAGGGTCTGGCTTCGCGATTCGGCGCCGAGCGGTGTCCTCGACGCCAACGGCGGATCGACGCTCGTCAACTGGGCGTTCAACGCCTGGGCGAAGTACCCCAACTGGGAACAGGACTCGCGCATCGGGACGGCCATCGCCACAATTACTGGACTGTCGCGCCACGAACCGCGACGTCCGGACACCGGGGGCCGCGTCGTGCTCGAAGGAGGCGGAATCGAGGTGAATGGCGCCGGACTCCTGCTCACGACGGAGGAGTGGCTGCTCAGCGACGTACAGGTTCGTAATCCAGGGATGACGCGCGACGCCTACGAGCGGGAATTCAGCGAATGGCTTGGCGTTCGCCGAACGATCTGGCTGGGTGAAGGGTGCCTCGGCGACGACACGCACGGCCACATCGATGATGTGGCACGGTTCGTCGGCCACGACACCATCGTGCTGGCCGTCGAGGACGATCCCGCGGATGCCAATCACGCTCGTTCGTTGGACAACCTCCGGCGGCTCGAGGCGGCGTCGCGCGAACACGGCGTCGGCCCGCTGCAGATCGTCCGCCTTCCGTTCCCGCGCCCGGTCCTGATGAACGGCGAGCGGCTGCCGGCGAGTTATGCCAACTTCTATTTCGCCAACGGCGTGGTGCTCGTGCCGACGTTCAACGATCCCAACGATCGCGTGGCGCTCGACACGCTGGCGCGGCTCCTGCCCCACCACCAGGTGGTCGGCATCCACGCCGTCGACCTCGTCTGGGGCCTCGGCACGATCCATTGCCTCACGCAGCAGGAGCCGGCGTCGGTGAGCGGCATGTCTGCCGGCAACTGAACACGGGGTACTGCTGCACGGATGGCATGTCGGAACGGCGCCAACGAGAGGTACTGGATTAGACTCGAATCCGAAGAGCACGCATTTCGATCGGTGAGGCCTGTGAAGCAGTCAATCGTCACGTTGGATCTGGAAGGGGTGCTGGTACCGGAGGTCTGGATCGCGGTCGCCGAAAAAACCGGCATCGAGAAGCTCCGCCTCACGACACGCGACATCCCTGATTACGACGTGCTCATGAAGGGCCGACTGAAGGTCCTCGAGGAACACGGGCTGACACTGCACGACATTCAGGACGTGATCGGCACGTTGCGCCCGCTCGACGGCGCAAAAGACTTTCTCGATGCGTTGCGCACGATCACACAGGTGCTCATTCTCTCGGATACGTTCGAGGAATTCGCGAAACCGCTCATGCGCCAACTCGGGTGGCCCACGCTCTTCTGTCATCGGCTCAAGGTGGATGATGCGGGCCGCATCGTGGACTACGCCTTGCGCACGCCGGAGCAGAAGAAGAAGGCCGTGGCCGCGTTGAAGCTGCTGAACTACAACGTGATCTCCGTGGGCGATTCGTTCAATGACACCGCGATGCTCACCGAAGCGCACGCGGGCATCCTGTTTCACGCTCCGGAGAACATCAGAAAGCAGTTCCCGCAGTTTCCTGCCTTGGATCGCTATGAGGACCTGATGGACAGGATCACGGCGGCGCTCTGACACCGTTCCCGGTTCACGAGCCGCCCGAGGGACCGGCGCCTGCACGGTCCGTACGCCACGAGGTTCCGGTGGCTCAGCGGCCCCCGTAGACGAGCGAGATAGTGGCCGCCCGCCCGGGCATCGCGACGCCGGTGATTTCCTGATACGTCGTGTCGCCGAGATTCGTCGCTTCGACGCGAACGTCGTAGCGGCCGAATCTGCGGCTGACCCGCAGGTCCATGACGACATCGTCGGCGATGACGGCGTTGCGGCGCCGGTGCTTGTATTGCACGCTTGGCGCAAGCCGGACCGCACCTGGCAACGGCACCATGGCGGCGGCGGTGAGCGCGTGCGGCGCGTACTCGAGCACATACTTCGACAGGCAGGCGGACGCACCGCAGAGCGTGGATACCGTGTCGGCGGCGAGGTCGATCCCCGTGTAACCCGCCTGCACGAACGCGCCGCTCGGGAGCGTTCGACGCGCGTTCAGCTCGAGGCCGATCGTGCGCACCGTGTGGACATTGAACGTCCGCCACCGGTCGGCTGGCGTGGCTCGCAGCCAGTCGATGACGTCCCGGTCCCGGCGCCCGAATAAATTCGCCTGCAGCATCCAGTCGTTGGCGAGAAACAGATCGACACCGCCTTCGCCCGCCCATGACGACTCCGGCCCCACCTCCGCTCGAGCCAGGTTGGCCGGGTCCGAGTAGTAGCGCTCCGTAAAGGTCGGCACGCGAAACGCGCGTCCTCCCGAGGCCTTCAGGCGAAAGGCCGGCGTGAGCCACCAGCTAATGCCCGCCGCCGGGCTGGCGGACGATCCGAACTCGTCATAGCGATCGACGCGCAGGCTGGCGTCCGCCTGGACCCGGGCACCGAATGGCTGGCGCCACTCCGCGAAGCCGCTCACGCGTGTCGTCGAGTGGTTACGCAGATTCGTGGACCGGATCCAGTCGGTGCCCGTATCGACGCCGGCCGTCAGGGATGCACGTCCCCCGACGGTGCGAGTCGCCTTGAGCGATCCGAGGATGGCGTGCGACCTGTGGAAGTTCTCCGAAACGCCCGGCCGCTCGACGTTGAAAAGAAAGTGGTCGCCGTGAGTGCGGTACGACGCCAGACCGGTCATGTCCCACCCGGCCCAGCTGCCGAACCGGTGGTCGGCGGCAAGGCGGGACTGGTTCGTCCACTCGTGTGAAGGCGCGGCACCGTAGAACCCATTGGCGCCGAAATCCTTCCAGAGATAGGACACGGTGAAGGACGAACGAGTGCCGACGGAGGTGCGGGCCAGCAGGTCCACGCTTTGGAACTGGCGCTCGTACATGAATCCGGTGGAGTGGTCGGCGGAGGCGGACACGAGCTGCCGGACATCGCCGCGGGCGAACGACGCCTGACCGCGCGCGGCGAGCAGATCGAAGCTGCCGGCTTCGAGCGAAACGGACGCCGGCGCCTCGCGCCGCGTGATGATGTTGATGGTCCCGCCAAAGGCGTCGGCGCCGAAGAGCGACGAGCCGGCTCCGTGCAGGACCTCGATGCGCTCGATGGCATCGAGCGGCACCGGAATGTCGCCGTTGTGATGACCGGACTGGGCATCGTTCAGCCGTACGCCGTCCACCAGCACGAGCGCCTGCCCGAAGCTCGCCCCGCGCACCGACAGGTCGGCCTGCATACCGCGATCGCCACGGGCCCGCACGTCCACCGACGCCACCAGTCGAAGCAGATCGACAACACTGCGTGCTGGCAGCTCCGCGATCTGCTCGTGCGTAATCACGGTCAACGTGCGGCTGACGGACCCTAGCTCCACGGGGGTCGCTGCCGCGGTCACCACGACCGTCTGCCTGAAGTTGTCCTGCGCCGACGCCGCGGCCTGCCCCGCCGCCACGAGAGATACCACCGCAACCAAGATCCGAAAACGCGTGCTCATGGCCCTTAACTATATCCGTGCGACACCGTGCGGCCGGAGGGCCCTGACGTGCGCACGTGTGCCCGCGGCGCACGGTGGCGGCGTCACGCGACAGAATCGACGGCTTTCTCCCCCTCATGAT
The DNA here is from genome assembly GCA_021731165.1 of Acidobacteriota bacterium. Taxonomy (GTDB): domain Bacteria; phylum Acidobacteriota; class Vicinamibacteria; order Vicinamibacterales; family UBA2999; genus JAKFXY01. Next base: position 3,527 of record JAKFXY010000157.1, on the reverse strand, counting down.
CGCTTCGACCTGGGAATAGAGTGTGCATTCCGCCATGCAGACCACCCATGGGAAACCTCCGCGCACGACAATCGGTCCTTGCCCTTTCGGCCGGCCTCGGGGGGCTGCTGGTGAATCTCGTGCCGGTGGAGCCGTTTGCCTCTCTGAGCCTCGGGCGAGTCCTCACGGTCGCTATTTCCATCCTGCTGGGGCCCTGGTACGGCCTGGCCGCGACAACGATGGCGTCGGCACCCTATGTCACCGCCGTTCCATCACGCGCGATCGCGTTTGCACTCGAAGCGATCCTGATAGGCCTGTTCGTCCGGCGCGGGCGATCGTCGGTGGTCGTGGCCACGGGCTACTGGGTGGTGTTCGGTATCGTGTCCACGCTCAGCCCAGGGGTGTTCGGGACCACCTTTTCGCAATACATCCCGGTGGCCGGCTGGGCGTACGCCATCCCGCAGACAGTCAACCTCATGGTCGCCGTCGCCGGCGGCAAGCTCCTGGCGATGCTCGCCGGATCGCACCGGATGTTTGCAAGCGAGCCCGGGCGCGAGCCGACAAGCCTCCGCACGCACGCGTTCGACACCTTCGAGCTGGCGGCACTACTGCCCGTCCTGGCGCTCGGTGTCGTCACGGGACAGCTCCTCACCGCCAGCCAGCAGACGGAAGGGGGCGACCGCCTGCTGTCGACAGCGACCTCCATCCGCGATCATCTGAACGAGTATCTCGACTCGCACACGCAGGCCGTCGTCGCCCTGGCGGGCACGCTGACCACGCTCAACAACCAACCGGAAACGCGCGCACGCTCACTCGCCCGCTTCTCGACGCTCTATGATTCGTTCGCCGTCATGTCGGCATTCGACCCGGCCGGCAGGCTCCTCGCGTCGAGCCCACGGGAGCCGGCGGATGCTCCGCTGCTCCAGGACCTCGGCGAGCGCCCGGTATTCCTCCAGGCATTGCGGACACGGCGCCCGTTCATCACCGACATCGTCCCCACAGGCAGCAACGAACCCAACGTCGTGGTGGCCATCGTCGTTCCCTCCCTCGACGAGCAGGGCGATGTCGCTGGGGCCAGCGTCGGCGTGCTGGACCTCTCCAGGCTGCGCCGTTTCGTTGACGACCATCGCTCGGCACCAGATGGCATCGTCACGATCGTCGATCGACACGGACGCGTCATCTCCACCAGCGCCGGCTCGGGTCGCAAGGTTCTGCAGGATCTCAGCAGAGACGATCTCCTTCGCGAGCGGACCGACTATTCCACCGGGCTCTACCGATATGAGACCGTCGATGCCGACGGGTCTCGGAGCACGCGCGTGGCCGCCGTCACCACGATCGAGCAAACCGGATGGCGGGTCTTCGTGGAACAGCCGCTGGCGGGCATCCAGCTGCAGGCGACTCGCTATTCGGCCGTGGCGCTGGCACTCATCGGCCTGGCCTTCGTGAGCGCGCTGTGCGGCGCACGGCGGTTCTCCCTCGCGGTCACCAGACCGCTCGAGGAGCTCATCACACGCGTCCGCACCACATCGGTCGATCACCATGGGACGTCTCCGTCGGTGACCTCGAGCCCCCTCGCCGAGATCGGCACGCTCACCGAAGACGTCGATCGCATGCAGCGGCGGCTGGCGCAGTCGTACCACCAGCTCGAGCAGGCGCTGGCGCAGCGCGAACATCTCAACGCGGAGCTGCGGAAGTTCACCGACGACCTCGACCGGAAGGTCAAGGAGAGGACGGCCGAGCTTGCGTCGGCGAAGCAGATGGCGGAGTCCGCCAACCGCGCAAAGAGCGAGTTCCTCGCAAACATGAGCCACGAGATCCGCACGCCGATGAACGGCATCATCGGCATGACGGAGCTGGCGCTGAACACTCCGCTGACACCAATCCAGCACGAGTACCTGGAGACCGTCCGCCACTCGGCCGACGCCCTCCTCGTCGTCATCAACGACGTGCTCGACTTCTCGAAGATTGAGGCGGGTAAACTCGACATCGACGCCGTGGACTTCTCGCTGCGGACGATGCTCGACGAGACGCTGAAGCCGCTGGCCCTGAAAGCCCATCAGAAGGGCCTCGAGGTGCTCATCGACGTGTCCTCGGAGGTCCCGGACGGGCTCGTCGGCGATCCGAATCGCATTCGCCAGGTGCTCGTCAATCTGGTCGGGAACGCCCTGAAGTTCACCGAAGCCGGCGAGATCGTGGTGCGCGTCGAGGGCGGCGTCATCAGAGGAGACTGCGCCGCCCTTCACGTGCGGGTGGTGGACACCGGCATCGGCATCCCACGCGGCAAGCAGCGCGACATCTTCCGCGCGTTTACCCAGGTAGACGGCTCGACGACCCGCCGCTATGGCGGCACCGGGCTGGGGCTGACGATCTCGGCGCAGCTCGTGAGCCTGATGGGCGGGCGCATCTGGGTCGAGAGTGCTCCGGGCACCGGCAGCACGTTCCATTTCACCGTCTCGCTGCCCGTGAGCACGAAGCCGCTGGACGCCACGGTCCTGCCCAACCGCGAGGAGCTGGTCGGACTGGCGGCGCTCGTGCTCGACGACAACGCGACCAATCGCCGCATCCTGACCGATGTCATGACGAGCTGGGGCATGCGCGTCGTCACGGTTGCGGATGCACACGCCGCACTCGCCGCCGCCGCGGCGGCCCCGGCACCTTTCCGGATCATCCTGCTCGACGACCAGCTCGACGGTACGAGCGGGTACGACGTCGCCAGCGCGCTGCGAAACGACCCACGACATGCCTCGACGCCGATTCTCATGCTGACCTCGGCCGGCCACTCCCGCGATGCGCGCGCGGACCGCGCCAATATCAGCGGGTACCTGATCAAGCCCGTCGGGCAGGCGGCCCTGCTTCAAACAATCCGCAGCGCCATGGGCGAGCGGAAGAGCGACGACTGGAAGCCGGCGGCGCCAGCAGTGATCCCCATTCGCGCGGCGCGTGCCCTTCGGGTGCTGGTGGCTGAGGACAACCCGGTGAATCGTCGACTGGCGCAGCATCTGCTCGAGCGGCGTGGGCACACCGCCCATCTGGTCGCGAACGGACGCGAGGCGCTCGACGCTCTCGATGGACACGACTTCGATCTCGTGCTGATGGACCTCCAGATGCCTGAACTGGACGGCTTCGCGGCCACCGCGGCAATCCGCGCCGCCGAGCGAGGCCGAAATCGACGTCTCCCCATCGTGGCGTTGACCGCCCACGCCATGCAGGGCGACCGCCAGCGTTGTCTCGACGCTGACATGGACGGCTACGTGGCCAAGCCGATCAAACCCGTGGAACTGTTTGAAGTGATCGACCGGGTGATGGCCGCGAGTCAGGGGAATGGAGAAAAGGGGGAAGCGGGAGGGGCCATCCAGGAAACCGCCACCGGGCTCATCGCGAGTTAGCTCCCGGCCTCCCCGAGCGGCACGACCTGAACCGCCGCATCCCGGACTTCCTCGAGAAAACGGTTCAACGTCGAGCCTTTCAGCACAATCTCCCACCGCGATCGCGCGCTCTGGCCGAAGATGACGTGGGTGATCCCCTCGCGTTTGGCGAAGGCGATCAGG
>JAKFXY010000114.1 GCA_021731165.1 Acidobacteriota bacterium | reverse complement strand
GGCGTGTTCCGGTCCGACGGCGGCGTAGTCCAGCCCAGCCGAAATCTAATGTGTCTGTTCGATATTGCCGGCTTCATCCTGGAGGATGAACGTGCGGGTGCCCTGCAGTACGCCCACACTGCCGCCATCGAAACGCGCCGCGTGGCGTCCCGGCGCGATCCGTTCACCGCCGGCCTCGACGCCGACGAGCCGCACGGAGGCGTCATCGATGAACCCGTCGAAGATGCCGATCGCATTGCTGCCGCCGCCGACGCAGGCGACCACGATATCGGGAAGTCGGCCGACCTGGTCGAGGATCTGCCGGCGCGCCTCGCAGCCGATGACCGACTGGAACTCTCGAACCATCAGTGGGTACGGGTGCGGTCCCAGCGCGGAGCCGAGCAGGTAGTAGGTATCGGAGACGTTGGCGACCCAGTCGCGCATCGCCTCATTGATGGCGTCCTTGAGCGTCCGGCTTCCCGCCTCGACACCATGCACCGTGGCACCGAGCAGCTGCATGCGAACGACATTGAGCGCCTGTCTCCGCATGTCCTCCGTGCCCATGTAGACCCGACACTCCAAACCCAGCAGCGCGCACGCGGTCGCCGTGGCGACGCCATGCTGACCTGCGCCGGTCTCCGCGACGATGCGGCGTTTGCCCATGCGCCGGGCGAGCAGCGCCTGCCCGAGCGCGTTGTTGATCTTGTGTGCGCCCGTGTGGGTCAGGTCTTCGCGCTTGAGCAAGATCCGTACGCCGTCTGTCCGGCCGCCACGCGCGTCCGCCACGAGCCGCCGCGTTTCGTATAGCGGCGTCGGGCGACCCACATAGTGAAGAAGGAGTTCCTCGAGCTCCCTTTGAAACGCCGCGTCGGCTCGTGCGCCGTAGTAGCCGGCCGTCAGTTCCTCGATCGGCGCCACGAGCGTCTCTGGCACGAAACGGCCGCCGTAGCCGCCGAAGTAGCCGCGCGCATCCGGATCTCGCCGCCCGAACACGGGCCTGCACATCGGCCCCGCGCTCCCCTGCTTACTCACCCGTGTCTCCCTTCCACGTCACCCTCGTCGATCTGTGGCCACGTGTGTCCTGTCGAATGCCGCCCTGGCATTCTGGAGAAATCTCGCGACCTTGGTGGAGTCTTTCACTCCTGGCGCGCTCTCGACGCCCGACGAGACATCCACGCCGAACGGTTGCACGATGGAGATCGCGCCTTCGACGTTGTCAGGCGTCAGGCCGCCTGCGAGCACGATACGGGACGCGCGGGCCCTCTCCGCCGCGCGCGTCCAGTCAATCCTCATCCCCGTCCCGCCTCTCAGATCGGGATCGACCGCGTCAAGCAGTAGAAGGGTCTCCGCGGGCCACGCGCGGGCCTCCTTCGCCGCCATCTCGATTGAGACCGCCCGCAGGATTGGCAGGGCGATCGCGGCGGCATGGTCCGGCGTCTCATCGCCGTGCAGCTGTACCGCGGTGATGCGCGCGATCCTCGCGATCCGCTGGATCTCCTTCACCGGCTCGTTCACGAACACACCCACGGCCTGTACACCGGGGGGCAACTCCGCGACAATCTCCCCGACCTGTTCGGGCGTCACGTAGCGGGGGCTCCCCCGCCAGAGCAAGAAGCCGAGCGCGGTTGCCCCTTGTTCGGCGGCATGAAGCGCGTCGGCGAGTCGCGTGATGCCGCAGATTTTCAGGAACATGTCGAGTCCGTGTCCCCTATCAGATCGCGGATTGCTCCAGCCGGATTGGAGGCCGTCATGCAACGCTCGCCGATCAGAAATGCCCTGTAGCCGGCCGACGTCAGACGCTCGATATCGGCGCGCGTCTGCAGACCGCTCTCGCTCACACCAATCACTCCGGCGGGGATGCGCGCGGCAAGCCGGTCCGATGCCGAGACATCCACGGCAAGGGTCCGAAGATTCCGGTTGTTCACGCCAATCACTCGGGCCCCGCTGTCCACCGCACGCGTCAGCTCCTCGTCATCGTGCACCTCCACCAGCGTGGCCAGGCCAAGGCTCCATGCCCGTGCCTGCAGCCGCACCAGGTCGGCCTGCGCGAGAGCGGCCACGATGAGCAGCACCGCATCCGCCCCGTTGGCGCGTGCCTCGTGCAGTTGGTACTCGTCCACGATGAAGTCTTTCCGGAGCAGGGGAACGCTTACGCGCGCGCGCACGTCCGCGAGATGCTCCAGCGCGCCATCGAAGAATGTCGGCTCGGTCAGCACGGAGATTGCCGCTGCACCGCCTTGCTCGTATTGCTCGGCGATGGCCGCCGGGTCGTAGCGCTCGACGAGCACGCCCTTCGACGGCGACCGGCGCTTGCATTCGGCAATGACGTTGGTTCGCCCGCTGCGGCCGAGCTCCTCCTCGAATAGCGCGCCGCGCGGAGACGCTGTCGCCTCGCGCCGCTCCAGCGCGCTCACCGGCTCGACCGCACGACGGGTCTCGGTAATGCGGACAGTCGCACCGACGATCGTCCTGAGCAGGTCCGGCGCGATCATGCCTCAGCCTCCGCTCGTGACCCCTGCGCCATCTTCTCCAGGGTGCCGCGAGCCGCACCGGTGTCAATCGCCAAGGCCGCCGCGTCAATGCCTTCGCGGACACTTCCCGTCCGGCCGGCCACGAACAACGCCGCTCCCGCATTCAGGAGCACGACATCCCGCGCCGGCCCGGACCGTCCGCTCAATACGTCGCGGACAATGGCCGCGTTCTCGGCCGCGTCGCCACCCTTGAGATCCAGCGGGGAGGCCTTGGCAACCCCGAAATCCGCGGGGTGAACGTAGAACGTGTGCACCGCTCCCGCGCGACACTCCGAGACCTTTGTGTGGCCGGTCGTGGAGATCTCATCAATCCCGTCCGCGCCGTGCACAACCCACGCGCGCTCGGACCCCAGCAGGAGCAGCGATCTCGCGAGCAGCTCTGTCAGCTCGGGCCGGGGAACCCCGACGATCTGCCGCGCGGCCCCGGCAGGGTTCGTGAGCGGACCAAGCAGGTTGAAGGCGGTCCGGATGCCCATGTCCCGGCGCGTCTGGGCGGCGTGCTTCATCGCGGGATGGAAGGTAGGCGCGAAGAAAAAGGCGATGCCGGCTTCCCGCAACGTTCGCTCGACGACCACGGGCCTGGCATCGACGTGCACGCCAAGCCGCTCGAACACATCGGCGCTGCCACAACGACTGGACACCGACCGGTTGCCGTGTTTCGCGACCTTGACACCACACGCGGCCACGACAATGGCGGCGGCCGACGAGATGTTGAAGGTGCCTGACCGGTCACCGCCGGTGCCGCAGGTGTCGAATACATCACCGGCAGGCGCGGACAGCCTCACCGCGTGCTCCCGCATCGTCCTCGCGAACCCAACGATCTCCGCCGGCCGCTCGCCCTTCATCACGAGTGCCGCGAGCAGCGCCGCGAGCGCGGCCGGCGCCGCGCGGCCCTCCATCACGTCTCGCATCGCGGCCGCGGCCTCGTCAGTCGTGAGGTCCTCGTGGCGAACGAGCTTCTCCAAAAGAGGCGCGAACGTCATCGCCGGCTCCACCGCACCAGGCCACGGACGCACGGACGCCCGGAACTCACTTGATGATCTCCAGGAAATTGCGGAGGATTGTCCGCCCCTCATCTGTCAACACGGACTCCGGGTGGAACTGGACGCCGTGAACCGGATACGTGCGGTGCCGCACCGCCATGATCGTCCCGTCCTCCTGGGTTCGGGCCGACACCTCGAGCGCGTCCGGCACGTCCTCCGGTGCAATGACAAGGGAGTGGTAGCGTCCGGCCAGGAACGGCGCCGAGATGCCGGCAAAGATTCCCTTGCCATCGTGTACGACAACCGACGTCTTGCCGTGCATCGGCGTGTGGGCGCGGCACACCGTGCCGCCGTAGACGACGCCAATCGCCTGGTGGCCGAGGCACACACCCAGCAGCGGCGTCGTCGAACCAAAGCGGCGAATCACTTCAGTGGAGATACCCGCGTCCTCCGGGCGTCCCGGCCCCGGAGAAATCAGAATGTGCGTCGGGCGCATCGCCTCGATTTCGTCGAGCGTGACGGCGTCGTTGCGGCGAACCAGCACCTCCGCTCCCAACTCGCCGAGGTACTGCACCAGGTTGTAGGTGAACGAATCGTAGTTGTCGATAACTAGAACCATTGCTGATACCAGGCCCGCCTACAGACCGCTCTGCGCAAGCTCCAGCGCCGTGACGACCGCGCGGGCCTTGTCGCGTGTTTCTTCGTACTCGGCCGCCGGGTCCGAGTCGGCCACGATGCCAGCTCCCGCCTGCACGTACGCGCGCCCCTTCTCGATGACCACTGTGCGGATGGTGATGCAGAAATCCAGATTGCCCGCAAAATCGAGATAGCCAACCGCGCCTGCATAGACGCCGCGCCTGCGATTCTCCAACTCCGCGACGATCTCCATCGCACGCACCTTCGGCGCGCCTGAGACCGTTCCCGCCGGGAAGCAGGCGACCAGCGCGTCGAGCCTGTCGGCGCCCTCATCCAACCGTCCTTCGACGACCGACACCAGGTGCATGACGTGCGAGTAGCGCTCGAGCGCCATGTAGGTCGGCACTCGGACCGACCCGTAGGCGGCGACGCGGCCGATGTCATTGCGCCCGAGGTCTACGAGCATGACGTGCTCGGCGCGTTCCTTCTCGCTGCGCTTCAGCTCTTCGGCCATCCGCACGTCCTCATCCTCGGTTCGCCCGCGGGGGCGCGTACCCGCGATGGGATGCGTCTCGACGTGCTTTCCCTCCACCCGCACCAGCATCTCCGGCGACGAGCCGACGATCGAGCGATCGCCCATACGGATGAAATACATATAGGGCGACGGATTCACATGGCGTAACGCGCGATACACCGTGAAGGGGTCGGCGGCAATCGGCGCCTCGAATCGCTGGGACAGCACGACCTGGTAGACGTCTCCAGCCGCGATGTATTGCTTGGCGGTCCGCACCATCTCCTCGAAGCGCTCGCGGGAAACGTTCGACGTGAAGGTGAGCGGGCCCGCCTCTGGCCGCGTGGCCTTTGAGAGAGGGCGCTCGAGCTCACGCTCGACGAACTCGATCTTGGCGCAGGCAAACTGGTAGAGAGACTCCAGGTCATCGTCACCCGTCATTCGCGCGTTCGCGATGATGAGAATCCGGTGACGCACGTGGTCGAACGCGAGCACCGTGTCGAACAGCATGAAGCCGGCTTCATCTTCAGTCTCCGATACCGGCTGCAGGGTCACCGGCTCGAACCATGCGGCGGCGTCGTAGCCGAGATACCCCACGGCCCCACCGGTAAACCTGGGGAGACCGTGCACGAGTGGAGAATGAAAGCCCGCCATCACGTCGCGGAGCGTCGGGATGAACGCCTCCCCGGACTCCGAAGTTTGGCCGGCGCGGTCGATAATCGTCTTCCCGTCCCGCGATTTCAGGATGAGGAACGGGTCCTTCCCCAGGAAGGAGTAGCGACCCACCTGCTCGCCTCCTTCCACCGATTCAAGCAGGAAGGCGTAGTCGGAGTGCTCCGCGATCTTGAGGAAGGCGGATACCGGCGTCAGGAGGTCCGCCACGAGCTCCTTGCAGACCGGCACGAACGTACCGTGCTGCGCCAGTTCCTTGAATTCGTCGAAAGTCGTCAATCGCATGGTGTTCGTCCGCCCAATCTAGGCCACCGCACCCATCTTGTGGGCGGCCGCCGCTCGCATGACGCCGTCTCCGGGCCGCTGTCCCGTCCACCACTCGAACTGTCGCTCGGCCTGGGCAACAAGCATCGGCAAGCCGTCGAGCGTGATGCAGCCGCCCTCGCGTGCTTCACGCACGAGAGGTGACTCGTGATCGCCATAGGTCACATCGTAGACAAAGCGGCCATCGAAAGGACCGCCCGGTAGCGGAGAAGCGTCACGGCCCGTGGGCCCACCGAGTGGCGTCGTGTTGACGAGCAGGTCCCACGTCCCCGGCGTCGGCGGCCATGGACCCGCCTGCGCCCCGAACACTCCCGCGATTTCCTTCGACTGCTCCAGACGGCGTGCGTGCACCGTCACACGCGCCCCTCGCGACATCAGGGCCACCACGACCGCCCGAGCCGCGCCGCCCGCGCCGATCACGGCTGCACGAGCGCCGGCCAGGGAGCCGGGATAAACCTCGTCAAGCGGCCGCAAGAAGCCATCGACATCGGTGTTGGTCGCCTTCCACCGAACACCCTCGCGCCGAAGCGTATTCGCCGCACCGACCGTCTCCGTCAGCGGATCGGCGTCCGCGGCGGCTGTCAGCGCATCAACCTTGAAGGGAATGGTGACACTGGCTCCGCTCACGCCGAGCGCCGAGGCGAACGTGAGAAAGTCCTCGAAGTCGGCAGCCGGGAACGGTACGTAGACCGCGTCGATCCCGGCCGCGGCGAACGCAGCGTTGTGCATCACCGGTGAGAGCGAATGCATCACGTTGTTCCCGACCACGCCGTAAATCGCCGTCGTCGTTCCGATCGCCTGGAAGCGAAACTCGTCAACCATCCGACGCACCGGGATCTGCCCTGGCGCGGCCGCGTTGCCGCCATAGGACCACTCCGACCCGAATCGCGTCGCGAGCAGGCGGCTTGGAACGCCGTGGTCCCCCATCCCGACGACAACGGCACGTCCCCCGCGTGCGATATCGATAAGCGGTAACGTCTCGCTCAACTTCGAGGGGGTCACCGCCACCTTGATCACGGCTGCCCCGGTTTGACGCATCGCACGCGCCTGTTCGGCGAGATCCGGCGGCACACCGGCGAAGTCGTGCGCCGAGACCACCATGCGATCGGGATGGTCCCGTATGAGGTCGTCGAAATCCGCGCGCCACTCCACATCGACATACTCGGCCCCCAGGTCTAGTGCCTGCCTCAAGAGCCCGCGCCGCCGCTCCTCCGGCGCATCAAACCGGCCGCCCTCCCATGTGGGGCGGCACGTGACAATGGCCGGCACCCGTCGGCCGGCCAGCGCCGTGGCGATGTCGAGGTCCCGGACGCCATCGAGGCGAAGCTCGACCATGTCGGCCCCACGAGCGGCATCGCGGGCGGCGACGAGTTCGGCCATTGTCCGGCCGGTGACGGTTTCACACAGCAGTGAGTGCATCCCTGATAAGTCGTCGGCAAAAACAAAAACGCCCCTTCAACCGGCTGGCTGAAGAGGCGTTCTGATTGCTGAATTCTCGAATCGCGTGTTACGCGCCGGCAGCCGCCCCGTCAGTCGCACTCCGATACCGCCACCAGGAACTGGCGTGGGCGGAATAGGCGAAGGCGGTAAAAAATTGCGGCATTGACGTCAGAACTCTGATGCCGGACGGTACTTCACGCCTCCTGGGGCTGTCAACCACGAATCGCCCTCATCCTTGCAGTTTCAGCGGTTTACCCGTATCTTCCAATCTGACACCGATGAGGATTCGAGTTCTTGCGGCACTCTGCGCACTCGTCGTGATCTGCACCGTCCGGGTGCCGGCGGCCACCGCCACGTTCCCGGTGGACGAGTTGCGCGCGGGGATGATCGGGATCGGCCGCACGGTCTTTGAAGGCGACCGGTTGGACGAGTTCAAGGTGCACGTCCTCGGCGTCCTTCGCAACGTCATCGGCACACGACGCAATCTGATCCTGGCCAGACTCGAAGGGGGGCCACTCGCCCAAACGGGCGTGATTGCCGGCATGAGCGGCAGCCCGGTCTATATCGACGGCCGGCTTGTTGGTGCGGTGTCGTACTCACTCGGTCAGTTCGCCAAAGAACCGATCGCGGGGATTACACCTATCGACGAAATGATTGAAGCGGCCACCCTGCCTGGTCCGCGCCGACAGGCCGGTCGGGTCGAACTGCAGCTTCCGATTACGCAGGAACACCTGCAGGCCTCCCTGCGCCAGGCGTTTTCCTGGGCCCGGCCCTTCGCTGGCAGCGCGGCTGAGGTTCAGGTCTTCGGAGCCGACCCATCCACCAACCCAATCAACGGCGGCATCGGGACCATGCTCCGCCCCATCGCCACCCCCTTGACGATGGGCGGCTTCGACGCGGGCGTCGTCGATCCGATCACGTCCATCTTTAGAGAACAAGGCTTCCTTCCCGTCCTGGCCGGCGCCATGCAGGCCGGCGCGACGCCAGCGCGCGCGGGCGCGGCGCTGCGTCCTGGCGACCCAATCGGCGTCACGCTCATGAGCGGGGATATGGAGCTCGGGGCCACCGGGACAGTCACGGAGGTGGACGGCGATCGTGTCTACGCTTTCGGCCATCCCTTCTACGGCCTTGGCCCGACGCAGTTTCCGATGACGCGCGCGTACGTCCACGCCGTGTTGCCCAGCCTGGCCAGCTCACTCAAGATTGCCAGTACCGGCGAGGTCATCGGCGTCGTGCAACAGGACCGCGCCGTCACGATTGCCGGCACCCTTGGACCGGGCCCCACTCTCATCCCAATCAAGCTGTCGCTCACGTCCGAACGCGGTACGCGAAAGACGTTCACCATGTCGATGGTCAACGATCAGCTTTTCACTCCGCTGCTCTCCTACCTGTCGATTCTCAACACGCTCGGCTCATACGAGCGGCAGAACGGCGCCGCCAGCTATAGCGTCCGCGGTTCGGCCGCGGTGAAGAACTACGGCACCATTGATTTCGAGGATCTCTTCACCGGTGACTCACCTTCGGTCGGCGCGGCGGCATACATCGTCGGCCCAATCAACTTTCTGGTACGGAACGCCTTCGAGGACGTGGAGCTCGAGGGGCTGACCCTAGAGATCGACGCCAGCGAGCAGCCGAAGAGCGCCACGCTCGAGCGCGTCTGGATTGATGGTCTTCGTCCACGGCCGGGCTCAATGGTGGATCTGAAGATGTTGCTGCGCACCTATCGTGGCGACGAGTTCACACGCTCCGTGCCGGTACAGATTCCGCCGAATGCACGCGGAACCGTATCGGTGATGGTGGCCGACGCGACGCGCCTCGCCCAATGGGAGGCGCGGGAGCTGCAGCCGCAGCCGATGCAGGCACGCGGCCTCCCGCAGATGATTCGCGTGCTGAATAGTGCGCGCAAGAACAACCGGCTGTACGTCCGCCTCCTCGGCAGGGACGGAGGCGCGATAGTGAAGGGCGAGTCACTGGCGTCGCTGCCGCCCTCTGTACTCGCCGTGATGGAGTCCGATCGTAACGGCGGAAGCTTCCGCCCCCTCGACACCGCGCTGCTTGGCCAATGGGAGATCACCCCGGGCCTCGCGGTAACCGGATCGCGAACCCTGACCATCTCCCTGGACGACTAGCGTGACGCATGCCTTCAGACGCCTCGCGCTCGTCGCGACGGGTCTTTGCCTCCTCACCACGGGGCTCGACGCCGCCCTCCCCACCTTCTGGCAGGTCTCCACTGAAGCGGAGTTTCTCAAGGGGGAGGTGGAGAACCTCTCGATTGACGGCTACGGCCGGCTGACGATCGGCCCAGCGTCGACCATGATTTACGATGCCAGCGCGCCGTTTCTCTGGGGGATGGTGGACGGTCCGGATGGATCGGTATACGTGGGAAGTGGTAACGAGGGCCAGGTCTACCGCGTCGATGCCATGGGACGCGGCACGGTCTTCTTCGACGCCGAGGAATTGGAGGTCCATGCCCTTGCCCTCGCGCCCGGCGGCGGGCTGTACGTGGGCACCTCGCCTGACGGAAAGATCTACAGGGTGGACACGGCCGGCAAGGCCACGACATTTTTCGATCCCGCCGACAAGTACATTTGGAGCCTGGCCGTGGATGGGACAGGCCACGTCTTTGCCGCTACGGGCGACAAGGGAACGGTCTACAAGATTGCGCCAGACGGCCGCGGCTCCGTCTTCTACCAGACCAAAGCGACCCACGCGATGGTGCTCGCCTTCGATCGCGACGGCCGGCTTCTCGTCGGCACCGAGTCGCCCGGGCGGCTCTTCCGGCTTGATGCGACAGGTAAGCCGTTCGTCCTTCTTGACTCGCCCTACAACGAGATTCACGCGCTCAGAGTTGATCCGAACGGCAACATCTTCGCCGCTGCCGTGAGCGGCCGCTCGGGCAGCGCCGGCACCGCGACCGCGCAGACTCCGAGCGAACCTGCCTCAACACCAATTCCATCAGTCTCGACCGAAATCACCTCGATCGCCATCATCGACGCGTCGGTCGCCGCGGGTGCTTCGCCGCCGCCTGCGCCGCCAAACCAAGGCCCGGCGGCCGGCGCGATCTACCGCATCACGCCTGACGGCGCGCCGGATCTTGTCTGGGAGTCGCGTGAGGATTCGCCATACGACATCGCCTTCGACGCGGACGGCACGGTCCTCGTCGCCACGGGTAACAAGGGGAAGATCTACCGGCTCTCCGGGGATCCGCTGCAGCCGACGCTCGTCGCTCGCGCGAACGCGCAACAGGTCGCGGCGATACTGCGTGATCGAGCCGGGCGAACCCTCGTCGTGACAGCCAACCCGGGCAAGCTCTTGCGACTGTCGCCACTCAGGGCTGACCGCGGTACCTACACCTCCGATGTCCGCGACGCGCAGTCGGTGGCGACCTGGGGTGCCATCAGGTGGCAGTCGCTGACGCCGGATGGCGGGAAGGTGGAGATCTCCACTCGCTCGGGAAACACCCGTACTCCCGACGAGACATGGAGTGACTGGAGCGCTGCCTACGCCGACCAGGACGGCAGCTCGATCACCAGCCCGCGCGCGAGATACCTGCAATGGCGCGCCGTGCTCACCGCCACGCGCACCGGTGCACCGCTGCTCACCTCCGTCACGGCGGCGTATCTCCCGAGGAACATTCGTCCGAAGGTCACCTCGATCACCATCAACTCGCCAGGCACCGTGTTCCAGCGCCCGTTCCCGACTGGAGAACCGGAGATTGCGGGGTTCGAGGGCGACCCGCCGGATCGCCGGCTTGCGGCGCAGAGTGCCGGGCAGCCGGCCGGCGGCGCGCCCAACCTCGGCCGTCGGACCTACCAGAAAGGGCTGCTGACGTTTGTGTGGCGCGCGGAGGACGACAACCGCGACGATCTGACTTACGACGTCCTCTACCGTCGCGAGGGTGAGACGACGTGGAAAGCGCTCAAGAAGGGACTCGTGGACACGATCGTCGTGTGGGACACTGCCTCGGTGCCGAACGGGCGGTACCTCCTACGCGTAACGGCCTCGGACCTGCCGTCGAACGCCCCGGCCGCCGCGCTCACCGGAACGCTCGATAGCGCGACCTTTGACATCGACAACGTCCCGCCGACCGTAGCCATCACGTCCACCCGGCGCGAGGGGCCTCGGTGGATTATCGGTTTTGCCGTCAGGGACCAGGATTCGGCAATACGCAAGGCGGAGTACTCGCTCGACGGCGATCGCTGGCAGACGATCTATCCCAAGGACGGAATCGCCGATTCCAGGCTGGAGCAATATGAGCTGGTGCTGGAGGGAGAGATGGCGCTTCGTGGAGTCATCATCCGAGCGGCGGACACACTGAACAACATCGCCAGCGTACGCGGCGACACATCCCCGGCCCGCTAAGTTGAACTGACTGTTGGCGGAGCCTCTTCGGTAGGTGGCGGATCCACCGGTGCGTCGGCTTCGGGCTTCGGCAGCGAGGGCCGCTCGGCCGGAATCACGCCGCGCCGCGACGGCACCGCGACGTGCACCGACCCCTTCACCGTGGTGCGCGCCACCAACCACACCATGTTCACGGCCACGGCCCCTCCGGCCGCATTTTGGGCCGGCTCGAAGCGTGAGCTCTTCACAGCATGGAGCAGCGCCGAGACGTCCTCCCCAGCCTCCGCCGCCGTGTTGCGGCGCCGTTCGCTCGCCCGCTCCGACAACAGCAGCTCGTAGGTGGAGACCCGCCCTTCCCTCGTGACCACCGCGGACAAGGCATAGACCGCTTCGTCGTCCATGATGGACTCGAGTACGGCCCCCGCGTCGAGAGCACGCGGCGCGGATAGACGGCCGCCCAGGCTCAGTGGGTTCTCATCCGACCCGGGGTTGGCCAGGAACTGGATCATCCCCGCCAGAGAGTCCCGGGTCTCATCCTCCGTCGCCGCGATGAACACACTCAACGAGACGTAAAGGCAGAGTGCCACCGCGCTGCAGGCGCCAACCGCGGGCCAGAGAAATCGCAGGTCCACGAACAGCCCACGGAACCTTACGCCAGCGGACTGGTCCCGTTCCGCGCGAATGCGGGCCAGCACGGATGACTGGACGATGGCGAGATCGCGACCGTCATCGAACCCAGTCGATGCCGGATAGACGTGGCCGCGCAGCGAGACGCCCACGAGCCGCATGTCCTCGACGCGGGCTTCGCAGACGCGGCACCACCGCAGGTGCGACTCCACCGCCACCTGGTCGACCATCCACAGCTCGCCGTCCACGAATGCGTCGAGCAACTCGGCCGCCGCGTCGCAGGTGAGATACCGGATCACGATCTGAACCCCAGCAGCTCGGCGCGCAGCGCCTGTCGCGCACGCGTGAGCCGCGACTTGACGGTACCGATGGCGATGCCGAGTGAAAAGGCGATCTCCTCGTACCGCAGCCCGTCGATCTCCCGAAGGATGAGGGCCGTGCGCTGGTCGAAGGGGAGCCGATCAAGTGCCTCTCGAATGTACGCCGCCGTCTCCTTACTGGCCAACAGGCGATCGGGCAGCGCCTCCCCTTCAGAGGCGAGATCTCCACAGAGTTTCAGATGTTCGTCGAGCGACACCTGCTCCGACAGGCGTCGCCGCCGCCACCAGCGCTGGCGATTGCGCGCCTGGTTGATCACGATGCGGTAGATCCAGGTGCGGAGAGCCGACTGGCCGCGAAAACTCGACAGAGTGCGAAAAACTCGGAGGAACACCTCCTGCGACAGATCGAGGGCGTCATCACGGTTTCCGAGCAGGTGAAATGACAGGCCAAAGACCATCCGTTGATAGGTGGCCACGAGTTCGCCGCAGGCGTCGTCATCGCCCGTTCTGCAACGTTCGATCAGGGCCGCTTCGCGGCTGTCTACGTTAGACCAGCTAATGGCGCCGGCGTTCTTCACACGATCCCCAACAAGGACGTCTCCGGAGGTGGTTCGGATCGAGTTTAGCATCGGTTCCCAATAAGTTAGACCCCGCCTGGGCGTGGTTGTTCCGGCTCCCCGGCAGCGGCGGGGCGGGCTACCATTGGAACGTTCATGAAGCGCGGGGTTGTGCTCGCCATCGGCGCGGCGGCTCTCCTGGCCGTTGTCGTGGTCGCCTGGAACGCGATACGGCAGGAGCGTGAATTCCGGCGTCTCCTCTCGACCGGCGACGCGGCGCTGGCCTCCGACCGGACCTCCCAGGCGATCGAAGCGTTCAGCGGTGCCCTCGCGCTCAAGGGCGACTCGATGGTCGCCCATCTCAAGCGCGGCGACAGCTATCGCCGGCGGGGAGAGTTCCCCGCCGCGCTGCGGGATCTGCGAGAGGCGGCATCGCTCGACCAGACCGCTCCCCGACCGGCCGAGCTGCTTGGGGACGTCAATGCCGCCATGGGCCGATACAGCCGGGCGGCCGAGCACTACCGCCGATTCATCGCCCTCGACGACAGGGCGCCCCGCGTGCTCTACAAGCTCGGACTCACCTACTATCGCTGGGGCAGGCCTGCCCTCGCCATCGACCCACTGCAGCGGGCGGTCGCCATTGATGACAAGCTCACCGAGGCCTATTACCTGCTCGGTGTCTGCTTGCACCCGGACAGGCCAGCAGACGCCAACCTGGCGCTCCGGCGGGCAATCC
>JAKFXY010000137.1 GCA_021731165.1 Acidobacteriota bacterium | reverse complement strand
TTTTCCGCTGTCGGCTCACTCGTTCGGCGGAAGGTGCACACGGGCGTGTGCCGGGAAACCGATGCTGCGGGAGACACTCGTTCCGATGCGTGAGCGGAGTTGCCGAAATCTGCGGGATCACCTATAGTCCGCCCGATTCTGGTCTAGAGCGAGACTGCGCGAATCGGCTCCCGCCGCAGCGCATCCCGCCGGCGCGGTTCATCTGTTTCACTTTCGTTGGAGAAGCCATGGAATCGAAAAAATCATCGTCTCTCTCTCGCCGTCGCGTGCTGAAGGCCGCGGGAGCAGCTGCTGTCGGGGGCGGAGCGTCCGCGCTGCTGACGGCTACCGGCGTGGCCGCCCAACAGGGGGCGCCGTCGGTGCTCACGAATACCCAGGCCGGACGGAAGTACCGCGCGTTCGTGCAGTCCAGCGCGCCACTGCCCGGCGTGGTCGAACTCACGTCCCGCGCCCTCACCGGACGCCAGGTCATGTACCGCGCCGAAGCAGCCCAGACCTGCTATTCGAGCGTAAGGCAGGTCCTGGTGCCTCGCCAACCGCAGTCCACCACCCAGCCGGCCGCGCCTCAGCGCGCTACCGCCGTGGGTCACGGCGGCGTTGGTGTCGTCGTAGCCGTCGGTCCGCAGGTGGTCAGCACGCGGGTAGGCGACCGCGTCATCGGCATCCTGCATTCCGCGTGCGGACGGTGCCACAACTGCCTGTGGGGCCGCTCCGACCAGTGTCTCGTCCGCGGCGGGGAAACCACCGGTCCCATCGCCGACGGGCCGAATGGCATGATGTTGTACTCGAGCAGCAGCGGCATGGCCGAGCTCATCACCGTCAATGAAGAAATGACCGTCCCCGTCTTCACCGATGTGCCTTCAGCCGAGCTGTCATTGCTCACCTGCGTCGGCGGCGCTGGGCTGGGCATGGCGACGACGAACATTCCCGTACAGTTCGGATCCGACGTCGTGATCTTCGGCGCCGGGCCCGTCGGCCTTTCGGCACTCCAGGCCACGAAGCTGAAAGGGGCGGCGAAGATCATCGTGGTCGAGCCGATCCGGTATCGGCGAGAGCTGGCGCAGAAACTGGGCGCGACCCATGTGCTCGACCCGAACCAGTACAAGCGCTCGCCGAAGGTCCGCCCGGCGGGAGGCTTCGGGCGAGACTCCGCCCGATTCGACGACACGCTGCTCGACCACATTCGCGACCTGGTCGCGCAGAAGACCGATCGGGTATGGGCCGGGGGCGGCAGGGTCGGTCCGGAGCATGTCATCGAAGCGGTCGGCGGCGACCAGGTGCCGCCCAAGGAGACGCCCGGCCCCGACCCGACCGGCATCACGACGCTGATGCAGAGTTGGGAGCTCTGTTCGCGCATCGGGTCCGCGATCTCCTGCACGATCGGCCAGCCGGAGGACGCCTTCGTGCAGATACCGGGATCGCAGTTCGGCGACAGCGCGAAGCATTGGTGGGTCTGCACGGCCGGCGGCACCAACGACCGGCGCGATTTCCCCCGCTACATCAAGTTGATGGAGACGGGGCAGTTGAACTTCAAGGCGCTGGTGGGGAAGACGTACCCGTTGACCCAGACGAAGCAAGCCTACCAGGACTGCGCGGATCGCTCGGTCATCACTACGGTCGTGACACCGAACACGTAGAGCAACGCATTCTCGGTTCACACAAAAAAGGTGGCGCCCGCCAACGGGCGCCACCTTCCCTTTCGTCCAGTCGCGCAGGCGAAAGGCCTTAGGCGTTTGGCGTGACGATCGTCGCGACGACCGTCCGATTCATCGCCACGCGGTACGCTTCCGTGGTTTCGGCCAGCGGGTAGTTTCTCGACGCCAGCGCTTTCATGTCCAGCTTCCCGGCTTCAATCAACCTGACGTAGCGGGGGACATCACGCCGCGTATTGGTGCCACCGCACGTGCCGCCCCAGAAGTGCTTTCCGCTGTCGGCCCACTCGTTCGGTGGAAGCTGCACGCGGGCGTCCGCCGGGAAACCGATGCTGCACGAGACACTCGTTCCGATGCGTGAGCAGAGCTGCCACACCTGGGACAGCACCGTCATGCCGGTCGGGTCGGGCCCCGTGACTTCCGACGGCCTGATGAGCACGTCGCCATAGGCGTCGCCGCCGGCCGCTTCGATGACGTGGTCCGGACCGATTCTGCCGCCACCCGCATAGGCCCGATCCGTCCTCTGCCGACACATGTCTCGAATGTGGTCCACCAGGGCGTCCTTGTATGAATCGCCGCTGATACCGCGGAATGGGGTCGGCGTTCTCGAGGTGTACTGATTCGGATCGACCACGTCGGTCGCACCCAGCTTCAGGGCCAGCTCACGGCGGTAGCGAATCGGTTCGACGGCGATGATCCTGGCGGCTCCTTTAATCCTTGCGCCCTGTATCGCCGAGAGGCCGACTGGTCCGCAGCCGAAGACGACCACGTCTGACCCAGGTTCGACGGGGCACTTCGTCATGGCCATCCCGAGACCGGCGTTGCCAACGCACGTGAACATGGACAGTTCAACCGACGAGACGTCGGTGAAAATGGGCACGCACTTCTCCTGGCTGACGACCATCACCTCGGTCATTCCGCTCGTGCCCGAAAAGACCGGCTTGCCGTCCGCCGTATCGCCCGTGGGGGTGTTTCCGCCACCGCCGTTCAGACACTGGTCCGCGCGTGACCGCACGCAGTTGTGGCACCAGCCGCACGAGGAATGGAAGTTGACGATTACGCGGTCGCCCACCTGGACGGCAAACACCTCGGGACCGATCGCTTCGACGATGCCGACGCCGCCGTGACCCACGACGTTGACGTTCTGGGCGGCTGCCGGGCTCGGCAACAAGAGCTGGCCAACGCTGGAGTAGCAGGTCTGAGCCGCCTCGGTGCGAACCGCGACCATCCGGCCGGTCAACGCACGGAGGGTCACCGGCTGCATGCTCGGAATGTCCACGCGGTCGAGCTTCACGAACGCGCGAATCCTCCGCCCCGCCTGGGTGTTCGTGCGAATCGCAGGCGCGCCTTGCTGGGCGGCCAAGGTGCTGCCGCCGAGCAGGGCACTGGCCCCGCCGACCGCGGCAATTCCCGCACCCTTCAGTACGCGCCGACGTGAGACTTTCGATGTCATGAGGAACCTCTCCAATAAGAGTCGAGTTAAGGGCGATATCTAGACAGGGGGCTCGAAGTCAGCGAATGCTGGCACTTCGACTTCAGGGTGTCAAGGGCGGCTCGTCACAGTGAACCCTTGAGTTTCGATACACTTCCCACCGCATATTCAGCGAGGAATCTTGTGACACAGCTTGAATTCAAGGCTCCGGGGCCGGGATCCTGGGAGCTCGAACAGACGCACTTTGCCAGGCCGGCCACACGGTACACGAGCACGCTCGTGGCGGAACCACTGGCCCGTGGCTTCGGCGAAGGGACCAAGCGGTACGGCCTGTTGCTCGACACGCTGCGGATGCGGTTCGTCAACGACTTCTGCTACGGGAAGTTCGTGCCGGTCGGAGCACCCGACAACGCATCGGGCCCGCCGCCGAAACCGATCTTCATGCTGCTCACCAGGCTTCACCCGGAAATCCGTCGCCGCATCGCGGCCGCCCCAGACACCATCGCGAAGAAGCTCTGGCGCGAGGACATGCGCCGCTGGGACGACGAGTACAAGCCGGACTCGATCGCGAGGAACAGCAAGATTCAGAACACGGCCGTGGCTGCGCTCGGCGACGCGGAGTTCCTCGCGCACCTCGAGGAGGTCAGGGCCAACGTGGTCGAGATGATCTACCGGCACCACATCTTCACGATCCCGTGTTGCTTTCCGGTGGGCCACTTCGTGTCGGAAGTGCAGCGCTGGACCGGTCTGCCTTCGGGCGAGGTGCTCGGTGTGCTCAAGGGCGCCGCGCCGATCTCGCGTGGCGTCGGCGCCACGCCGCTCGAACGCCTGCGGGCGGCGATTGCCGCAAAGGGCATCACCGCGGCGAGCGTTCATGGACGTCCGGCGCAACAGGTCCTGGACGATCTGCGATCGACCGAGGGCGTCGGCGAGGCATTGCAGGCGTATCTTGACGTAGTCGCCTACCGCCTCGTCTCGGGTTACGACGTCGGCGACAAGTACGCGCTCGAGATGCCCGAGATGCTGGTCGGCACCATCTTTGGCGCCACCGACAAGGCGGATCGCCCGGCAGACTTCACCAAGCGCCGCGACGAGCTGCGCGCGAAGGTGCCCGAGGCCCACCGCGCCGAGTTCGACCAGTGGCTCGAGGAGGCGCGATTCATCCATCGCCTGCGCGACGAACGGGGGATCTACAACGACGTGTGGGGCACCGGACTGGCAAGGCGCTCCGTGCTCGAGGCGGGCCGGCGCCTCAAGGACGGGGGCGTGCTGCCTGACGCCGCGCTCGCGGTCAACGCCAGCCACGAAGAGATCGTCGGCCTCCTCAATGGCGGGAAACAGCCGAGCGTCGAGGAGCTGCGCCGACGCCAGGCATGGCGTGAGACCAAGACGGTCGCCGACGCACCGGCGTTTCTCGGACCGGAGCCGAAAGGGCCGCCGCCGTCCGAATGGCTGCCGAAGAAGGCGCAAGCCAACGCGCGGGCGATGGACACGGTCATCCGGGAGCTCTTTCAGGTCCAGACGCAGAAGGCGCCGCCCAGGAGCGTGGTGGGCCTCCCCGTGCATCCTGGCGTCTACGAGGGGCCGGTCAGAATCGTGACTGGGCCGCAGGATTTCAATCGGCTGCAGCAGGGCGACGTGCTCGTCACGCGCAACACGGGCCCGGCTTTCAACGTCGTCCTGCCGCTGCTTGGGGCCATCGTCACGGACCGCGGCGGCCAGCTTTCGCACGCGGCAATCGTCGCGCGTGAGTACGGCATTCCGGCCGTCGTCGGCACCCGCGAGGCCACGACGATGTTCGCCGACGGTGCGAGGGTGCGGGTCAACGGCGAGACAGGCATCGTGGAGCTCGTGGAAGCGGGACGGTGAAACCCTCGCCGCTCGTCCACGCGCTGGATGTCTCGCACTTCGGCGGAAAGGCCGCGTCGCTCGCGCGCTCACTGCGGGCGGGGCTTCCGGTCCCGCACGGTTTCGCGCTCGGCACGACGCACGTCGAGGCAGTGTTCAACGGCCACGCGGAGGCGCTGAAGCACTTGCGTGTCGAGTTCACGGAACTGGCTGGCCCGTGCGCCGTGCGTTCCTCGGCCGTCGGTGAGGACTCGGACGGCGCGAGCTTCGCCGGCCAGCATGTGACGATCCTCAACGTCTGTCACGAGGACCATGTGGTTGACGCGGTCCTCAAGGTGCGGGAGTCCGCGCACACCGAGTCGGCCCGCGCCTACCGGCGTACGTTGAGCATGGACGAGGCGCCGCGCGTCGGCGTCGTCGTGCAGCGCATGATCGAGCCGGACTGCGCTGGCGTCATGTTCACGAGGAATCCCCTCAACGGCTCGGACGAGCGCGTCATCGAGGCATCTTGGGGCCTCGGTGAATCCGTCGTGGCCGGCCTCGTCGTACCGGACAACTACGTGCTCGGCGACGAGGGCCGCGTGTTGAAGCGCACGGCCGGTGAAAAGGACATCGCGCTGCGCGGTGCCCCGGAAGGTGGCACGGTTGAGGAAGCAGTCGCGGACGAGCTGATCACGGCCCTGTGCCTCGACGACGAGATGCTGGCGAACCTGCACGACCTGGCCGTGCGCTGCGAATCCTTCTTTGGCCACGGGCTGGACATCGAGTGGGCGTTCACCGACGGCACGCTCTATCTGCTGCAGTGCCGGGCCATGACGCGTAACCGGTGAGCGTGCGCGCGATCGATCGACAGGAGGAAGGCCTGCCGCCATCCGCCCTCGCGGGCATGCTGCTCGCGGCCGCGCTCGCCCCGCTGGGCAGCACGATGATCGCCGTTGCACTGCCGAGCATCGGCCATGACATCGGCGCGGAAGCCTCGGACCTGACCCAGTGGCTCGTGGCGAGCTATCTCATCACGAGCATCGCGCTCCAGAGCCCCGGCGGCAAGTTGGGAGATCTCATCGGGCACGGCCGAGCGCTCGTCGTTGGCCTGTCGCTCGTGGCGACGGGCGCCGTGCTCGGGCTGCTCGTCGGCGAAGTGCACGCGCTCGGCGTCGCGCGCATCCTGATGGCGTCCGGCGGCGCCGCAACCGTGCCGGCAACGATGGCGATCCTGCGAAATCAGACCGCGGCCGACCGGCGCGCGCGGGTGTTCGGGCTCTTTGGCGCGTGCATGGGGCTAGCGGCGGCCATCGGCCCGCTCGTCGGCGGAGAACTGACCGAGCGATTTGGGTGGCGTGCGGTGTTCACCGCCAACTTGCCGGTCGTCGCCGTCTCGCTGGTGCTCGTGCTCAAGTCGCGCCGCATGTACGCGCGCGCGCCGGCCAACCAGCCGCCCCTCGACTGGCCTGGCAGCGCGCTCCTCGCCGTCGGCCTGACGCTGGTCATCGTCGCCCTCCGGATGTCCGGGAGCGCGGCGTGGTGGCTCGGCGGGAGCGGTGCCGTGCTGCTTGCCGTGTTTCCTCTCTGGGAGCGCCGCGCGGTGTCGCCGGTCGTGGACTTCTCGCTGTTCACGCGAGGCGCGTTCCTTGGCGGAGGCTCCATCATCGCGTTGCAGAACATGGCGATGTACCCGTTGCTCTTCCAATTGCCGGTCTTCTTCGACAGGGTCCGCCATCTGGGCGCGCGTACGATGGGTCAAGCGCTGTTGGCGCTGACAGTAGCCATGATGCTCGGCTCCGTGGTGGGCGGGCGGCTCGCGGAGCGTATCGGCGCGCGGGCACAGACGCTCGCCGGCTCCCTCATCGCGTTGGCTGGCCTGTGGTGGTTCGCGGATCTCGAAGCGGTACGGGTACCGTTCGACGTGATGCCCGGCATGTTGCTGATCGGTGCGGGCGTCGGCATGACGTCTCCGCCCGCGCAAGCCGCGTCGATGAGCACGGTTGGACGCGAACAGTCCGGCATGGCCGGCGGAGTGGTATCGACGATGCGCTACATCGGCGGCGTGGCTGGCACATCGGCGCTCGGCGCACTGCTGCACGATTCGGCCAGCCCCGCCTCCCATCAGCGCCCGCTGTTTGTCTACGCCGGCGCGCTCATTGTCGCCGCGGCACTGTCGCTGCTGCTGCCAGGCCGGCAGAAGACGCGCTAGGCCGTCTGTCGTGCCGGGCGTACCACGACAGCCGCGAGCGCGTGCGGACGACGAGCCGGGTCGAGCCGCGCACCTATGCGACGAACCATGTCCATCCAGTCGCGGCTCTCCGCTGGTGTGCCGGTCACGCCGCGCGCGCGGAGCGGTCGTTGGCGTAACGCGGCCGCCCAGTCCGGCCGAGCCTGACCGACGGAGTCGAAGACAACCACCTCGAACGCCGGCCCGTCCTTGTAGACGGCCACGATCCCCTCGCCGTGTTCCTGTGCGATCTCGACCTCGAACCGGACGACCCGTCCCAGGGCGCTCTCCTCGAAGTGGGCAAAAATGCCCTCGACGAGCGGATGCCCGGAGGCGAAGAAGTCGAGGGTCTCGTTCTCGACTGCCTCCTCGCGATTGAATGAGCCGACGAAGCTCGACCCGCCGGGGACGCCCGGCAGACCGTCCACCAGAGCCCCGGTACCGAGTTCGATCGCGAACGTCCGGTCGCCTCGCGGGCGCTCGATGGTGAACCCCAAGCCTATGCATGCCGTGACCACCACCTCCTCGTTGAGTGCGTCGAGCTCCCCGGGTACGCGCGCGAGGATGCTCGCCGCCATGTCCGAACGATAAGGGTTGCGATGGAGCTGCTGGTACGCCGCTTCACGGATGCGCGTGCGCGCGGCATGGGCCTCGCTCACGAGCGCTTCGAAGCGTTTCTCGGAAAGCGTCGCCAGGGGATCGAGCGCGAGCGCCTCGATCGCGCCCTCCACGTGGGCCAGTTGCGGTTCCAACCCGGCGAGCGGTTCGCGGAAGAAACCCAGCGCTTCGAAGAGCCGTACGACGTCCGCGCCAATCCCGCCCGGCGGACGGAAGTACACGATCTCCACTGGTATGCGCCGGCCGATCCGATCGAGCCGGCCGATGCGTTGCTCCACAAGCGATGGCTTCCAGGGCAGGTCGAACAGCACCAGGCGGCGGCAGAATTCGAAATTGCGGCCCTCGCCTCCGCATTCAGTGGACACGAGCAGGCTTGGACCATCGGGCTCCCGGAACCGCGCGACTTCCGTGTCGCGGCGTGCCGGGGACAGCTCCTCGTGGAAGACACCGGTCGCGAGCTGTGCCCGGTGGCTGAAAGCCGTGCGCAGCATCTCCAGTGTCTCGCGGTGCGCCACGAAGACGAGTGTTTTCTCCCTCGCGTCGCGCCAGCGGGGCGCCTGCGACAGCAGCCAGCGAAGGCGCGGATCGGCTGCGTCCATCGCCTCGGCCTGCTGGCGCAGCGCACGCTCGTCCGGCGCGACGGCGGGGCCGAGCACGGTGCCCAGCGCGGCTCCCGACGCCAACGCGCGACGGACGCGATCGATCTTCTGGCGCCGCGCGACTGCATGGGGCGCCGCGGCGTCTCGCAGAGCCGCCTCCACCGCGAGATTCATTCGCCAGCCCGCCGGATCGTCGAGTGTGATTGGAACACCCACCCGTGGCGGCAGGCCTCCGATGTCGGCGCGTCGGGTGGAGCTCGTACATGGAGGCAGGGGCGTGGCGAGAGCGAGGCGCGCCTCGAAGCTCATGTCCTCGGGAAACTCCTCTGGACGGAGGAGCTGGAGCAGACGAAAGAACCCGTGGGCGTCGTCTTCGAGTGGGGTCGCGCTCAGCAGCAGGACGTGACGGCCCAGGCCCGCGATGGGCGCGATCGCGCGCCAGCCGGGCTCGCCGGGGTGGCCCGGAGGGCGGCGGAGCCGCTGCGCTTCGTCCACCACCAGGAGATCGATGCCCGCTTTCACGGCTTGATCGGTCAACCGCGGGCGCTCCGTCAGCAATTCCAGCGCGACGACGGCGCGACGATGTACGTCGAACGGGTTGAAGTCGGGCCCGAAGTCGCGCGCCACGTCGGCGAGGCGCTGCGAATCGAGGAGCGTGAAGACCTGGTGGTACTTGCGCCAGAGCTCGCCGAGCCACTGGACGGTCAGGGCATCCGGGGCGACGACGAGGCAGCGTTGGACTTGTCCGGTGTGCACGAGTCGGTTCAGGATGAGCGACGCCTCGATCGTCTTCCCGAGGCCGACCTCGTCGGCGAGCAGCCAGCGCACTGGATTGCTGGCGCTCGCCCGCTCCGCGACGTGGAGCTGATGCGGGAAGAGCCGGACGCGTCCCCCGAGGAAGGAGCCCAGGCCGTCGGCTTCGCGCACGCTCAGGAGGTGCAGGATGTTGAGGCGGGTCACGAAGTCCTCGACGTCGTCGAGATCTCCCAGGGCGAGGCGTTCGAGGAGGGCGCCTTCGAGCTCTAGGGGCCACAGTTCGTGGGAGGACGCGGTGTGCCCGTTCGCGAGCCGCAGCCTTCCGTCCGGGAGTCGCGCCGCGATCGTCGTGTCCTCCATGGTGGCGGTAACTCGGACTGGCCGGCCTGGGCTCAGATCAACGGTGAGGAGCGCATCTGTATTGGCCGCCATCCGCAGCGTCGTGCCCGAGCGCGGGAACTCGGCGACGAGGGCTCGACCGTCGAGCGCCGTCACGCGTCCGATCCCCAACTCGGGATTGAAGCGGTGGGTGAGATAGTCCCCTGTTGCCCAGAAGAAGCCCGAGTTGGACACGTTCCGACGACGTTACCTCAGAGACCTTCTCCGGACTCCCGGAAAATGCCGCGCCCGCAATCGCGCCAGCCCGTCTGAACCATATCCGCTGTTGACAGCGTGCTACCATCCGACACCCTGAAGGCAACAGAGTCCGGGGGGGCCACGGCACGACTGCGGCGCGGCCTGGTCGTCCTCGCGGCGATGAGCCTCATATGGGCAGTCGTCGTGATGCTCACCGGCGGCATCGGCTTCCGGTACGGTCCGATCTTCTTCTCCTCGCGCGGTCCTCGAAATCCACTCATCCTTGCGGTGCTGTTCGCGATGTTGGCCTGCGTCATCGCACCCGCCGGCGCGAAGCGCGTCGCGTTGATGCGGGATGGCATGTGGCTCGGTCGTGGAACCGGGTCTCTGGTGCTGCGATGGTGGCGTCGCTGGGTGCGCTTCGAGTCGTGGCTCGTCTACCGCATTCCCGCGCGTGCCCCAGCCATGCTCGCCGCGATCGTCGCGGTCGGCGTGGTTGCCCTGGGCTTCAAGGAAGGCGCCTTCGTCGCCGCGGGTGCCGATGCATGGGGTTACCTCGGTCAGGCGGACCTCTGGGCTCATGGCACGCTGCGTGTCGAACAACCCTTGATGCGCGAGCTCGTCGCCGGCATACCCCCTGACGCACTGGCACCGCTCGCGTACAGAGCGTTGCCAGACCGCATGGAGGTCGTGCCTGCTGTCGGGCCCGGCCTCTCGCTGATCATGGCGCTGTTCCAGATCGTCGGCGGCCGCGACGCGGCGTTCTACGTGTTGCCGCTCTCCGCCGGCGTGGCCATCATCGCGGCGTACCTGATCGCCCTGCGCATCGCGGGCCGCTGGAGCGGTCTGGCCGCCGCCGGCCTGCTGACAGCGAGCCCGTCCTTTCTCTTTCAGCTCACTTCGTCGCCGATGAGCGACATTCCGGCGGCCGCCTGGTGGGGCCTGTCCCTGGCAAGTGCCCTTCGCGAGAGCCGCCGCGCCGCGCTCGGGGCCGGCCTGGCTGCCGGCGCCGCCGTGCTGACGCGTCCCAACCTCGCGCCGCTTGTCGCCATCCCCGGCGCGCTGTTCCTCTGGGAGATCTGGCGTGAACGATCGGTGGCTGGCCCGAGCGCGCAGCGGTTCGTGGTATTCGCGGCCGGCATCACGCCTTTCGTCGCGGCGATCGCGGCGCTCAACGCCTACTGGTACGGCTCACCGTTCGACTCCGGTTACGGTTCGCTCGGCGATCTCTATCGATGGACGAATGCCTGGCCCAATCTGACCCGGTACCCGCGCTGGCTCATCGAGTCCCAGACGCCGCTCGTGCTCCTCGCGTTCGCCGCGCCCTTCCTCGTGCGGCAGCGGGCGCGGGCCACGATGCTCGTTGTCTTCGCCTGTGCCGTGCTCGCGTGTTACGTGACATACATCCCGTTCGACGCGTGGTGGTTCTTGCGCTTCCTCCTTCCCGCGTATCCGCCGCTCCTTGCATTGACGGCCGTGGCGCTTGTGTCCATCGCGAGCCGTGTGCCTGCCGGAATGCGGGTCGTGACCGCCGCGCTGGTTGTCGGCCTGACGGTTCACTACTGCGTCGCCTATGCAACCGCGCGCGCGACCTTTCTCACGGAAGGAGAGCAGAAGTACGCGATTGCCGGGCGGTACGTCGCGGAGCATCTTCCGGAGCGGGCAGTGCTGTTCACGATGCAGCACAGCGGGAGCGTGCGTTACTACTCCGGCCGCGTGACTTTGCGGTGGGACCGCACGCCGGTGGACAAGCTCGACTGGACTGTCGCCGAGATCGAGCGTCGCGGGTACGTTCCGTACGCGCTCGTCGAAGACTGGGAGGACGACATGTGGCGCGAGCTGATTGGCGCTCGGACCGTGCTGCCCGCCCTCACGCGGCCTCCCATCGCCACGCTTCCGTTGGGGAACGTTCGTATCTACGACTTGCGGAGTGCTGGCAGGTAGCGCGCGGAATACGCGGCGACCGTTGCCGGTCGCCGCGTAAGTAGCGCCTACGTGTTGGGCGCCACGATCGTCGCGGGGACTTCGCGATCCGCGCACACCTGGTACGCTTCCCGGGTCCGGTTCAGGGGGAACGTCCTGGTCGCGAGCGCCTTCATGTTGATCTGTCCGGTTTCCATCATTCGGCAATAGCGGTTGGAGTCACGCCGATCGTTGGTGCCGCCGCCGGTGCCGGGCCAGTGATGCTTGGCTCCGTCGGCCCACTGGGCCGCCGGAATCCGCACGACCGCGTCGGCCGGCTGGCCCACGCTGCACGTGACGATCGAGCCGATGGCGGAACCGAGCTCCCAGCACTGCTGCAGTACCGTGACGCCCGTCGGATCGGGTCCCTGCGGATGCGATTTCGGCTTGATTCTGTCGCCGCCCACCGCCTCGAGGATGTGATCGGGGCCGATCCTGCCCCCACCCGCATAGCGCCGATCGGTTCGTGGTTTGGTCATCTCGCGAAGCCGCTCGACGAGCGCATCGCGGAAGAGGTCGGTACCTGGGCCACCAAAGCCCGCCTGCGCAACCGCTGTGCGCTCCTTGTACTGATTCGGATCCACGACGTCGGTGGCACCCAGCTTCAGCGCGAGATCGCGCCGGTACTGGATGGGTTCGACGCAGATAATCCGCGAGGCGCCTTTCACCTTGGCTCCCATCACCGCGGAGAGGCCCACCGGTCCACCACCGAAGACGACCACGTCGGACCCCGCTTCGACGGGGATGTTCGTCATGGCCATCCCGAGACCGGCGCCGCCCACGCAGGTGAGCATCGAGATCTCCGCGGACGAGACGTCCGTGAAGAGCGGCGTCAGATAGTCCTCGTAGGTGATCGCGATCTCGGCCATCGCGCCGGTGCGGCTGCCCGCGACCGGTCTGCCATCCGACATCGTGGCGAAGGGCTCGTTGGGAAAATCGGTCGGGCCGTTACATTTGTCCGAACGCATCCGCAGGCAGTTGTGGCACTTGCCGCACGCGGCGTGCAGGTTGAGGATCACGCGGTCGCCGACCCGGACGCTCATGGCCTGCGGCCCGACGGCTTCGACGATGCCGACGCCGCCGTGACCCACGAGGGACGGACCGTTGGTGGGCGTGCCATTGATCAAGACCTGATCGACGCTGGTGTAGCAGGTCTGGGCCGCTTCCATCCGGACCACGCACTTGTTGCCGGTGAGCGGACGCGCCGTGAGCTCCACCACTTCGGGGAGCAAGGGGCCGGACTTCACGAACGCCTTGTACTTGCGCCCTCCCTGGGCATTGGTGGCAATGGCGGGCGCCCCACCTTGCGCGGCCAGGCGGCCGCCACCGAGCAGGGCTGCCGCGCCTCCGCCGACGGCCACCGCGCCAGCCGTCTTGATGACACGACGACGAGACAGACTTGACAACTTCGACGCCATACTCAAAACCTCCTAATGCCGTCTGAAACGTGAACCGGCATGACAGCCCCGAGCAGCGGGGCGACGAGACGATTGGTCCCAGCGGGCGACAAGTATTACACCCGCAGGTTCGCGTTGTCGTGATCGAGATTCACATCGGATATCTCGCGTTTCTCGCTATACTTCGCCGATCACGGCGGCTGCCGGCTCGGTCCGCTCTTGCAATGGAGAGCGGTGACGAAGTGGGCGGTACGCGCCCTGGAGGAGACGATTATGCGTGCACTTGCGCTGACGGCGTTCGCCGTCACCGTGCTCCGCGGTTCGATAGCGATGCAGGCGCAACAGGCACCGGTGCCCCCTGCCGCTGCTCAACCGTTCACGGCCGGCACGCCGCTCGGGATGACGCCCAACGCGCGCACCTACGGCGGATTCCGTTTCCCCGAAAGCGTCTCCTACGACGAACGGCGTGATCTGCTCGTGGTGCCGAGCGCCGGCGTGGCGCAACAGATCATCCCAAACGACGGCTACGTCTCGCTCGTCAATCCAGACGGCACAGCGCACACCCTCAAGTGGATCGGCGTCAACCGAAACGGGCTGATCTTGAATCATCCGCTCGGGAGCGACATCGTCAACGACCTGCTCTACCTGGCGGACATCGATGTGATCCGCTGGTTCGACATGGCGACCGGTACGCCAAGGGGGAGTGTCACCGTGCCGGGAGTGACCGGACTATTGAATGATCTGGAGGTCGCCGCGGACGGGACGATCTTCGCCACGCACACCGGTACCGAGGAGCCTGGCACCTGGCGCATCTATAAGATCACTCCGCAAGGGGAGTCGTCCGTGTTTGCCAGCGGCGCTCCGCTGAACAGGCCCAACGGCATCGCCTTCGATCCCAAAGGCAACATCGTGGTGGTGACCATGGGTACGGCCGACGTGCTGACGTTCTCACCGGCCGGCCAACTGATCT
>JAKFXY010000132.1 GCA_021731165.1 Acidobacteriota bacterium | reverse complement strand
ACCACGAAGCTCTCTCCCGCGCACGAAACCAGGCCCTCGGTGAAACGCCTGACGCAGGACAGTTTCCCATCGCCTCGGCCGAGGACACGGTGCTGGCCAAACTCGAGTGGTTCCGCAAGGGCGGCGAAACGTCCGAGCGACAGTGGTGGGATGTCGTTGGGGTCATAAGGGTCAGCACCGATATCGACCGCGATTACCTTGATCGATGGGCGGCAGCGCTGGAAGTGACGGACCTGCTCACCCGTGCTCTCGCCGACGCATCGTCCTGACCTCTCCACCGTGTGGCGCTCTCACACGGCGCGAGCACGGAGCATCGCGAGTGTCGCCGCCGCGGATCGCGCTCAAACGGACCGAAGTGATAGGTCGCGAGCAAGGTGCCACCGATTGCGGCGCGGGCACCGCTCGTTGCGGACGCGGCGAACCATCGAAGGCGTATTCGGTACGCATCCCCGACGACAGTCGCTACGACGCCCGGCGCACGGGCACCCAGCCGGGATCGAAGCGGGCCCGAAGTATCAGCGTGACGACCGCGCCATAGCTCCGCACGCCAGACTCCACCCGGTTGGCCTTGAGGTACTGGTCGTAGACGAGCCAGCTCGCGGAACGTAGCGGCGGGAGTTGTCCCCGTTGGACCCGCGCGATGATCGCCTCGACATCGGCCCTGGGCCCAGGGGCGACCGCCTCCCAGAGCGCGGCCCGGTCGGCGGCGCTCACCTCTCCACTAATCTGCCAGTACAAATAGAGCCAACCGCTGTACTGCGCCGCCCGAGACGCGCGAATACAGGTGAGCCACCCGACGAAGTTGGCCTCGGCCTCGTCGGCGAAACCCGCGAGGTGAGACCACTCGTGCGCCGCCACGAATGGCCGCTCGAACGGCAGCAGGTCCGGGTTCGCGAGCACCTCGAGACCGAACGGGTTCACCATGCCATCGACGCCGGTCCATCGGAAGTACGGACCGAAGAGCGTCCGCTTCAACCGGCCAGGGACGGCCGGCGGCGCGTCGCTCAGCAGCCGCTGCGACGCGGCGAATGCGCGCGTGAGCGCCGCGTCGTTCGACTCATCGCGGCCCCACCCCTGCGCGTGCGCCGGCCCGTGTAGGGCGTTCAGCTCCGCAATGGCATCCAACCCAAGTCGAACGACGTCCGCCGAAGCCGGCGCCGTACGATCGAGCACGAGGCGATCCTGCATCGGCATTCTTCGATAGTTCAACCCCCACAGGGCGAGGAATACAAGATAGAGCCCCGCAGCGGCGGTGACGAGCCGGGCGACCACGCGGCCGACGGGCGCAAGTCCGTGTTCCCGTCTGGCAGCACGCACTGCGCGCGTGATCGCGACCACGACAGCGATGAGCGCCACGAGCGCCAGCAGGTCCAGCAGCGCGAACGGCACGGTGTTCGACATCGGCGTCAGCACGTGCTGAAGGCGTGGGTACCACGCCAGCGAGAACCAGCGCTCCACGCTCTCAGCGGCCGGGAATGTCGAGAATGCGAACAGCAGGGCCAGGCCCACGACGGCCAGCGATCCCAGCCATCGCCTCACCAACGCGCGGGATTCCACCACGAGTAGGAGACGCGGTGACTACAAGCCCCGCGGCTCGCAGCGCTCCACGAGGCTGCGGAGCAGCAGTTCCGCGGGCTCGTCGCCGGTCACATCGGCACGCGTCGTCTGACCCGCGCGCTTGACGATAAACGGGACATGGCGGGAGTTTTGTTCCTGCCCACCTGAACGAAAGCCGTGGTCGGCAAAGACCGCCACCGTGGTCCGGTCGAGCGACCCGGCATGGCGCATCTCGGCGAGAATCTCGCCAAGGAGCCGATCTGTGTAGTGCAGCTGCGCCACGTACGCCGTATCGGGCCTCGCCCGCAGCGGATCGAAGGGTGGGTTGTAGCCGTCGGCGTCGAACACGAACGGAAGGTGCGGGATGCTGAAGTGCACGAAGCGAAACACCGGGCGCGCACCATCGAGCGGTCGCGTCGCGAACGCGAGGGTCTCCTCCACGAGCCCCCGTTGAAGCCGCGCAAACGGCGGGTTCTTCAAGAGGCCGAGCGGAAACTGGCGCGGCCACAGGATGAAGGTGGTCATCACCGGGTGCAGCGGCGAGAACCCGGCGTCGGCAGTCGCCATGTTGTAGAAGCTGAACGACCGGCACGCATCCACCAGCGAGCCGAGCATGTCGCAGTACGGAAAGTAGTAGCCGGCTACTTCAGGCGAAAAGCCCGCCTGCCGCGCTGTCGGGAAGAGGCCGTCAGAGGCTTTCGGCGTGAACACCTCGCGTACGGTGCCAATCTCCGAATCGAGGTGATCGCCTTCGACACGAACGTTGTCGAAGACGCGGGCCGCGAGATAGCCCGGCACCGAAACAAGCGTCTCGTCGCCAGGCGCCCTGACGCGGAGGTGATTCGTCGCCCCGCTCGCGAACGCGCGCAACTGCGGGAACTCCGGCCGGATCTCGCTTCCGTCGTACAGATAGCTGAACGACAGCTCATCGAAGAGCAGCGCCACAACCGACGGGCACTCCGCCCCGGTCGCCTGCGGCTGCCTGTCGATGGCGACGACAGGCACAGCCTGAATCGAGGTCGCCAAGCTCGCAACAACCACCAGCGCGATCGGCGACACGGCGATGAGCGCACCCCGCAGCCACCGGCCGAGCACAAGCGGCCAGAAGCGGAACGCCGCAGCGCCAGCCAACACCAAGGCGGCCGGCACGGCGTAGCGGATGAGCGGGCTCTCCCACGCCGCCCTCAGCGCATCGTCAATCGGAAGCTGCCGGGAGATGCCGGCGCCAAGCGAGAGGAGCGGAATGAACGCCACCAATGCCAGCGCCACCGTTCCGCCTCTGGTCGTGCGAGCCCAGGTCACCGACACCAACGTGCCGAACAGGGCCGTGAGCATGACCATGGCCGCACCTGTTTCCCAGACATGGGCCGGCTGCCACTGGAGATAGTACGGATCGGAATCGATCGCCGCCGCCAACGGATAAAAGAAGAGCCCCGCGAGCGCGAAGCCAAGCCATGCCGACAGCAGGACCGATGGGCGTGTGCGTGTCATCGTGCGGTCATGAGATAGAGAATCCGGTTTGACGGAGCGAGCACGGTGCGATCGTCGATCTGGAAGTGCTCGGCGAACGCCTGCTCGAACGCGGCCTCATTGTACTGAGGGAAGACATCCGCGCGTGCGCTGAGCATCCGTTGCACCATCGGGTCATCCTTCGGCACGAACTCCACGATGGCCCGCTTGCCGATGCGCGCGAAATAGTCGGCGATGGCCGCAAACGGTACGTTGTTGCCCACGGCCAGGTGGTGGGTTACCGCCAGCGCCAGCAGCAGATCGGCGGGGCCGCGTTCGACAAGTGTCATCCGCTCCGCGTTGGCCCAGCCAATTCCGGCGCTGGGGTTCGCCAGGTCGAGCACGAGCGGCAACACGCCTTCCACCCGCGCTTCCCGCACCTCGCGGTACAAGGTTTCCACGCACGCGGGATCCGAATCAAAGGCGATGGCCGTTGCGCCGACCCGCGCGGCGGCCTTGCTGAAGTGGCCCGTGTTGGCGCCCAGATCCCAGACAGTACCAGGACGGATGCGCTCCAGCCAGCCGGCGACAACGTCGGCCTTGCGTGCAAACGCCTCGGCGGAATAGCTCTCCCCTTCGGCGTAATACGACGACCAGTGGCTCTTATGCGACCAGCGGACGCCTTCAATCGCGCGGCGCAGGCTGTCCACGACGGCTTCGATCGACCGCGTGTTGGGAGCGTCGCTGTTCAGGCGGACCTGAAGGTCCGCCTCTACGTGAACGGGTGTGGACGTGTCCGCCCGAGCTTTCGCGACGGTGGACGTGGACCACTTCTCTTCCGCCCGCGCGTGCAGATGGATATGGAAGAGCGGCCCGGGACGCAGCCAAGACGAGCGCGGCAGCATTCGCGACGCCACACGCAGTGGCAGGCCATCAATGAAGACAGAGGAGGAGCGCATGAGCCGCTGGTCAACCGTCGCCGCGACGAGCAGCGGCGCGTAAAAGTGCTGGCAGAACTGACGGTAGGCGAACCACGGGCCACCCCGGTACGGCTCGAACGAGAGCGTGTCGATGAGCACTGGACGGCCGCGATGGAACTGCACGTTATACGCGCTCGCGTCCTTCAGCACCATCCCCACTCGCAGGGCCTCGCGCTGCGCATCGAGCATGGCCAGCGCGGCATCGCGCAGTTGAGACAGGCTCCACTCGTACGGGTAGGAGACCATCGGCACGAGCTCGGGGCGCAACACCGTCGCCGCACCGGGCTGATTGGCCTGCGGACCCAGGTCCTGGTGCGGAATCAGCAGGCCCTTCGACGTCAGCCCCGCGTAGAGGCCTGAGTCCATGAGGCGGCGATAGCCCTCGAGCCCTGCGGGCTCGATGCGCCGGTGAATGTGGCCGTTGATGAGGACGATGTGACCGGCGGGGTCGCGGAAGGACCCGAACAGCCGAGTCTCGTTCATGCCGTTAACGGTGATCTGGGTTGGCCTTCTCGGAGGAAACGTCGCGTCCACCGAACCGGCCCCGCATGAAGCTCTTGATCGTCTCGGTGGTCCTGCGAAACGCGAAGCCGAGCCCGAGAAGCCCGGCCAGGAGCGCCTGGTAGATCAGGCTGCCCGAACCGGGATCGATGTAGGCGAGAGCCGGCCGCTCGGAGAGGAGGAACAGGCCGAACACCGCGGCGATCAGCCATCCGGTGGACCAGCGCTCGTGGCGCGGACGTGGAGAAGTGGGAATGGAAGCGACGACCGGCACGACCGCCACAGTCTAGCACCCCTCGGTGCCATACTCTTCGTGAACGGCATGCGGTTCCTCCCGGTATTCCTGGTCCTCCTGCTCTGGCTGCCGCGCCAAGATACGGTGCCGCCCGCGGTGCCCGCGCAGCCGTTCGACGTCTGGCTCGACGCGCTCATGGCCGACGCCAAAGGGCGCGGCTTCTCCGACGAGCTGGTCACCTCCGCGCTCGGCGACCTCGAGCCGCTGCCACGCGTCATCGAAAGCGATCGCAACCAAGCCGAGCTGAACCCGGGATTCGACCGGTACTTCTCGAGCCGCGTCACGCGAACGGTCGTGAGGAACGGCCGGGATCTTTCGCGCCGGCATGAGGCGCTCCTCGCCAACATCGAACGCACGTACGGCGTGCAACGGCGGATTGTGCTGGCGATCTGGGGAATGGAGTCACGCTATGGCCGCAACATCGGCCGCACGCCGGTTTTCCAGGCCCTGGCCACCCTCGCCTGGGAACCGCGCCGCTCGGACTACTTCCGCGGTGAGCTATTCAACGCGCTGACGATGGTCTCGCGGGGATTCATCGACGCGCGATCGATGACCGGCTCGTGGGCAGGAGCGATGGGCCAGGCTCAGTTCATGCCCTCGAGCTATCTCAGCTACGCGGTGGACTTCGACGGCGACGGTCAGCGCGACATCTGGCGCTCGACGCCTGACGCCCTTGCGTCGATTGCAAACTACCTGAAAGGCTTCAAGTGGCAGGCCGGCTGGACCTGGGGGCGGGAGGTCAGGCTGTCCTCGGCGCTGCGGGCACGGATCCCGGAGTCGATCCCCAAGCGTACCGAGGGATGCTTCGCGATGCGGAACATGACCGAGCGGCGGCCGCTGTCGGAGTGGCGCAAGCTCGGGGTGGTGGCCGCCGATGGCAGGCCGCTTCCACACGCCGAAGTGCCGGCCGGGTTGGCCGTGCTCGGCGAGCGGGCCTTTCTGCTGTACCCGAACTATGACGCGCTGCTCGGCTACAACTGCGCGCATTACTACGCGGTCACTGTCGCGCTCCTGGCCGAACAGCTCCGCTGAACGTCTCCGGCGAACATGGCGGCCACGTGGGGGCGGACCTCAAGGTCCGCCTCTTCGTGGCCTGTGATCTCGCCGGCCTGGGCACTCAAGGTCCGCCCCTATTTATTTGGCCGGCCTTGGCACGCTCGCGGGCGGCGGTGTTTTCGTGGCCGTGTCCCAATGCTCCTGCACGAGGCCGTCATCCACTCGGAACAGATCGAACCAGTTCCACGTGTAGACCTTTGACGAATCGACGGGATCGGCCGAATAGCGCTCCATCATGTAGAGCACCAGGTTGCCGCTCGTCAGGATCAGCTCCGGCGTGTCCTTCCACTCGGCCTTGATCGGTTCCGGCTTGCGGATCCTGCTGAAGAACTCAACGAAGCCGTCACGGCCGCCCGGCACGTTCGGGTTGTGTTGAATGTAGCCGGCCGCCATCACCTTCGACGCCAGCTCGACATGCCCGTACTGCAGGATGTCGTGCATCTCGACATTGGCGATGTCCTCATTCCTCTGCTCCTCGGCCGTGTTCCTTGGCTTGACCGGCGTGGGGCCGACACCGGCAACAACCGGAGCCGGCGATGGCTGGCCCGGCATCGGCTTCGTCCGAAACGCACTGTCCCAGTGCTCCTGCGCTTTGCCATTCTGGACCCGCACGAGGTCGAACGTGTTGTACTTGTAGGAGGCGCCGGTCTGGTCCTTGCCTTCACGCTCCCAGACAAAGACGACGTAGTCTCCCTTTGCGTAGTGCAGCACCGGCGCGGGCATCAGCACGGGCTGAATGGCGCGCGGCGCACCTCGGCGGCCGAAGACCTCCACAAACGACGTGCGGCCGGTGGAGATTGTCGGGTTGTGCTGAATGTAGTCCTCCGCCATGTACTTGGCGGCCAGCTCAACGTGACCCGCCTGTAGGACTTCACGCCACCAGGCATCCACCAGCGCGAGATTAGCCCGCTCCTGAGCGGTCATGGCCCTGGCCTGCGCCCACGCGGGTGCGTGGCCCAGAGCCAAGACAGCCAATGCGGCCCACGCCATCGTCATCACGGATCTCATCATGGACAATTCCTCTCCGAGCTACACAGAATCGCGCCGGTCAAGAGCTAATGGTCACGACGCAGTCTAGCGAGTAGCCGGCCAGTCGCGCAGCACCGGCTTGGATGGATCCGCGACGATCTGCAGCACGGCGCAGTGATGGTACGAGTAGTCGCCGTCGGCGTTCTTGCCGTGCTCCGCCATGAACTGGATCACCTGCAGCATGCAGTCCGGGCAGTCGATGTTCGGCAGGGTGATATCGGCCTCGAACGTCGCCGTCGCCCGCTCCGTGTGAGCGAAAAGGCCGTCGGCCAGCACGGGAGCCACCGGAGGGTTCTGAATCGCGGCCGACACGGACCAGGGCCCACGCTCGCTGTCGCGCGTCGTGACCACCGGGTCCGGCGGAAGCGCCGCCATCGTCTTCGCCAGTGCGACGCGGTAATGACCAGGGTGGAAGACGGTTTCCTGCACCTTCAAGTGAAACGCCGATCCGCCCAGCACCTTTGTCACGGCATTCGTCGGCACGCCAGGATTGGCCGCCGTCCCCCTGGCCGCATTCGCCGACGCGCCGCCGCAGGGAGCAATTTTTTGAGGATCCCCCAGGTTGTTCTGCATGATCCACGACGCGGGCTCGACGAGCACGAAGTGCGCGTCCGCGACACTGGAGAGACAGGCGACGACAGCAACCACCACGAGCGTCAGATTCCTCACCTTTAGCACTCCTTGACGGCCCGCACGAGGGCCGCGTTATGGTCCCGGCTGCTCGAAGGAAGCCAGGCCTACGACTCGTTGACTCGCGAGATGAACGCGCGGATGCGCCGTGCGTTCGCGCCCAGGTCACCACGGCCGACGCGTGACTTCGAGCGGATGTCAACGCGCGACACTCCCCCTTCCGCCCGCACGCGAATCACCACATCGTCTACGAAGCCGAACCAGTACGTCGTGTCGGTCGCCTCGATCCGCCCCGCGGCCTCGTCGCTGTCCACAATCGTCCAGCCCAGGTCGCCGGCCGCCTTCAGCGACAGCGCGAAGGCCTGCCCGGGCGCGGCCGGGAGCAACACCGGCTCGATGTCCCCGTATGACGCTCGTTGTTGAGCAGCGGTGGCATCACCGTCGTACGCCGCCGGGCTGACACGGCCCGTTCGAAGGGGCAGCAGCGCCTGAAAGAGTGGGGGATCCTGCGTGTCCGTGCTGATGTCGTGGATGGACGGGGCTCCCCTGCTCTTCAGCACGTGCGCGATCGGGATTGCCACGGCGATGAGACCGACGACCAGAGCGAAGCCGGCCTGATTCCAATCGCGGGAGCGGATGCCGCCACCGAAGGCCACCAGCACGCCAGCCATCGTCACCAATGCCCCCAGGCCGACCACCGGCAGGCCAATCGTGAAACCCCAAAGGCCTATACGGGTCCCCAGCGGGCCAAGGCCGAGGAGCACGAGACCGGCGACGACGAGGCAGGAAGCAAGGAACAGCATGCTATATTGGCCGAAATTCTCGCATGAAGCTGGTCAGGCTGACGCTCCTGGCGTTCCTCTTCGCGCTGGCTGCCGTGGCCATGGCCCCTGCCCTCAACGCTCAGGGCGGCTACACGCCGTCGGACAAGCCACTCGACGCCCCGGCGGAGATCAAGGCGCTCGACGAATTCACCATCCTTGGCACCACCGTTGGCTACGTCCGAACGGATCGATTCCTCAAGTTCATGAGCGATGCCGACGCCGGCATCAAGCCGCGTGGCATGTTCGAAGGCCAGGGGCCGCTCGCCATTCTCCTCATCGTCTTTCTGGGCGGTCTGGCGCTCAACCTGACGCCGTGCGTGCTGCCGATGATTCCAATCAACCTCGCCATCATCGGCGCCGGCACCAAGGCCGGCTCGCGC
Source organism: Acidobacteriota bacterium (assembly GCA_021731165.1). Taxonomy (GTDB): domain Bacteria; phylum Acidobacteriota; class Vicinamibacteria; order Vicinamibacterales; family UBA2999; genus JAKFXY01. Next base: position 5,605 of record JAKFXY010000132.1, on the reverse strand, counting down.
GGCCGAGGCTTTCTGCTTGGCGGCGCGTACGGCGCGGCGATGGCGGCTGTCTACGGCATCCTCGGCGTGGTCGTCATCCTCACCGCCGGCAGCTTCGGCACGCTCAATGCCTCGCCCTGGTTCAACACCGGAATCGCCGCGCTCTTCATTCTTCTTGGCCTGGCGATGTTCGACGTGTTCACGATCGACTTCTCGCGCTGGTCGAGCAAGGTAAACCTGGGGGCGCATGGCGGCAGCTTCTATCTCGCGTTCGGGATGGGCGCCATTGCCGCGCTGCTCGCGGGGGCCTGCGTGGCCCCCGTCATCATTCAGGTCGTGCTCTTCTCGAGCAACCTCTACTCCACCGGCACAACCATCGCGCTCGGTTTGCCATTTGTCCTTGGCCTCGGCATGGCCATTCCATGGCCGATCGCCGGCGCCGGACTCGCGGCGCTGCCCAAGCCTGGCGCCTGGATGGTCCACGTCAAGCACGCGCTCGGCGTGTTGATTCTCGCAACGGCCGCCTACTACGGCTATGAGGCCTACCGTCTCTTCTCGCCGGCCGCCGCCGCCGCGCACACGGTGAACGACGGTTGGCACACGTCGTTGAGCGACGCGCTCGTCGTGGCGAAGCGGGAGAACAAGGCGGTCTTCGTGGACATGTGGGCCACCTGGTGCAAGAACTGTTTCGTGATGGACGAAACCACGTTCAAGGAAGACGCCGTCAGGGTGGCCATGGACAAGTACGTGCTGGTGAAGTTCCAGGCCGAAGATCCAGAGGCGCAACCGGCCAAGGCACTCATGGAGCGCTTCGAGAGCGTCGGTTTGCCGACCTACGCGATCCTTCAACCGAAGTAGCGGCCGCGGTCCGCGCTTCTGTTCCTCGCGTCGGTGCGCATCCGGGCCTTGATGGCGTGCGGAAAGGCGGCGTGATGACGAAGAACGAAGTGGCGCCAATCGCGGCGAACCTCATTGCTGAACGGCTGGCGGGTGTCACTTTATCCGTAGCGAGTGGCAGGTATGGGACCGGTGACACGGTGCTCGCCAGGATGGTCTTTCTCCTGACCGGACACGAAGAGTACGTCCTCGAAGAGTTGCCGATACTTCTCGCGCCCTACAGCGACGCAGAAAGGGACGCTGCCATGCTGCGGGCCGTCGCCGATGTGCTGGACGTGCTGGAGAGCAAGCGCCTCGATGGTGAAATGGAGGGCGGTGCGTGACGGGTCAGGCCACGAGCCCCGGCTTGAATTGATCCTACGAAGGAAAATTGGTCGGGATGACAGGATTCGAACCTGCGCCCCCCTGACCCCCTGACTCCCCTACATGACAGCTTGATTGGAGTGGACCGCAGTTTAATTGGGCTTCGTCGTAATCAGCCCGGAACGATTCCCCAAGACACTTAAAGCGCATCTTGAGCGTTTCAGGAACGCGTTTTGGGATCCCGGTAATGTGGAGCTTCGAAAGGTGTTTGCGGACCGATTTGACAAAGATAGGCGGAGGGAACGTTGATCTGGAGAGACATGTGCCGGACTTTAGGATGAACTCGTTTGCCGCTGACGCGATCGAGGAAGCAGCTCGTCTCTCAACTGTCGGAATCGTCGGCGGATCGGGCGAACAGAAGTGGCAAGGTATGGGGACCGGCACACTGATTCGCTGGAATCAGCAGCATGTAGTGTTGACTGCCGAACACGTGATTGCGGGAACATCCCGTGAGGATCTGCGTTTCTTCCTTCCTCTGGAGAACCCGCCGAAGACGGCTGAACGTGATGTGCTGCAGTCGCTACACGGCGTGCCGACGAAGAATCTGTTCCCGTTTTCAGAAATAGGCATCCACGTTATCGTCTCAGATCCTTCACTTGATTTGGCTGCGCTTGTCATCGACGGCGGGCTTGATGGTCGACATCCAACGGCGCGCTTTTTCGAGATGGCGCCCGGTGGGCAGACACCAGCCGAGGGGCAGGTGATCGTCTCACGCGGGTTCCCGCATGACCTGTCGCGGGTCACTCAGCAGAACGTTCGAGTCGCGTTCATGTACGGACACTGGGCTGACATCGCTGCTGATGGGCACGAGCTTAAGAATTTTGACCGAGCCCTCCATTTCCTGGCACCTTTCGACGACTCTGCCAAAGACGCACACCCAGCAGGACTCAGCGGGTCGGTACAGTGGTTTTTGCGTCCAACGCCCGCACCAGCGCTCTGGACTGCGAACCTTGACATCGCAGGTGTCACGATCACCTACTACGAATCCGAGCGTCTGCTAAAGATGGTTCGACGTGAAGTTATTGAGCAGTTCCTGTCTCGCTACCTTGGTCTGTAGGACACAAGCCAAGCGGGTTCATTTGTTAGATCGGCTGTTGCTACTCTGATGAACGAGCGAAAACAGGGACGGATCGCCCAGGCGCAGCAAGAAGCGAACGCGCGTCGCAGCAAGGCGATCCGATCGCTTGCCCACTGTTTGGGCCGAAGCGACGTCATGCGCTATCACCACAACGGTCTCGTGCATGAACTGCTTGAGGGGGAGCTTGGCGAGCAGTTCACCGCGGTCAAGGCGGTCAGGCGAGGCAAGAGGATCCGCAAATCGACCGCGCGGAAACTCGCAGCGGCGTTAGCGCCTGGCTGGGTTGCTTAGCCCATACCAAGTCATCATATCTTTCGAAGCACCTTCGAACGCTTCGAAGTATTTCCACAGTCTCTTAGTGTCGTGCGTCGGATGGCGCGCGAGCATCCCAGGGCCGGCGCTGCCCCTCGATGATCAGGCGCGCCAAGTCGCGGCGCTGATGTGGGTGTTGAATGCCACGCGGGGCCGCAACATGATTTGGCAGACCTACAGCGATCTCAGGCCACGCGACGAGATGATTGAGGCGGCCGCGCGGGGCTACTCTGTTGGACGATCCGGAAAGTGGACTTGGCGGAGATATGCCTGCGCGCCTTCATCCTGTGTTGTCTCAAGCGCATTTTGTTGCGCTGCTGAAACACTCGCCCCGGTTCCCGTCGCCACAACGCGACCGGCATGATCGGTCAGCCAGCAAGTCGCCACTTTTCCTTCGAGCGTCGCCTTCCACGTATACATCCCGTGCTTCATCTGTGGGCGCTCCTGATTAAGAAGATTCCTCAAGTTGAGGGCTCGACTTAGGCTCTGCGCTGCCGACTTTTGCACAGAGAAACGCAATCAGGCCCCACAGTGGGATCACCAGATTCGGAACGGGATCCTCCCGTATGAAATAGAGCACATCTGGCTGCAGCCCTATGATCGCAATCACGGCGATGACCCCCAGTCCCTCCATTGCGCGCCGAATGACTGACGGTCTGGCAACACCCAGTGTCGTCCGTTTCGCTGATCGGTAGATGAGGCTGCCGATCACGGCCACGAGGCCGCCGATGGCCCTCGCGCGTCCCGCACTCGTCGTGTCAAGCCCACTTGAGAGCATCAACAGGATTCCCACGATGAGGCCCGCCGTCGATCCACCAAAGCTCGGTCGCAGTGTCATCGTGATACTCCCGTTCGAATCCGAACAGTTCCTCCGAAGTATCGGTCGATTTGACACGAGACTTGAGTCTCCGCGTGTCGCTTCGGCGGTGCGCTTTCGTGCGAGAGGACGCGCACGCAGCACCAGCCCCCGCTAGACGCGAACAGCTCGGGGGGGGGTCCTTTTGCGGGGGTATCTCCTATTACCCCCCACGAACTGATGAGGCATCAGAGCGACGAACCTACACTTGCCCGACCCATCATCGTCGCGCGCGACAATCGATCAGGTCATGGTTCTCGGCTCGTTTTGCCATGACCGCATCCCGAGGGGGATAATGCAATCGGAGGCCGTCATGCAGGTGCACTTGGAGATTCCCGAAGATCTGGCAAAGCAGCTTGCTCCCGAGCCAGGCGACTTGACGCGCGCGGCCATCGAAGCGGTTGCCCTGGAGGGCGTTCGCTCCGGGAAGCTGACGGTGTCTCAGGGCCGCCGACTGCTTGGCCTCGAATCCCGCGACGAGATGGATGGTTTTCTGAAAGCGCACGGCGTGTTCCTCGATCTCACGCTGGATGATGTTCGCCGGGATAGCGACACGGCCGTCGCTTTCTCGAAATGACGGTCGTCGTCGCGGACACCTCACCTCTCAACTACCTGGCCCTCATCGAACTGATCGACGTTCTGCCTCGCTTGTATGGAACAGTCGTAATCCCGCAGGAAGTGCTATCAGAGTTGACGAGTCCGGCCGCTCCCCGCGAGGTACGAGAATGGGCGAAGACCCTTCCCGATTGGATCGAAGTTCGATCCGTTCCGGTCAGCGACGACCCAGCTTTGTCGAATCTCGACGCAGGAGAGCGAAGCGCCATTGCGCTCGCGCAGTCCGAGACGAACGCCCTGCTATTGATCGACGAGGCCGCTGGACGACGCGAGGCGTCACGGCGCGGTATTTCCAACACGGGAACGCTTGGGATCCTTCGCGCCGCGGCCGTCGGCAAACTGATAGATCTGCCATCCGCGCTCGGTCGGCTGCTGGCAACCAACTTCCGCGTGTCTATCTCGTTAGCGCACGATCTGCTTGTCGAGGATGCGGAACGGAAAGGCAGGCGCGCCGAGTGACGCCTAAGGCGGGGTCACCCGGCGTGTGACCCCGGTGTTACCCCGGAGGGGAAAATTGGTCGGGATGACAGGATTCGAACCTGCGACCCCCTGACCCCCAGTCAGGTGCGCTACCAGGCTGCGCTACATCCCGAATCGAGTGACAGGCGGACCTGAAGGTCCGCCCCTACAAGCGCCGGCTTACGAGCGCCGGCCGCCGTCTACGCGTTTGCGCGGCGGCGCTTGGCCGGCGCCTTCTTGCCTGGTCGGCTGAAGCTGGCGGTTACAGGCTTCTCGGCGCGCTTCACGGCCTTGCCGCGCGACGCCACCGCCCGCAGCTTCGTCTCCGGCTTCACCTTGGACGACGCCTTCCCCGCGGCTGACTTCCCCGCGGACGCCTTCCCCGTCGTATCTGCGCGACGCGGGAACGGCTTCGCCGACAATGGTTCGAGCACGAACGCACCCGGATGCTTCACGAGCAGGGCGTGAACGGCCCGCAGCCCCTCGCGCACGCGCGCAATCTTGGTCCGCGCGTCGGCGCCAAGCGTCTCAATCATCTCCGCGACATCTGCCTCTGCCGCGGCTTCCTTCACCGACGCCGGCGCTTCGTCATCGAGCCGGCGCCGCGCCCCACTCACGGTCAGCCCTTCGCCAAAGACGAGCTGCTTGATCCTGAGCACCTGATCGACATCCGACTGCCGGTAAAGCCGGGTGTTGTCGGTTGACTTCTGCACGCCGATGCCCGGGAACTCCTTCTCCCACGACCGCAGCACGTACGGCTGCACCTTCGCAAGCTCGCAGACATCAGAAGCTTTAAAGAGCTTCGGGGTCATCGACGGCCAGTATAACCCGAGCCTCTCGGTGCTTCCGCTACCTCTTGCGCCGCTTCGTGGGTCCCGTCGGCGCCCCGGTCCGTCGCGCATTCGCGGAACCGCCTCGCTTCGACTTCCTGACACGGGCCTCGGCCCTGCTGCCAGCAGTCCCCTGTCTGATTCGGCTCTTCGTGGTCCTTTGGGCCGGCTTCGACACCGCCTTCGTGGTCGTCTTCCTGGCGGCCTTCTCCCCCC
>JAKFXY010000151.1 GCA_021731165.1 Acidobacteriota bacterium | reverse complement strand
ATGGATGGGTCGACGATGTCGCCGAACATCTTTTCTACGCGTGGCACCGGTATCACCCCTCCTGCGGACGCCGCTCTTCAGCCGGGAAGCGGCCGATTATAACTGAGTCAAAAACGAGAGTGTCAATAAAGATGTTAGACACCGTCCAAGGCAAAGTGCTCCCGCGCAGCCAACTGCCAAAGACCGAGCATTCTACTTCGGTTCGACGGAACCGCAAGTGGAAAGAACACCCCGGGCAACGACTCTGTAACTGGGCCCGGTGAACGGAAGTCCGCCCCTCGGCGGACTTCCGTTCAATAGAAGCTGACTACGTGCCCGACTCGATCCGCATACCGTAGAACGATCGGTAGACGAAGATCATCGAAATCACGAAGAACACCGCCGCCAGGCCGGTGCTGACCCCGGCACCGGCGTCCTCGGTCAGACGGACCGCCAGCGACACCGCCAGCAGGCCGAAGAGCGTCGTGAACTTGATGACGGGGTTCAGTGCCACCGAAGAGGTGTCCTTGAAAGGATCCCCGACCGTGTCGCCGACGACGGTGGCGGCGTGGAGCGGCGTGTTCTTCATCTTCAGCTCGGTCTCGACGATCTTCTTCGCGTTGTCCCACGCACCCCCGGCGTTGGCCATGAACACGGCCTGATAGAGCCCGAAGAGCGCTATGGAGATGAGGTACCCGATGAAGAAGAACGGCTCGATGAACGCGAAGGCGAGCGTCGAAAAGAAGACGGTCAGGAAGATGTTGAACATCCCCTTCTGCGCATACTGCGTGCAGATCTCAACGACCTTCTTGCTGTCGGAGACCGAGGCTTTCACCGCCCCGTCAAGCTTGATGTTGGCCTTGATGAACTGCACCGCGCGATAGGCACCCGTCGTCACCGCCTGGATGGAAGCGCCCGTAAACCAGTAGATGAGGGCGCCACCGGTGACGAGCCCGAGCAGGAAGGGCGCGTGCAGCAGCGACAGCTTGTCGATATTCGTGGTCAGCCCCGCGGTCAGCTCCATGATGATCGAGAAGATCATCGTCGTCGCGCCGACGACGGCGGTTCCAATCAGCACCGGCTTGGCGGTCGCCTTGAACGTATTACCGGCGCCGTCGTTCTCCTCGAGCAGATCCTTGGCCCTGCCGAACTGCACGTCGAAGCCGAAATCCTTCTTCAGCTCCGCCTGGATGCCCGGGACGGCTTCAATCATCGACAGCTCGTACACCGACTGCGCGTTGTCGGTCACGGGGCCGTATGAGTCAACCGCGATGGTCACCGGGCCCATGCCGAGGAAGCCGAAGGCGACGAGGCCGAACGAAAAGACGGCCGGCGCGAGCATCATGTCCGACATCGCCGGGCTCGAACTGCTGACGTAATAGCCAATCGCCATCAGCGCCATGATGCAGAGCCCCAGCCAGTAGGCGCTGAAGTTGCCCGCCACCAGACCCGAGAGGATGTTCAGCGAGGGTCCGCCCTCTCGGGAGGAGGTGACGACCTCCCTGACATGGCTCGACTCCACGGAGGTGAAGATCTTCACGAGCTCCGGGATAATCGCACCGGCCAGCGTGCCGCACGTGATGATGGTCGCCAGCTTCCACCACAAAGTACCGTCGCCAAGGTCCGAAATCAGTACGTCCGACACGATGTAGGTAATCACCACCGAGACGATCGAGGTGAGCCACACGAGCGAGGTCAGCGGCGCCTCGAAGTTCATCTTCGAGGCGTTGGCGTACCGGGCCTTCGCCACCGCCTCGTTGAGCAGGTACGACGCACCGCTGGCAATAATCATCATGACGCGCATGACGAAGATCCAGACGAGGAGCTTCACCTGCACGTCAGCCTGCGGAACGGCCAGCATGATGAAGGTGATCAGCGCGACGCCGGTGACACCATACGTCTCGAACCCGTCCGCGCTCGGGCCAACCGAGTCACCGGCGTTGTCCCCCGTGCAGTCTGCGATCACGCCCGGATTGCGCGCGTCATCCTCCTTGATATTGAAGACGATCTTCATCAGATCGGCGCCGATGTCCGCAATCTTGGTGAAGATGCCGCCCGCGATTCTGAGGGCCGCCGCACCGAGTGATTCGCCGATGGCGAACCCGATGAAGCAGGAACCGGCGTAATCACGCGGGATAAACAACAAAATGAAGAGCATGATGAACAGCTCCACGCTGATGAGCAGCATGCCGATGCTCATCCCCGCTTTGAGCGGAATGGCGTAGAGCGGATAGGGCTTGCCTGCGAGGCTCGCAAAGGCCGTCCGTGAATTGGCATAGGTGTTTACCCGGATGCCGAACCAGGCGACGCTGTAGCTGCCAAGGATGCCGATGACGCTGAACAGAAGGATGATCCCGACCCGCAGGGGTGCCAGGCCGGACAGCAATCCGAAATACAAGACGATGATCACGGCGATGAAGATCTCGAGGATCGCGAGAAACTTGCCTTGCGTGACCAAGTAGGTCTTACAGGTTTCATAGATCAGCTCGGAGATCTCGCGCATCGAGCGGTGGACCGGTAGGTTCTTCAGTTGATAGAGGATGACCAGGCCGAAAATCAGACCCAGAAAGGCGACGACCATGCCGACGAGAAGCAGCGACCGGCTGTCGTAGCCGCCCACGTCCGTTTGGCTCAGATCCGGTAAAACCAGGTTGGCTTCGCCGCCCGCCTGCTGGGTCTGGCCAGCGCCTGCGGGTTCGGGCTGCTGCGCCGCCGCCGCGCGTGGTGCCGCGAGCAGCGCCAACAGCACCAACAACAGCGCCACCCCGCCGCCGAGTCTCTTCAACGACCTGGTCATCAGTCTCATGTGCCTCTATCTCCTCACGCTCGAACGTGGCTCTGGCTCCGCGCCGAAGCCGTGAATCCGTCCCGGCAGCGACATGCCGCCGGTCAGGAAGATTCGTATGCCCTCCTCGACGCTGAGGTCGGGGAAGAACGCCCGCTCGCGCGGGTACATCACGATATCGCCCAGGTAGAGGTGGTTCGTGGGCACATATACCGCGACCAGCGCCTCATCCCCCTGCCCGCGATTCACCGTGAATTCTTTGGTCAGGAACCCCATGACGATCCCGCGATCCGGGACCTCCACGAGCACCACGCGCTTGAACCCGTACTCGTTGTCCGGCGAAAACGCCGCCACCAGCTGCCTGACCGGCGTGTAGATGGTCCTGAAAACAGGGATACGGGTCAGCCAGCCCTCACCCCGGGCCAGGAGGCGGCGTCCCAGCACGTTGGTGGCCGTTGCTCCCACCATCAGCACCAACAACAGCGTCATCAGGATGCCGAGCCCCGGGATCGTCCGACCCAGCACCCGCGTCGCCAGCGGCGCCGTGAAACCATCAATGATACCGAAGATCCAGATCAGCGCGACGACGCTGATGATGAGCGGGACCGTGACAAAGAAACCGGCGATGAAGCTCCGGCGTACCCACTGCACGTCAGGCCCAACCCGCGGCCATCGCCGCCAACAGCGCCAGCCCGAGGGCAATCCGATACCAACCAAAAGGAGCGAACCCAGAGCGTCCCACGAATCCGAGAAAGGGCCGGATCACCACAAGCGAGGCAAGGAACGCCGTGGCCAGGCCGATCGCGGTTTCCACCGCCCGTTCCGAGGTCAGCTGGCCCTGCACTTCCAACAGGTCCTTGGCGAATGCGGCACCGAGCGTTGGCATCGCGAGAAAGAACGAGAACTCGGCGGCGGCCGCCCGGTCCAGGCGCATCAGCATGCCGCCGACGATCGTAGCCCCTGACCGCGATACGCCTGGCACCAGCGCGAGAGTCTGGCAGATCCCGACGCCGAGCGCGCGCCCGAGCGGCGTCCGCTCGGCATCGACGACATCGGGCGCGGGCCGCCATCGTTCAACGGCGAGCATGACGATACCGCCGACGATGAACGCCACGGCAATCACCCCGAGGCTTTCATACAAAACCTGCGTAATGTAGTCCGCGAGCAGCACGCCTGCCGCCGCTGCCGGCACGAACGCGATCAGGATCATCGCGGCAAAACGGCGTGCCTGTGGGTCGCTCGGCAGCCCTCTCACCACCGCCGCGATCTTCGCCCGATAGAGCCACATCACCGCAAGGATGGATCCGAGCTGGATCATGACGGTGAACGTGCCGCCCGGGTCCTCGAAACCCAGCACGCGCTCGGCAATGAGCAGATGCGCCGTGGACGACACGGGCAGGAACTCGGTTAGCCCCTGGATAACCCCAAGGATGGCGGCAACAAGGTACGTCAATACAGAACGCGCAGTCTTTACGAGGCCTGCTGCGCCTTGCGCTGGGACCTCGAACGGCGTGAGGCCGCCGGCGCCGGCGTCGCTTCAGCGACCGACCGCGTCCCCGTCCGGCGCCAGAACGTCACGATCGCCGCGGCCACGAAGATGCTCGAATAGGTGCCCGTGATGATCCCGACCGTCATGGTAAACGCGAATCCGCGCAGCACCTCGCCGCCGAAGATGAACAGCGCCAGAGCGGAGAGAAGCGCCGTGCCGGCGGTGATGACGGTGCGCCCAAGCGTCTGATTGAGGGATGCGTTGATCACTTCCATCAACGAGTCGCGCCGCTTCGTGCGCAAGTTCTCGCGCACGCGATCGAAGATCACGATCGTATCGTTGGTCGAGTAGCCGGTAACTGTCAGGATTGCCGCGATCACGTTGAGCGTGATGTCGTATTGGAAGAAGGCCAGGAACGCCAGCGTCACGAGGACGTCGTGAATCGTCGCGACGACCGCACCGAGGGCGAATGAGAACTGGAAACGAAAAGCGATGTAAGCCAGAATTCCGGCCAGCGACGCGAGGAATGCATAGATTCCCTTTCGGGTCAGCTCTCCCCCCACGGCGGGACCGACGATTTCGGTCCCGACCACTTGAAAATTCCCAAGGCCGCCATTTCGAAGCGCGGCCTCTACAGCGGTCGCCGTGGTGCTGAGCGCCCCGCCAGCTTCCGCTCCCACCTGGGGCACCCGCACCATCACCTGCCGTTGAGAGGGGTCGCCGTAGGTCTGAACAATAGCGTCCTGCCCGCCGCCCGGATAGTTGGCGTTGAGCGCCCCGCGGACAGCCTCAACCGACGGCGCCGTGTCGAACTGCGCGATGACCGATGTGCCGCCGGCGAACTCGATGCCACGCGGGAGGCCCCTGGTCATGATCACGCCGAGGCCCGCCAGGATCACAATCCACGACAGGGCGACGGCGTGCCACCGCCAGCGCATGAAGTTGTAATTGGGGTTCTTGAAAATATGCATGTCTCGGACCCTAGATCGACAACGACGCGACCTGCGGTTGCTGCCGGCGCGAAAGGGCCAGCTCGAACAGTGCCTTCGACACGAAGGTCGAGGTGAAGAGGTTCGAGAGCAGACCCACCGACAGCGTCACCGCGAAGCCGCGAATCGGGCCGGTGCCGAACTGGAAGAGGAACGCGGCCGCGATGAGCGCCGAAATGTGTGTGTCGAGCAGCGTGAGGAACACACGGCCGAAGCCGGCGTTGATCGACGCTCGTACTCCGCGGTTCGCCTCCAACTCCTCCTTGATGCGCTCGAAGATCAGCACGTTCGAGTCAACGCCAATGCCCATCGTCAACACGAAACCGGCGATGCCGGGGAGTGTCATCACCGCGCCGATGTACGCCATCAGTCCGAGCAGGATGATCAGGTTGAACAGCAGCGCCACCACGGCGTTGACGCCCGACAGCTTGTAGTAGATGAGCATGAACACGACGATGAGGGCGAGGCCGACGACCGACGCGATGACGCCGGAACGAATCGAGTCGGCCCCGAGGCTTGGACCGATCACCCGCTCCTCCAGATATGTCAGGCGCGCGGGCAGCGCGCCCGACCGGAGCACCAGCGCGAGGTTCGCCACCTCTTCCTGAGTGAAGCTTCCGGTGATCCGCCCGTCCGTGGTGATGCGCGACTGAAGCGTCGGCGCTGACTGCACCCGGCCGTCAAGGATGATGGCGAGTTGTCTGCCGATGTTGGTCTCCGTGACGGCTCCGAATTTCCGTCCCCCTTCGGCACTCAGCGTGAAGCTGACCGCCGGCTGATTGTTCTCGTCGAGCGAGGGGCGCGCATTCCGTAGGTCGCGGCCGGACACGGCCGTCGCGCGGCGCACGCGGTAGAAGACGGTGGACGCCGCCAATCCGGGGGTATCACTCGCACCCGGCAGGATCTCCATGCCCTCGGGAACCTGCCCGTTGACGAGGAGCTCCTCACGCGTGGACATGGGGCCGGTCTCCACGATCTTGAGCTCCAGGAGTCCCGTGGATTGGATGATGCCCTTGGCGCGCTCGACGTCGGTGACACCGGGGAGCTGCACCAGGATCTGGTCGCCGGCCGTCCCTTGCTGGGCGATGCTCGGCTCGGCGACACCGAGATCGTTGACACGCCGCTCGATCGTCTGACGCGCCTGGACCACCGCCTCGTCGCGGAGCGCGATCGCGATGTTCGGCTTCATCGTGAACGTGTAGGTCCCATTGGCCGACGCGCTGCGGTCGAAATTGGTCTGGACGTCGGCGGCCGCCGTGCGGAACGCGGCATCCTGGTCTGTTGGCACGCCGTCCACACGGAACTGGGTCGGGCTCGCCGCGTTGATGCCGGATACAAGGATCCCGGCCGTGCGCAGCGCCTCGCGGAGCCGCTCCATCTCGGTTTCCGTCTCCAGCCGGAGCGCATCATCGCGCTCGACCCGAAGAACGAGATGGACGCCGCCTTTCAGGTCAAGCCCCAGTTTGAGCTGCTTCTCCATCAGCCACCCAGGCGCGGGAAGGCCGTATTGCGACGCGAGGATTGGGTAGATGCCAACGGCAAAGAACACCACGAGCACGACCAGGCTCGTGATCAGCCTCCAGCGAAGATTCTTGCTCATTGACTCTCCGGCGTGACCGGCTCCTGGCCCTGGTACCCGACGATGGCGTTGCGAGACATGTCGACGCGCACCCGCTCGGCAATCTGCACCTGCACGGACTGGTCGCTGAGGCGCGTGATCGTGCCGTACATGCCTCCCGAGGTGACGACCTTGTCGTCAACCTTCAGGCCGGCCAGAAAGGCCTGTACCTTCTGTTGCTTCTTCTTCATCGGCATCAGAATCACAAAATAAAAAATGCCGAGCACGAGCGCGAACGGGAGCATCTGCACCCACACGCTCGGTGCCCCCTGCGAGGGCGCAGCCATGGCGATTAGACCCGGAAATCCCAGAGCCCAACTCCTAAATCCCAGATCGAAATTGGTCATGAATCGAGTGGCAGGACAGAAGCCGATCGGAGGAACCCCTGCCTGAACGTCTCAAACGTCCGAAACGCTATAGCGTCTCTGATCGCCCGCATCGTGTCAAGGTAGAAAGTCAGATTATGCAACGTGTTAAGGGCTGCCGCGTTCATCTCACCCGCCATGTATAGATGGCGCAGATAGGCCCGTGAATGGTGCCTGCAGGTGTAGCAGCCGCAGCGGGGATCCAAGGGTTCATCGTCCTCGGCGTAACGCGCGTTCTTGATGTTGATCCGCCCCTGGCTCGTGAACAATTGCCCGTTCCTGGCGTGTCGGGTCGGGATCACGCAGTCGAACATGTCGATCCCGCGGGCGACACACTCGACGAGGTCCGTGGGAGTACCGGCCCCCATGAGATATCTGGGCTGTTCCGGAGGCAGGTGGGCGGCCGTCTCCTCCGCAACCGCGTACATGAGTTCCGCCGGTTCTCCGACGCTCAGACCGCCGATGGCATAGCCCTCGAACCCGATTGCCACCGTCCCCTCGACGCTCTCCCGGCGCAGGTCCTGGAACACTCCGCCCTGAATGATGCCGAACTGGGCCTGGTTGAAATTCGTGGCCTTGATACCTTGAGCCACGCCGGCCCGGATGTCGATGAGCCGCGCACGGCAGCGGGCGGCCCACCGGAGCGAACGCCCCATCGAGGCGGCGGCCGTGACGCGTTCCGCGGGATACGCCAGACATTCGTCGAACACCATGGCGATGTCGGAGCCCAGCCTGGCTTGGATATCTACCGTACGCTCCGGCGTCAGCAGGTGGCGCGACCCGTCAAGATGGGATTGGAACTGGGCTCCCTCTTCGGTGATCGAGCGGCGCTCCGCGAGGCTGAAGACCTGGTACCCCCCGCTGTCTGTGAGGATAGGCCGGTTCCAGCCGATGAACCGATGCAGTCCTCCACGACGCGCAATCAGCTCGTCGCCGGGGCGCAGGTAGAGGTGATAAGTGTTCCCAAGGACGATCTCGGCACCGAGGGCCTCGAGATCATCGTGCCGGATCGCCTTGACCGCACCCTGCGTCCCGATCGGCATGAACGCCGGCGTCTGGACAACGCCGTGGGGCGTGGCGAACTCACCTCGCCGCGCGGCGCCGTCCGTGCCCGTCAACGTGAATCGGAAAGACGATGATGACACGGTAATATTAGAAACCACCTGTGAAGAAGCTTCGTGTAGGGGTGATCTACGGCGGCCGCTCGGGCGAGCACGAAGTGTCGGTCGCCTCGGCCGCCTCCATCATCCGCCATCTGGACCGCACGCGGTTCGACCCTGTTCCTATCCGCATCGAGAAAGACGGGCGCTGGACGTTGGCCGACAAGCCGCCGATGTCGGTTTCCGCCGCTGAGGTCCTCGAGCACGGCCGGCTCGACGTGGCGCGCCCCGCAAAGTCTCGTCGAGAGACATTCCTCGTGGCGCATCCAGGCGACGACACGTTGGTGACGGTGGAGCGTCGCGACCTGGCGGATCCGCGGCAGGCCGATAACTCGGCGATGGTCACGGGCCTCGGCCTCGATGTGATCTTCCCGGTTCTGCACGGGCCGTACGGGGAAGACGGGACCGTGCAAGGGTTGCTGGAGCTGGCCAACGTGCCCTACGTGGGCGCAGGCGTTCTCGGTTCCGCCGTCGGCATGGACAAGGCCGTGATGAAGACGCTCTTCGCCGCCGCCGGCCTTCCGATCGTCCCCCACATGGTGGTCATCCGATCCCAGTGGGAGCGCGATGCGCCGGCGCTCACCGCGCGCGCCGCGGCGACGTTGACGTACCCCGTCTTCGTCAAACCGGCGAACCTGGGCTCGAGCGTTGGGATCTCAAAGGCCAAAACGCACGAGGAATTCGCCGCCGCGATGACGCTGGCGCTGCAGTTCGACCGAAAGATCGTCATCGAGGCGGCAGTCCCCAATGCGAGGGAGATCGAGTGCGGCGTGCTCGGCAACGACGCACCAGAGGCGTCGATCCCCGGTGAGATCGTCCCGTCGCGCGAGTTCTATGACTACGAAGCGAAGTACCTCGACGAGGGGTCCACGCCAATCATTCCGGCTCCCTTGCTGGAGTCACAAGTCCGCGACGTACAGCGCCTGTCGATCGAGGCATTCCGGGCAGTGGACGGCGCGGGAATGTCGCGCGTGGACTTCCTGCTGGCCCGCGACACCGGGGCGATGTATGTCAACGAAGTGAACACCATCCCGGGCTTCACCACGATCAGCATGTATCCCAGAATGTGGGAGGCGTCCGGTCTCCCCTACCCGAGTCTCATCGACCGCCTTATCACGCTCGCTCTCGAGCGTCACGCCGAGAAGCAGCACCTTCGCACCAGCATCACGTGATCCGGTCAACCCGGACGGCATTCTTCGTCATTGCGTGTGCAAGCGCCGCGTGGCAGGGCCCGGTGCCGGCCGCGGCGCAGACGGGGCCGGCACCGGGTGGGCTCATCGGTGCCGGGCAGGTCGCGCAGGTCTACGACACGATACTCGACGCACGCTTTCAGGAAGTACAAGCTCTCGTGGCAAAAGCCTGCCCCCCAGCACCCGTGCAGGTCTGCGGGCTGCTCGAGACCGTCGCACTCTGGTGGCAGATCCAGATCGACCCGTTCAACACATCACGAGATGCCCGATTTCAGTCCAAAGTGGAAACCTCGATCGCGGCCATGGAGGCATGGACGAAGGCGGAGCCGCGGCGAGCCGAGGCATGGTTCTACCTCGGCGGCGCGTACGGAGCCCGCAGCCAGTTTCGCGTCCTCAGGCGCCAGATCCTGTCCGCGGCACGCGACGGCAAACGCATCAAGGCATCGCTCGAGCGTTCGCTCGCGCTCGACCCCGACCTGAAGGATGCCTATTTCGGGATCGGCCTGTACCACTATTACGCCGATGTCGCGCCGACCGCCGCCAAGCTGCTGCGCTTCCTTCTGCTCTTGCCGGGCGGCGACAAAGTGGCGGGACTCAAGGAGATGCTGCAGGCTCGGGACGGCGGGCAGCTCCTGCGCAGCGAGGCCGATTACCAGCTGCACGTCATCTACCTCTGGTACGAGCAACAGCCATTGCGCGCCATTGAGCTCATCACCGGGCTCGAGAAACGATACCCGCACAACCCGCACTTTCCGCAGGTCATCGCGGAGATTCAGGACGTCTACCTGCACGACGTGACCGCCAGCCTGCGTTCGTGGCAGGCGCTTCTGGTCACAGCACGCGAAGGACGATTCGCGGCGCTGTCCGGCATGGCGGAGACCCGCGCCAGGCTCGGGATTGCGGCGGGACTCGATCGTCTCTACGAAACAGATCTCGCCGTCAACGAACTGCGTGCGCTGGTCGAGGCCAAGCCTGCCGCGCCATTTGGCGCAACAGCGGAGGCGCAGCGCCAGCTCGATCGGGCGCTTGCGCGCCTGCGGGATCCGGCCTACAGGCTGTCGCTCGAGGGTTGGCGGGCGCTCGAGCGTGGGGCAATGGCCGACGCCGCGCGCTCGCTCGCCCAATCATTGACGATGCGCCCCGACGACCCGGTCACACGCTACCGGCACGCGCGTCTGCTTCAACTCCAGAACGACGACACGGCGGCGCTGCCCGTGCTCGAATCCCTCGTGCGCGCGCGGACGACGGTGCCGCCAACCTTCTACGCGGCCGCTTGTGTCGATGCCGCGCGTATCCATGAACGTCAGGGCGCGCCCGCGCGAGCCCTGGAGCTCTATCGCAACGCGCGCACGGTATTCGGTGCGGACCAGCGCACGAAGGACGAAGCGCAGCGCGCGATCACGCGCCTCACGACCGCGACTCCACGCTGATGCCGGTGCACGCGCGCATGCGCAACTGCAGTTGACGGCATCTTCGACCGACAACTTGACATGAGCGGTGAGAGTAAGCGTGGGGCGAACGCGTATTTTTTGACATCACGCGCGTTTTTGTGCTTGACATGAAAACTTTCTCACCCATAATCTACATCTGGTATGAGGGTGGATGGCTCAGCCCACCCGTTGTGACGGCCATGTGGTCCGTCGGAGGCTGAGTCGCACAACCTTAAGGAGAATGCACATGGCGAAGAAGGCTGCCAAGGGCGCGAAGAAGAAGGCCGCGAAAAAGCGGTAATTTTCTCGTAGACCTTTTTTTAGGGGTGCTCGGTTGGAGCACCCCATTTTTTTATGTTGTCGCCTGCTCACGATCACCGGCGCGATCCGGAGCAGGCCCACGAAGCGAGTTCGCTGACATCCGGGCCGACGTGCCAGGCGGCAGAGTGCGCCGGATAGTGCAGCACGACACTCGCACAATCCAAACCAGCGAGGGGGGGGATTCACATGGCAAAGAAAGCAGCGAAGGGCGCGAAGAAGAAGGCAGCGAAGAAGCGGTAACGTCGCTGTCACGCCATGAAAGGGGGCGCCACTGGCCCCCTTTTTTCTTGTACAACGCGAACGCTATCGGCGCCGAAACGCGGGCGTGACGCAGCGCGACCGATGCCTAGGGTGTCATGCGAACGCCGTCCCAAATCCGCACACGCCGTATCACATCCCACGGCGCCGTCTGATCCACCACCTCCATACCGCTCACCACGTGGCCGAACACGGTGTAGCGAGCATCCAGGTGCGGCTGCGGTGAGTGCGTGATGAAAAACTGGCTGCCGCCGGTATCCTCCCAGTCGAGCGCCATGCCGACTGTCCCGCGCAGATAGGGCCGCTCGTTCAATTCATCTCTGATCGTGTAGCCAGGTCCGCCTTCTCCGTCGCCGCGGGGATCCCCTCCCTGAACGACGAAATCAGGCACGACCCTGTGAATGGCGAGACCGTTGAAGAACGCCTTGCGAGCCAGCGCGATGAAATTGGTGACTGTTTGCGGAGCGTCCAGGATTGCCAGCTCGATCTCGATCGTGCCTCTGTCGGTTTCGATGAAGGCATGCGGTGAGAATGGCGGCGCCAGCAAGGGTCGCCACTCAGGGGACTCTACCGGCCGTGGAGGGACCGCCGGCCGAATGGGCGTCGGCAGTTCGGTCGTACCCGACGCCCGCAACAGCGCCGCCGCCCGCACGCGGACGGCCCACTCGCGATCCTTCAGCGCGTCTTCAAGCACGGGGCGCGCAGCCTTCGCGTCAATCCTGTCCAGAGCGGCCAGCGCCGCGGCACGCGGCACGTAGGTGCTGTCCGCGACTCCGGCGCGATAGGCGCGCGCCAGGGCCGGAACGGCTGCCGCTGACTGCAGCTCTCCGAGACCTGCAGCCGCCGCCGCCCGCACGCCGACATCATCGGCCGTGAGGTGCTCGAGGAGGGCCCGCTCCGCCTCGGGTGCCTTCGATGCCACCAGGGCGTTCAACACGGCGGAAACCGTTCTCGGATCGCGATCCCGCAACATGACCACGAGGCGGGGACCCGCACGATCGGGAGGCAGCGTTCCAAGCGCGCCGGCCAGAGCGACTCGAACCGTCCAGTCACCGTCCACATCCAGCCCCGACAACGTCAGGAGAAACACTTCGGGATCAATAAGCGCGAGCGCCCGCAGCGCACCCCCACGAAGCAACGGCAATGGATCCGACAGGAGGTCAACGGCCAGATCGAGGCCGTCCGGGCTACGGATCGCTCCGACCGCGGTCAGCGCCTCTGAGCGCAGCACCAGATCGGCATCCGATTCGGCGACCAGCCTGGCAAGCACGGGCACCGCGGCGCCATCCTGCATGGCAGCCAGGGCCCGGATAGCCTGGACGATCACCGTCCGATCGGCACGGCGCTGCTCGACCACCTGGCGCAACAGTGCACCGCCCGCCGGCAACCTGGTCACGCCGAGACCGCGGGCGGCAAACGCGGCGGTGAAGCGACCAGGGGTCTGCATCAGCGTCAGAAGAGCGGGCGCCGCGCGTACATCACCGATCCGCTGAAGGGCAAACGCGACCGGCCACCACCGCGAGACAGGCTGCCCACCGGCATCGAGCACCGCCTCCGCGAGCGCTTCGTACGATCCCAGCCGCGCCAACGCATAGAGGCCGAGGCGTGCCGCTTCGGCTGGGGGCGCGAGCGGATACCCCAGTTCATCCGGTTGCAGACCAGCAAGCGCGCCGCCAGCTACGAGCCCGCGCACCATGGCGCTCACCGCGGCGGCATCGACACGATCGCCAATCAGGCCGAGCGCCTCGGCTGCGCGGCCTCGCACCAGTGGATTCGGATCGGCCAGCCCCCTGAGCAGCGCCGGGCGGGCAGCCGCGTCACCGATCACCCCAAGCGCAAAAGCCGCCATCTGTCGGATCTCGGACTCCTCGTCGCTCAGCCTGCCTGTCAGCGGTTCCACGGCTTCGGGAAGTCCGACGCGCCCAAGCGCCAGCGCGGCACGACGCCGGACGCGGCCTTCCGGGTCGGCCAGAAGCCGGATGAGATCTGACGGCGGCGCCGGAGCAACGATCGCGGGGGTATTCTGGGCTGCCGGAACGAGTACCACTGGCGGCGGTGGATTCGGATCGCGCAGAAGCCGCTGATCCTCCAGCCGCATCATCCACGTCAGCTTCTGTTCCCAGCTGACAACGGGCGGCTCAATCAGCCGTGGAGGAGGAACAGTCGCGCAGGCGACCAGGAGCACGACCGGGCCACACGCGAAACACCACCTGAAAAATGCGGAAAAAGGCGTGCGTCGGCCGTCGCCATTGAGCATTTTACCTTTTGAATCTTGCATTTCAGGCGTGGGCTGGATGATAGCATGCGGTGGCGGCGGCGCACGTCCCGCCACCACCCCATGCCGTTCCAGTACATCGCAATTGAAGGACCGATCGGTGTCGGAAAGACATCACTGGCCGAGCGCCTCTCCTCGCACCTCGATGCCACGGTCGTGCTGGAAGACGCCGAGAACCCGTTCCTCGCCGATTTCTACGCCGGACGCACGGGTGCTGCTCTTCAGGCCCAGCTCTTCTATCTCCTGAATCGGCATCGACAGCTCGTCACCGTACGACAGGCGAATCTCTTCGCGCAGACAACCGTTTGCGACTATCTCTTCGACCGCGACAAGATCTTTGCCTATCTCAACCTGGACGATAACGAGCTGTTCATCTATCAGAGGCTGTTCGACCTGCTCGTCACGGATATCCCTGTACCCGACCTGGTCATCTATCTCCAGGCACCGACCGACGTGCTCGTTCGTCGACTTCGCGAGCGGGCGGCGGACCCCGATCGGGACACTCCGGATCCTGACCCGGAGTATCTCCGGGAGCTCAACGAAGCCTACCAGCACTTTTTCTTCCATTATTCGGCCACGCCGCTCCTGGTGGTCGAAACGTCGCAACTCGACCTTCACGCCAGTGACGAAGCGCTCGACGACCT
>JAKFXY010000070.1 GCA_021731165.1 Acidobacteriota bacterium | reverse complement strand
CCGGGGCACCGCCACCACCTCCGCCTCCGAAGCCGCCCTCGCTCATGGCGAGGTCATGGTCCCAGGCAATCCAGAACAGACGATCCCGATGCCGCGGGCTGCCGTACAAGTAATAGTTGTGGGCGGACAGCCCGCCATAGGCGTCGTTGTTGCCGACGATGGTGTTCAGGGCGAGCCAGCGCAGGAAGCCGTTGACCTCGAATCGTGCCTCGAGTCGCGCTCGCCAAACCGTTCTGTCGGCCCGCGACGCATTCAGCGTGGCGATGGCCTCCTCGATGTCGGTCCAGTCTTCGTCGTCCGCGTTGGTCTTCTTCGGAAACGACAGTTGAAAAAATGTCGTCCAGCGGCCACCGGTTCCGACGGGTTTATAGAGATTGCCGTCGTTGCTGCCGAACAGTGTGTCCAGCATCGGCGTATCGGGCACTTCCGTCATCGTGTAGAGACCGAGATACACGGGGCCGTCTCCGCGATTCATGTACACCCGGACGAACGCCGTGTGGGCGGCCGGCACTCCGGCCTCGCGGAACAGCTCAGTGACGACGCGGTGGCGGAGGAATGAGGTGTCAGTACCGTTGTTGGTGAAGGCGAGATTGGGAAAGCCGAAGAACGTCTGATCCTGAATGCCCGGGTACCGATCGTCGAGCACATCGAAATTGAGTCGAAATGGGAGCTTGTCGGCACCGGCGCGCCATGCGTTCGACAGACTCGAGTTGCCCTTCAAACGAAAGCCGACGTCGTGAAACGTCTCGCCGTCGAACGCGACGTCGGCCGGCACGTACACTGGAGTTCGCGGAAAAATGTCTACGTCGTCCGCACCTTGAGCGCGGCCGTTGCCCGCGCCTCCGCCGCCAGGAAAGCCGCCGCCTGGGTTCCCTCCCCCCGGAAGACCGCCTCCGGGATTCCCGCCGCCGATGGCCACGCAGGCGAGCGTGCCACCGTTGGTCTGCTGAATGCACCGTCCGCCGGTTGTGGCGCCGAACGCGCACGCGTCGCCGACAACCCTGCCGATGCAGGCGGCGGTCGCTTCTGGGCTGGGTTGGGGAAAACCGCCGAAGCCGCCATTGGCGGCCGGTGTGCGTTGGGCGCCGAACGGCCCCGCCATGTCGGTCATGTCGGCGATCACTGTCGCCCAATCCATCGCGGTCATCGCGATGTCCAGACGGCTGACGCGATCGGCGGGAAAGACACGCGCGTAGTCGGGGATGGCATCGCGACCGTGCGTGTCATCGCTCCAGCCGGGTGGGCGGGAAGCCCGCGCGGCCGACGAGAGCTGCGCGACGACCACGAGACAGAGCACAGCCAGGGAACTCCGGCGCACGAGACCTCCGTTACAGGTTGGTTACACATGGTTGGCGGAAGCGATGAGAAAGTTCCACGAATAATCGCCCCGCCAGAAAGTCGGGAACTTTCAGTCCGGTGCGGGCAATCATGGACAGGTGGCGATTAACCGGGTCCCCGAGCCCTCCGACGGGGAGCTGATGGAACGGGCACGGCAAGGAGAGCGAGAGGCGTTTGCCGCCATCTACCGCCGGCATCAGGCTGTCGTCCACCGCTTTGCCCGGTCGATGACCGGCTCGCCGGAGGTCGCCGACGACGTTGTCCAGGATGTGTTTCTGACGCTGATGCGAGATCTTGGCCGATACGATTCTTCTCGAGCGGCGCTGTCCACCTATCTGTATGGCGTGGCACGCAACCTGGTGCGTCACCGCCTCAGGCGCGAGCGACGGTGGGTGGAGCTCGATGCCGCGTCCGAGAGGGTGGCCTCCGGGGACGTCGGCGCGCAGATGGTCGAGTCGGAGCGCGTCAGGCAGGTTCGAGCGGGCATCGCGTCCTTGTCCGTTCGTCACCGGGAAGTCCTGGTGCTCTGCGATCTCCATGAAGTCAGTTACATCGACGCCGCGGTGGCACTCAAGGTCCCGGTCGGAACCGTGCGATCCCGGCTTCACCGGGCGCGCCAACAGTTGCTCGAGCGGTTGCGGCGGTGCGACGCGCGGGCAGTCATGCCATCAAGGAGCACATGCCTGACATGAATCCCCGGGACGACACGCTGGACGACCAGGGGCTGAACGATCTGCTGGCGGACGTCGCACGGCGTGACGCCGGCGTCGGCGCCCCACAGCGGGTCGAGGAGGCGGTTCTGCGCGCGTGGGATGCGCGGAGCGGGTCCCGTCCGTCCCGCTCTTGGGTTGGAGGCCGCGCGTTCTGGGGCACGCTCGCGGCTGCGGCCTGCCTTGTCTTCGGGTTCGTGATTGCGGGACGCGACACGATGCGTACGGGCGAGCGGGTCGAGGGTCTCGTCTCGGAGTCGTCGTCTGTTCCCGCCGCGGGCGCGGTTGACGCGCGGTACGACACGCTCACGTGGCTCGATGCTGATCCGGCATCGCTACAGATTGTTCGGCTGCGCGTGGAGAGTGCCACCCTGGCGGCGGAGGGTTACACGATCGCCGATCCGGATGGGGACGGCATGATCGACCTCGAGATGATCGTGAGCGTCGAGGGCGTGGCACGCAGCATTCGTGTCGATCCGCCCGCCAGCTCGGCGGCCCAATGAAGAGAAGCGTCATGAGATATCGCGTACTGGCGGGCTGCATCGTGATTGCCGTTTCGGGGGCTCTGCCGGCCGCCCAGGAACCGTCTCTTCGCGAACCGGGACGCGGTTTCGTACCCGGTCCACGTGGCGGAGGGCCTGGGGGCATTGACGTGCTGGCCGTCGAGCCGATCGAACTCGGTGAGGCGGTGCTTGGCGCGCCGTTCAGTGCGGAGACGGTGACCGAGACGATTCAGAACCTGGCTGACGGCAATCGAATCGAACGTCGAACCATGAGCACCATCGCACGCGATGGCCACGGACGCATCCGGCGCGAGCAGGCCTTGCCGGCCATTGGACCAGTCGTTCCCGCACCCGAGGTCCGAATCGTCACGATCAGCGATCCCGCCGAGCGCGTCCTCTATCTGCTCGATTCGGCACGTAAGACCGCCACGAAGTCGAGGCCTCCGGGCCTGGGCCCACGGCCCGACGGCGGCCGGACCGGTCCACCTCCGCAGGGACCACCCTTCCCAGCCGGAGCGCGCCCGGAGGTAACGACCGAGCGGCTCGGCACGCGGGAGGTGGCAGGCGTTCGCACCGAGGGAACACGCACCACGATGACGATCCCGGCCGGGGCGTTCGGCAATGTGCGGTCCGTGGACATTGTCACCGAGCGGTGGTATTCGCCCGAGCTCAAGGTGGTGGTCGAGTCGCGCCGGATGGATCCTATTGGTGGTGAGGTCACCTATCGCCTCACCAACCTCGTACGTGCCAAACCTCCTGTTGAGCTCTTTCAAGTGCCGCCTGATTACAGCGTGGTCGAGCGGCCGCGGCCTGCGTTCGGGCCACCACGCGGAAACTAGTCCGGCGTCTCGCCTGTATGCTCCTGTGCCGCTCGCGAATGGTGTATTCTGGAGGCCTCATATGGCCCGGAATGCCCGACCGACAGCCGCGAAACGCGAGCGAGAGAAAGCGCTGAACGAGCGCCGTAAGGAAAAGGACTCGCGCCGAGTGGCCGCCAAGGAGCGCAAGGCCGGTGCGCCCCTGCCTCCTGACGGTGTCGATCCCGACATTGCCGACATCAAGCTTGGCCCGCAGCCGCTGGCTGACTGGCAGCTCGACGACGATCCGCCGTCCTCATAAAACGCTTTCCATCTCGACATCGCTGTTCGCGTAAACTTGGCGCCGGTACGGATGCGCTGAATGCGACGGCCTTGCGCGCGCGCCTGGGCGGTTTGTGGGGCGATCGTCGCCGCGGCCTCGGTGGCCGGTGGTGCGCAACGGCGCGGCGAGGCGCCTGACGCGGCGCTCGAACGTGCCGGCGCGTACGTCGAGGAGTACTATGCCCGCGCCCAGAGCATCGTCGGCGTGGAGACCGTCAGCATCGGTTCCGTCGCGCCGGATCTCACGACCGGTGGTTTCCCAACGCGCTTCATTTACGACCTTCGCATTCAGTGGACGCCGAGCGCCGGTGGCCCGCCGGTGGCGAGCGTCGTGCGTGAACTCGTGAGCGTGAACGGTCGCGCGCCGCGGCCCCGCGACGAACCCCACTGCCTGGCACCCAAGGCACTGACACCCGAGCCCCTCGTGATGTTCCTGAAGGAGCACCAGGGGGAGTTCGCATTCAGCGTAGCCGGCCCTGGCCGCGTTGACCGGCGCCCCGCGGTGATGCTCGACTACCGTATGCGATCGGCTGGTCCACCGGTGGTGGCGTGGGAGCGAGAGTGCTTCTCCCTCGACCTTCCCGCGCGGCTGCGCGGCCGTGTGTGGGTCGATGCCTCGACGGGGGAGATATTGCGCATCGACGAAACCAACAGCGGCCCCTTCGAAATCGAAGTGCCGAGGACGCAGCAGCGCACCGGAGTGCCAGCCGTTGTGACATTCGATCGCTCGGCCGTCTCGATCAAATACAAGTCCGTGACGTTTCAGGATCCGGACGAGACGATCCTCTTGCCGTCGTCGATGGACGCGCTGACGCTCACCCGAACGGGCGGCACACGCATGACAACGACGTACTCGAACTACCGGCGCTTCGTGACCGGCGGACGCATCGTTCCATAGCCTCCGGACGCGCGGTAGGCTCAGCGCGATGTTCTCGATCCAGCTGTCACCCCACCACCGCAGATCCTCGGCGGCAGTGGCGCGGCAGTGGCCGCGGCAGTGGCAATGTCGCCCTCGATCATGATCGTGTGTTCGGGGATGTCGGCGTCGAGCGCGACAGTGTAGTGCGGAAGGCGGGACTCGAACCCCGATGGCCTTGCGGACACCGGGGCGCGGGCATTGAGCAGACTACGCGGGCTTGACGTTCTCGGCGCGCGGACCCTTCGGGCCCTGGCCGACGGTGAACGTCACGTTCTCGCCCTCGCGCATGGAGTCGAACGGCGTGCTGGTGCATGCGGACTGGTGGAAGAAGTATTCGGTGCCGTCGGGTGCCGCGATGAAGCCGAAACCCTTGTCGGTAATGCGCTTGATGGTGCCGCTGGTAGGTGACATGCGTAAGTCCTTCTGAGAGTGGCCGTAGGCCGTTAACGAAGAGAGGGTTCCTGTCGCACACTCGTCGCCCATGGAGGCATATGCGCCGTGGGTCACGTTCTCCGGGGTTCGACGCGCGAGTGTGAAAAACGTCCGTCCTGACGGGATTCGATGAGTTGGTGCGGAAGAAAGGACTCGAACCTTCACTCCCTTGCGGGAACTAGCTCCTGAGGCTAGCGCGTCTGCCAATTCCGCCACTTCCGCACAGATCCAGGGTCAGGTGAGGCAGGAGCTGTAAGTATACCGAATTCGCCCATCCTCACACCCACTCCCGGCGCCGTCGCGCTCTGACGTTCGGTTAGGATCGAGCCCGTGAAACTTCACACGCGCCTGCTGCTCGCGCTGGTCGCCGGAGCGGCGCTCGGCGTGGCGCTGCATGGGCAAGTCGAGCAGCCGTGGCTCGCGTGGACGACGCTCAACCTGCTCCAGCCGATCGGCCAGATTTTCCTGCGCCTGATTTTCATGGTTGTCGTGCCGATGGTCTTCTCGGCGCTGGTGATTGGGGTGTGCGAGCTCGGCCGCGGGCGGGATCTGAAAGGCGTGGCTGGTCGCACGCTGCTGTACACGCTGCTCATGAGCGCCGCGTCCGTCGTGATCGCGGTGGTACTCGTGAACGCCATCAGGCCAGGCGAGCGAATCGATCGCGCGGCCGTGCGGGCCCAGGCCGGCAGCGCCAAGGCCATCGAGGCCAGCGCGGAAGCGGCCACCTCCGTCACGCAGACGATCGTCGAGCTCATTCCGCGGAATCCACTCGACGCCGCCGTGCGCGCGCTCGACGGCCAGATGCTCCAGTTGATGATCTTCGCGCTCATCTTCGGTGTCGCGGTGAGCGCCGCGTCGCCGGGCGACAAGCGGCGTACGGTGCTCATCGGGCTGCTCGAGGAGATCTTCGACGCCAGTATGCGGATTGTCCACTTCGTCATGAAGCTGGCGCCGTTCGCGGTATTCGCAATCATCCTCAACACGACGTTGACCTTCGGCGCGGGCGTGTTCGCGGCGCTCCTGCTTTATGTCCTGACGGTCGTCATCGGATTGCTGCTGCAGCAATTCCTCGTGTACGGCGCCGTGCTGCGGGTGTTCGCCAAGAGGTCGCCACTCGAGTTCTTCCGCAACTGTCGCGAGGTCTACCTCTACGCGTTTTCCACGGCCTCGTCCAACGCCACGCTGCCCCTGTCGCTCGAAGTGGCCGAGACGAAGCTGTGCCTCCCGCCGCAGATCTCGCGGTTTGCGTTGACGGTCGGCTCGACGGCGAATCAGAACGGGACCGCCCTGTTCGAAGGCGTGACGGTCCTGTTCCTCGCGCAGGTCTACGGCCTCGATCTGACCACCGGCCAGCAGGTACGCGTGATGCTCATGTCGATTCTCGCAGGCGTCGGCACGGCCGGCGTACCCGGCGGCTCCCTGCCAATGGTGCTCATCGTGGCGCAGTCGGTCGGTATTCCCGCGGAGGGAATGGGCCTCATCCTCGGCGTCGATCGCTTTCTCGACATGTGCCGGACGGCCGTGAACGTCAGTGGCGATCTCGTGATTGCCGCCGTCGTCAGCGCACGGTCACCCGCGCATCACGCCGCGACGCCCGTGGTCGAGGCATAGCGCGCCGAACACCTGCCATCAGGTTCGCCGCGCCTCCGGCCACAGGGCCGCACTGCGCGGCAGCCAGCGCCGCACGGTGCGCAGACGCCGGCACGCGCGGTCGAAGCGACGATCCTTCAACGCATCCCACCGAAAACCGTACTGGCTCCGGATGCCTGGTGGCAGGAGACCCATCGTGATCAATCGATTCAGTCCCACGAGCGGAGCGGCCAGGGACGCGGCCACAGGTGGCGCCAGGACCAACGACGCGATCTCGCGCGCCTGTGGACCCACCACAATCGCGCCGGACCGCAACCTCTCATCGACATAGGATCGCAGCGCGGCGTGTGTCGTCGGCACACGATCGCGCGGGGCGCCGAGCGCGACGACGGTATCCGCGGCCTCCTCGCAGAACCCGTCCCAGTCGCCTGGCACCAGCGGGCCGACGAGTCGCTCGTAGGTCATCGGGATCGACTCGAGCAGTGTGGCGTGCACCCACAGAAGCAGCTCCGGATCCTCGGCGGAGTATCCGGTGCCGGCGGGGAAGGGGCCAACCGGCTCGCCAAGTGTGCCGTGTACGCGGCGATGAATGGCGCGGATGACGTCGAGGGTGTGCTCCCGCTCGCCGGCGGTTCCAAAAGTGAGGGCGAGCATGGCGTGCACGGTGTGATGGAGGCGAGACAGCGCCGAGAGGCGCCCGGCGCGGAACGAGCTGTGCTCGGCCACCCCGGCCGCTATCAGCGGATGCGCGAGTTGCAGCAGGATCGCGCGGGACCAACCGAGCACCACGAGGCGCTCCCCGTTCAGGCGATGGGCCGGCGAAGGGGAGAGCATTGTCGCTGAAGCGTCATTGACGCTTTCTATTCTCTTCTTGCGGCCGGGCCTCAGGTATTGGATAGTTCAGTCTTCAATCACGAACCAGCCGCCAGGGTGAAACCATGACAGTAAGTACAGCCGAATCCGATGCACAAAAGGCGAAGGCGAAAGCTCGAGCCGCACAGGACAAGCATAAAGAGGCCGCCGCCAAAGCCGAGGCGGCGGAGACAAACGCACACCAGGCTAGACTGAAGTTCAAACAGGCGAAGAAGGAAGCGAAGCGGGCAAGCAAGGCAGCGCGTCGGGCGCGGAAGGATGCCGCCGCCGCTCAGAGGATCTTCAAGAAAGCCGCGGCGCGCGTCGCCAAGGCTGGCGCAAAGGGCGTGAAGCGGAAGACGAAGCAGTCCTCGTCTCCGAAAGGACACGCGGCCGCCGCGGCCCCGCGGCCTGCCACGAGGACTCGAACTGCGGAGAAAAGAGTGCCGGCATCAAAACCGCGTCACGTGAAATCAAAGCCGCGCCGCGCCAGAGTGGACAAGCCCGCGCCGGCCCCTGCCGCGCCAGAGGCGATGGAAGCGGAAAGCTTTGTCATGGGCGACAGCGATCTCTCCTGACGTAGCGTCCTTCACGGCACGCTCACCACCGTCACGAAACGTAAGAGGCTGCGACCATGTCCTGGGGAAAGATCTCGCTGTCAGTGCTGTGTCTGCTGCTGGTGTTTGAATCCAGTGCCAGGACTGCCGATCAGACATTGATCGCCGCTGGATCGACGTGGAAGTACAACGACAGCGGATCCAACCTGGGTACTGCGTGGCGTGTTCCTTCCTATAACGATGGGAGCTGGAGCTCGGGAGCGGCGCAGCTCGGCTACGGGGACGGTGGCGAGGCGACGTTGCTCTCGTATGGCGGCAACACGAACAACCGGTACATCACCTCCTACTTTCGGCGCAGTTTCACCGTGGCGAATCCGGCGGTGCTCAATGCGCTGATCGTCCGAATCGTTCGGGACGACGGAGCCGTGATCTATCTGAACGGCACCGAAGTCGTCCGGTCGAACATGCCGACCGGTACCATCACCTACACGACCCGGGCGACGACGGCGATTGGCGGAGCGGACGAGAGCGCTTGGATAGAGGCATCGATCGATCCCGCTCTGCTGGTGGCGGGAACCAACGTGCTGGCGGTGGAGCTTCACCAGCAGTCACCCACGAGCACAGACATCAGTTTCGACCTGGAACTCCGGGCCACGGAGGCCGCAACGCCGGCACCCGCAGTAAGCCTGACATCACCCGCCGACCACGGCGTGACGAACGCGCCGACGGTGACATTCGGCGCATCGGCGTCGGCTCCAGCCGGGCTCGTGAGCGCGGACTTGTACATCGGTGGTCCGCCTCAGACCGTGGTCTTCAGTGGACCGGCGCAGGTGGAGGACGCTCAGATGACGGCGGACTCGCCGACGCTCAGTGACGGAAGCGCCGCCAGCATCAACATCGACGGGCAGTCTCCGCATAGCCATGGGCTGATGAAGTTTCCCACCCTGATTGGCAGCGGCAGCGGTCGCGTGCCACCGGGGGCCGTCATCACGTCGGCGGTGCTGCAGCTCAATTGCACGAACGCGGGTGCCACGATGCAGCTGTACCGACTGACCGAGGATTGGGTCGAAGGCGAAGCGACGTGGAACTCCCGGTCGATCGGATCCGCGTGGACGTCTGTCGGCGCAGATGGTGCCGGCTCGAATGACGGAGTGGCGGTACCTGGTGACTGCACGACAACCGGTCAGCGACTGATGGACGTGACGCGGTTCGTTCAAGAGTGGAGCAACGGCGCGCCCAATTACGGGATCGTATTGAAGGACTCCGGCACCGACGGGATCGACTTCACCAGCAGTGAGTCGAGCACGTCACCGATTCTGAGTGTCGTCTACAAGTCCAGCCCGCAGTTGTCTGGAACGCAGTCGGTGTCGGGAACCGCGGCCGCGTTGAGTTTTTCCGCCTATCTTGCGGCGGGCCAGACCTACTACTGGAACGTTCGGGTCACTGACACCACCGGCCAGCAGACCTGGGCGCCGTCCGATTTCGAGTTGACGGTGGACGCCAGCTCTCCAGATGAGCCGGTGTTGGTGTCGCCGGCCAATGATTCGACTGGCGTGCCTACCTCCCCGGCACTCACGGCTCTCGTCAGCGATCCTGGCAACGGGCCGCTCACCGTCAGCGCCACTATTCGGCGAGCCACCGCGCCGGAGTTCACGATCATCGCGCTGCCGGACACCCAGCACTACTCCGAGGCGTACCCGGCGATCTTCACGTCGCAAACGCAATGGATCGTCGACAACAAGACCGCGCGCAACATCGTGTTTGTCACGCACGAGGGCGACATCGTCGAGCACAACAGCCTGGCCACGGAATGGGTGAGAGCCAACACGAGCATGAGCCTGCTCGATGGCGTCGTGCCCTACGGCATGGGGCCCGGGAATCACGATCAGCCGACAACGCTGTTCAACCAGTACTTTCCCTATACCCGTTACCAGGGGCAGCCCTGGTATGGTGGGCACTTCCAGAGCCTGAACGACAACAACTATCAGTTGTTCTCCGGCGGCGGCATGGATTTCGTGATCGTGCACATGGAGTTCTGTCCGCCGGCGGCTGCCGTGACGTGGGCAGACTCGGTCTTCAAGACGTACCCGGAACGTATCGGGATCATGACCACGCACGGCTACTTGAACGAGTCGGCACAGCGCTCGGTGAGCGGTTGCTCGAACACGGAGTATCTGTGGAATGGGCTTGCGGTCCCTAATCCAAACCTTCACTTCATGCTGAGCGGCCACGTCCACGACGAGTCCCGTCGTACTGACATCGCGAATGGGCACCCGGTGTTTCAGATGCTCGCCGACTATCAGAGTCGGGCGAATGGCGGCGAAGGGTGGCTGCGCATTCTGCGATTCGTCCCCGCGGAAGACAAGATCTACGTGCAGACGTACTCACCCTGGCTGAACCGTTTCGAGAGCGACGCCAACAGCGAGTTCACGCTGGACTTCCCGATGGGCGGCGCCTTCGGCAGCGCCGGGACGGTGACGGCGGCGAGTGGTTCCGTGGCCTCGATCGCAGCGTCCGGTCTCGAGCCAGACACACGGTACGAGTGGCAGGTGACAGTGACCAATGCCAGCGGCAAGAGCCGCACCGGACCCGTGTGGAGCTTTACGACCGGAACCAGCGGTTCGGTCAACGAGCCTCCCGTGGCCAGCGGGCAGTCCGTGTTCGGCGTGGAGGATGTGTCCGCACTCATCACGCTGAGCGCGAACGATCCGGAGGGCGGCCTGTTGACCTACACGGTGGTGAGCGGTCCCTCGCACGGAACATTGAGCGGCAGCGCTCCCGACCTGATCTATCAGCCGGCGGTGAACTACAACGGCAGCGACAGTTTCACGTTCCGGGCGAGCGACGGCCTGGCGAACAGCAACACGGCGACGGTGTCCATCGCCGTGCAGGCGGTCAACGATGCTCCTCTGGCGTCCGGCGAGTCGTACACCATTCAGGCCGGCGGCACGCTTGCGGTGAACGCTCCCGGCGTGCTCGGTAATGACGCAGACATCGACGGTGGCACGTTGTCGGCCCAGCTCGTCGCTGTTCCGGCACACGGGGCGCTGACGCTCGCCGCGAACGGCTCGTTCACCTATGCGCCGACCGTTGGCTATGCCGGTCCGGATGCCTTCACCTATCAGGCCGGCGATGGCCAGGCCGCGTCGGCTCCGGTGACGGTGAGCTTGACGGTCACGCCCGCCGTGCCCCCAGCGCCCGTGGTGGTGCTCTCGGCGAACTTCAATTCCGGCCAGGACAGTTTCGTCTACGCGGACAACACATTCCGAGGAGCGACCCAGTCGAGTTACGCGAGCGGCTCGCGGCTCTCCGCGGGCGGTTTCACGGGCGGCGGACTACAGGTGCTGCTCGGCGGGATCAACAACACGCTCGTCAGCGGCATGTCCGGAGGATGGCGCCGCACGTTTACTTTGAGTGCGCCGACCGCGCTCACCCTGTCTTTCCGCTATTCCCTCGACCAGGGTGCGGACTACGAGAGCGACGAGGTGAGCCAGGTCCTTGCCAGCATGGACGGCGCGCTGCGTGGCACGGCTCCCGCCGACTACGTGGCTCAAGTTGTCGGAAACGGCAATGGCGGGAGCGCGATTGGTACCGGCTGGCGCACGGTCGAGATTCCGCTCGGCACGCTATCCGCCGGGACGCACACGCTGATTCTTGGCGGCTACAACAACAGGAAGAACAGCACGTCGGAACGCACGACGGTCGTCCTCGACGACGTGACCATCGTGGCGCCCTAGTTGCGGGCTCCTCGCCGAACTGGAGGCGACGCCCGTTGCCTTGCTAGAAGTTGATGGTGAGGCGGGGGGGAATCGAACCCCCAACCCGCAGATTAAGAGTCTGCTGCTCTGCCAATTGAGCTACCGCCCCATCGAGAACGCGAACCGCCATTGTAGTGGCGCGCCTTCTCGAACGGCAAGGTCATGCACCAGTGATATGATGCCGGTCTTCGCGCCCGTAGCTCAGTTGGATAGAGCGCCGGACTTCGAATCCGTAGGCCGCAGGTTCGAGTCCTGCCGGGCGCGCCAACGACATTGGCGATCTTGGCTCCGTGATCGGTGATTGGTTGGCCAGTCGCTCATGACAAATCGCGACTCACGATTGTTCGATACGCGCCCGTAGCTCAGCTGGATAGAGCGTTGGCCTCCGGAGCCAAAGGCCGCAGGTTCGAATCCTGCCGGGCGCACCACACCGCAAAGCATCAATTCGCGGGGGAAGGGCTACGAGTCCCCGAGGTCGTGCCGCGCGGCGTAGAGCGTGAGCTCGGCATTGGTCTGCATGCCCATCTTCTCGAGGATTCGCGTCCGGTACGTGCTCACGGTCTTGACGCTGAGCGTGAGGGATTGCGCGATCTGTGACACGGTCCTGCCGCTGCCAATCATCCGAAACACCTGGTACTCCCGGTCAGACAGCCGCTCGTGCGGGCGGTCCCCTCCGTCGGGATGCAGGCCGAGCG
This sequence comes from Acidobacteriota bacterium, assembly GCA_021731165.1. Taxonomy (GTDB): domain Bacteria; phylum Acidobacteriota; class Vicinamibacteria; order Vicinamibacterales; family UBA2999; genus JAKFXY01. The sequence continues at coordinate 3,544 of JAKFXY010000070.1, read as the reverse complement.
CGATGCGTTCGAGGACGTCCGGGCCGAAGTACTTGCCTCCTCGCATGACGCGCGTCACCGCCGTGACGAGCTCGGCGTCCGCCGTGTCCTTGGTGAGATAGCCCGCCGCCCCCGCCGTGATCGCGCGCCGCGCGAACTGATCGACGGCGTGCATGCTCAGGATCAGCACCGGCAGGCGCGGCCGGATCTCGCGGATGCGCTTCAGCACGTCGAGACCACTGCCGTCCGGCAGCGACAGGTCCAGGATGACCGCCGTCCACAGCTCGCCGCGTACGAGCGTGACGGCCTCCCGGCCGGAGCCCACCTCGTGGATCACGGCGCCGTCGAACGCGTCCGCCAGGATGTCCCGCAGGCCGCGGCGGACGACCGGATGGTCGTCCACCAGCATGATGCGCAGGGCGGCGGCGGGCGGGGCGCCGCTCATGGCATTCGTCATGGTGTCCGGAGGGGGATCGTCAAGAGCAGGCGGGTGCCGCGTCCCGTCCGCCCGGTGATCCGCAGCTGGCCGCCGACCCGCACGGCGCGCTCACGCATGCCCAGGAGGCCGATGGAGTTCCCTCCGCGCAGCGCCGACGGGGGAATCCCGATTCCGTTGTCGGTCACGTAGAGCAGGAGCCGCCCGCGTCTGACGGCCACCGTCGTGGCGACCTTGGCCGCCCTGGAGTGGCGGACGGCGTTGGTCAGCGCTTCCTGGAACACGCGGAAGGCGACGGTGCTGATCTCCGGCTCGACGGCCACGTTGACGCAGCTCGACACGCTGATCGCGAGCCCGGACTTCGCCTGGACCCTGCGCGCTTCGTGAGCCATGGCAGCGCCAAGGTCCTCGTGATCGAGCGCGGGCGGACGCAGGTCCGTGGCAATCCGGCGAACCGTGGCGATCCCGATGTCAATCTGTCCGATCGCCGACTGAAGGCGATCCACGACGTCGCCCGGCGTGCGCAGCTCACGCAGGCGCCGGATCGTGGCGGAGAAATCGAGCTTGGCGCCCGTGAGAAGTTGGCCAAGCTCGTCGTGCAGCTCGCGCGCGATCCGCGTCCGCTCCTCCTCGCGCATCTGCTCGATCCGCTCGGACAGTGCGCGGAGCGCGGTCGCGTTCAGCCAGGGGTGGGTGCTGACAGCAGCGCCGCTCACAGCGCCCGAGACGTCGAAGGCGAGTCCTATGAACTCGACCAGGCGCCCAGACTCGTCATGGACCGCGAGCCGGTGATGCTCGACCCAGCTGACACGGCCGCTGCGCAGCCGCCACCGGAGGGTGAGTGGAGGACGGATCTCGGACATGTCTGCCAGCGCGTGCGTGAGCAGCGCGCGATCGTCGGGATGCACAGCCTCGAACATGCAGGAGGGATCGGCGTAAAAGCGGAACGCCGGGATGCCGAGCAGCCGTTCGATCTCAGCGCTGACGTAATCAACGCGTAGAGGTGCCAGCCGATACCGGGACACCCCGAGGCCGGCGGTCTCGAGCAGCCGCAGCTCCGGCCTGGATGTCATCGAGGCCTGAGGAGTGTCCACAACGGCTAGGTTTAGCACAGTTCTTCAGCGCACGTCGGGTGTCGGTGTTTGTCTGACGCGCTGTCAGATGGCGCCGGATACCTTTCCGTGCGGGTGCTGCGCAAAATGTCGCACGTGACTCCAATGCCTATCGCGCGGAGCACTTCCTGGCAGACGCTTCTGACCGGCCGTATCGGTTCTGACTACGGTCTTTCCGAGATGCGGGGGGCTGCCGTGCAAGCCGTGAAGGCGGGCTCCCACGTATGCCGCGACCGCTGATGTCAACGAACGGGCGCGTCGACGAGCGAGTCCCAATCCTTCGCGAGCTTCAGGCCGAGATCATGGTGTCCCAGCCGATGATGCTCAAGGAGATCAGCCGTGGCGGTCTCACGGTGGAATGCCGTACGCCGTTGCACTTGAACTCCCTGTACGATCTCCGCTTCGTGCTCGACGGGAAGCCGGTGGTGGCGAGGGCCAGGGTGGCGCATTCGCGCATCAGCGACGTGGACAGAGACGTCGTCACCTATCGCACGGGGCTGCAGTTCGTGGAGCTGTCGGACCGGGCCCGCGCCTCGGTCGAGGACTTCCTCATTTCGCTCAAGACAGGCCGCGGTCGAGGCCGGGCCTTCAGTTAGCAATCAGCTATCATCGACGGCGTGACGAGGCTCGTCTCGCGGACGATGGCCGTGGTGGCGTTCTTTGCGCTGGCCGGCTGTGCCCTGCGCCCCTCGGCGGGCGTTTCCAGCGTCCAGCCGCTCGTGGACGTGCAGCTCATCGGATTCAACGACTTTCACGGCAGCCTTGAACCGCCGTCCGGCTCGAACGGACGTGTGGGCTCCGTCGATGCCGGCGGCGTCGAGAATCTGGCCGCTCACGTCGCACGCCTGCGCTCCGACAACCCCAACACGATCGTGGTGTCTGCGGGCGACAGCATCGGCGCATCTCCACTGCTGTCCGGCATGTTTCACGACGAGCCGACGATTGAGGCGCTCGGAGCCGCCGGCCTCCAGATCTCGACGGTTGGCAACCACGAGCTCGACGAAGGCTGGTGGGAGCTCTACCGGATGCAGAAGGGAAGCTGTCACCCGGTGGATGGCTGTCAGGACCAGACCCCCTTTACGGGTGCGTCATTCGAGTTTCTCTCGGCCAACATCATCTTGGATCCACAGCGTGTCGATCCCGCGGCGCTCGGGACGAGCGGCTGGCGCTCGGCAGCCCCCGGGCCACAGCCGCTCTTTCCGGCCTACGCCATCAAGGACATCGGCGGTGTAAAGGTCGGGTTCATCGGCCTGGTGCTACGAGGCGCGTCCGAGATTGTCGCGCCGCCGGCCTGGAAGGGTCTGACCTTCAGGCCGGAGGCCGAGGCGGCCAACGAAGCCGCCTCCGCGCTGGTGCGCCAGGGCGTGCGGGCGATAGTCGTGTTGATCCACCAGGGTGGAACGCAAGCCTCCACGGGCACTTACGACGGATGCGAGGGGCTGTCGGGTCCGATTGTCCCGATTGTCAGCCAGATGTCGGATGACATCGACGTCGTGGTTTCGGGCCATTCGCATCAGGCATACAACTGCACGCTCGGCGCCAAGCTCGTGACGAGCGCGCTGTCTTTTGGCCGCATCCTGACCGATATCGACCTGCGCGTCGATCGCGTCACCGGGGAAGTCGTCGAGAAGCGCGCGCGCAACGTGATCGTGACTCGCGATGCGCCGAAGGCCTCGGCCGTCACGGCGCTGATCGACCACTACCGTCCCTACTACGCGGCACTTGGATCGCGCGTCGTGGGGACGATCGCGGCGGAAATCACACGGCTGCCCAACAAAGCGGGCGATCCCGCTGGCTCAGACGTCACACCGCCCGACGTGTATCGCAGTCGCCGCGAGATTTTGCGCGCGGCTGGGTTGACCGCTACGGGTCTTAGTCTGCCGTGCCTGCCGCTTTGGCTGGAGGGCGAGCGCCGCGGATGCCGCGTGCCAATCGATGATTGCATCGTGCGGGCCCGGGTTTGCGAAATCATCCTGCGGATTGGACAGCAACTGCGCGACGCCTGCAGCGCGGTGCC
>JAKFXY010000112.1 GCA_021731165.1 Acidobacteriota bacterium | reverse complement strand
CGGCAGCTCACCGAGGACGAGCTCTTCCAGCAGAAGTCGCTTGATCAGCTCAACGCGGAGATGCCGCTGGGCGACGTGTTCTTTGATTACGACATGTTCACCCTGAGCGATGCGGCCCGTGCCACGCTGCAGAGGAACTCGGATTGGATGAAGCGGTGGACGTCGACGCGCGTCACGGTTGAAGGGCATGCCGACTCGCGCGGCACAAGCGAGTACAACCTCGCGCTTGGCGAACGCCGGGCCAATGCGGTCAGGGCCTATCTGATGAGCCTCGGCATCGCGGCCGATCGACTGCTCGCTGTCAGCAAGGGCGAGGAAACGCCGCTCTGCACCGACGAGAACGAGGCGTGCTGGTCGCGTAACCGACGCGGGCACCACATCATCACGGCGAAGTAGCGACCCGCCAGGCGGATTTTTGTAGGGGCGGACCTTGTAGGGGCGGACCTTAAGGTCCGCCCCTACTGGTTTGAGTTGAAGGTCCGCCCCTACTGGGTTTGGTTCAATTCCCTCACAATCGCTTCAGCCGCCCCTCTGGGCTCAGGCGCCGCGATAATCGGGCGTCCCACCACGATAAAACTCGCCCCCGCCCGGACGGCCTCGGCCGGCCCCATTGTCCTGGCCTGATCGTCTTTCCGACTGCCTGCGGCCGCTCCGCGGATGCCGGGGGTCACGATCGCAAAGCCGTCGCCGCAGGCCTGCCTGATGGCAGCCGTTTCCTGAGGCGAGGCGACGACACCTTGCAGACCGGCGGCCTGTGCCAGCCGGGCGAGCGCCACGACGTGATCGATGATGGGTCGATCGACGCCGGTGGCATGCAGGGTGGGCTGGTCCATGCTCGTCAGCACCGTGACCGCGATGAGGAGCGGTGCAGGACGTCCAAGCCGCGCGGCGGCGTCGCGCCCGGCCCGCGCGGCGGCCTCCATCATCGGGACACCGCCGGACGCGTGAACGTTGATCATCCACGCGCCGGTGCCCACGGCAGCATCCACCGCCTGCGCCACCGTGTTCGGGATGTCATGGAACTTCAGGTCGAGGAAGACCCGGCTCCCGGCCTCGACGAGGCCGCGTACCAGCGCCGGTCCTTCACTGGTGAACAGGCGGCTGCCCACCTTGACGCCTCCGACCAAGCCCCGAAGCGCGGTGGCCAGCTCCATGGCCCGCGCGCCGCTGTCTACGTCGAGGGCGACTAGGAGCTTGTCCACTGTTTCTCGCGCGAGCTGGTGTCGATCGTGCCGACGAGGTCGGCCACACGCGCCACATCGTGTCGCTGGAGGTAGTCGCGGATGCCGTTCAGCACCTTCGACCAGATGAATGGATCGACGAAGTTCGCCGTACCGATCTGCACGGCGGTGGCGCCGGCGATGAGGAACTCCAGAACGTCACGCGCGCTGGCGATGCCCCCCATGCCGATGACCGGGATCTTCACCGCGCGCTGGCACTCGTAGACCATTCGAACGGCGATCGGCCGGATCGCGGGCCCGCTCAGGCCACCGACAACGTTCGAGAGCTTCGGTCGCCTCGTCTCGACGTCGATCGCCATCGCCAGGAAGGTGTTCACGAGCGATACCGCGTCCGCGCCTGCCTCCTCCGAGGCGCGCGCGAACGACGCGACGTCGGTGACATTCGGCGTGAGCTTCGGGATGACCGGCAGGTGCGTGACCTTCCTTACCGCGCTCACCACGTCGAACGTGCCGTTCAGGCTGCACCCGAACGTGATTCCGCCCTCCTTGATGTTCGGGCAGGAGATGTTCAGTTCCAGCGCATGGACGCCGTCGGCGTCGGAGAGGATTCGCGCCAGCTCCACGTATTCGTCCAGCGTGCTGCCGCAGATGTTGATGACATTGGTGGCCCGGCGCTCGCGCAGTTCCGGCAGCTTCTCGGCGATGTAGCGGTGAACGCCGATCCCTTGCAATCCGATCGCATTCAGCATGCCCGACGGCGTCTCGACGATCCGCTCGGGAGGATGGCCTTCGCGCGGTTTGAGGAACAGACCCTTCGACACCACCGCGCCGAGCGTCGAGAGATCCACGGCGCCGGCGTACTCGACACCGTAGCCGAAGCACCCACTGGCCGCCATCAGCGGGTTGGCCAGTGTCAGCGGCCCGATTTGAACCGACAGGTCACTCACGTCACGCCCTCGAGGGAGGCCGAGTCACCGAGATATCGAATCATGGATGAGATCTCAATCCCACGCCAGATCCGCGCCAGCGAATACCGGACCGCTGATGCAGGAGCGCACGTAGTGGTGGCCGCCTCCGGCGTCGCGGACCGGGATCACGCAGCTGTAACAGCCGCCCATGCCGCATCCCATCACGCGTTCCACCGAGACTTCCGAGCGCTTGCCGTACTTGGCGGCCAGTTGTGAAACCGCCTCGAGCATCGGCTCCGGCCCGCAGGCGAACACCTTGATGTCGGCCGATTCGAGGTCAGCCGACCCTGCGCGCCGCAGCTCGCGCTCGAGTGGCACGGTGACGCGTCCGCGTTCGCCTCGCGAGCCGTCTTCGGTCGAGAGGACAAGCCGGATGCCGCGTGATTCGAACCAGTCCAGGTAGAAGAGTTCTGCGCCGCTCCGTGCTCCGTAGAACAGCGTCGTCTTCGTGCCGCGAGCGACAAGCGATTCGGCCAGCGTGGCAAAGGGCGCTAGACCCACCCCTCCGGCCACCATCCAGGCTTCCGCGGGCGGATCGACCAGGTTGAAGGGACGGCCGAGTGGCCCCAGGCACGAGACGACATCGCCTTCGACAACGTCGAACAACAGGCCCGTCACCGCGCCGATGCGCTTGCTGAGCAGCGTCAACCCCTCGACGCGACCCTCACGCCGCAGCACTTCGAACACCGAGAAGGGCCGCCGCAGCAAGGGGTCGGTGCCGCGCCCGGGCTTGACCATGACGAACTGGCCGGGCTCGACGGCGCCAGCGATTTCCGGAGCGGCAAGTGCGATGACGTTGTAGTCGGAGGAGAGGCGCGTGTTGCGGATGACCCGTGCCTCGACGTCGACGGGCATTGGGGAAAGTATACCTGCTGGCTGGTGGGGAGTGGCTGGTGGGGAGTGATATACTGCCCGCCGAACTCTTTAACCGCGGTCCCGCGAGGCCGTGAAGAGGTGCCACATGCCTGTCGTCATGGATGCGGACCGGATCGGCCGCACCCTCACCCGAATCGCACACGAAATCGTCGAACGCAACAAGGGCGTTGAAGATCTGGCCCTTGTCGGCATCCGCACGCGCGGTGTCCATATCGCGCGCCGCCTGGCGCGGAGCCTCAAGGAAATCACCGGCGACGAGGTCCCGACAGGCGCTCTCGACATCACGCTCTATCGTGACGACTTGATGCGTCACGCCGTTGGGCCGCAGCCGCTCGTGCGTCGCACCGAGATCCTGTTCTCTATCGACGATCGCAAGGTCCTGCTCGTGGACGACGTGCTCTATACGGGACGGACAACCCGCGCGGCGCTCGACGCGCTGATCGACTTCGGCCGCCCGCGCTCCATCCAGCTCGTGGTGCTCGTGGACCGCGGCCACCGCGAGCTGCCCATCAAGGCGGACTACGTGGGCAAGAACCTGCCGACGTCGCCCGAGGAGAGTATCCAGGTCAGGCTCATGGAGAGCGATGGCCAGGATGAAGTGGTGCTGCAATGACGCCCGCCGCCATCACCGCGTTGCGGCACAAAGACCTGTTGGGGATAGCCGATCTCGCTGCCGACGAGATTTCACTCGTCCTCGACACCGCGGAGGCGATGAAGGAGATCGGCTCCAGGCCGATCAAGAAGGTTCCGGCGCTGCGTGGCAAGACGATCGTGAACCTGTTCTTCGAGCCGAGCACGCGCACCCGCACATCCTTCGAGATCGCCGAGAAGCGGCTGAGCGCCGACACGCTCAACATCGCCATCTCCTCCTCCAGCGTCGTCAAGGGCGAAACGCTGGCGGATACCGCGCTCAACCTCGAGGCGATGAACCCCGACATGATCGTGCTGCGCCATTCCTCGTCAGGGGCCTGCCACCTGCTCGCGCGAATCTGCCGTTCGGCCATCATCAACGCCGGCGACGGCATGCACGAGCACCCGACGCAGGCGCTGCTCGACGCCTTCACGATCCGGGAGCGCAAGAAGCGCCTCGCCGGCCTGAAGGTGGCCATCGTCGGCGATCTGCTGCACAGCCGCGTGCTGCGCTCGAACATTCACCTGCTGACGAAGATGGGCGCCGAGGTGTGGGTGTGCGGGCCCCCAACGCTGATTCCCACCGAGATCCGCCGCTTCGGCGTGCGTGCGACGAGTGTCGTGGAAGAGGCGGTGCGCGACGCCGACGTCATCATGCTGCTGCGGATTCAACTCGAGCGGATGGAGGGTGCCTTCTTCCCATCCCTGCGCGAGTACTTCAACGTGTTCGGCATGACGGAGAAGCGGCTGGAGCTGGCGTCGCCAGACGTCATGATCATGCATCCGGGTCCGATGAACCGCGGTGTCGAGATCGCCTCGGAAGTGGCCGATGGCCCCTATTCGGTGATTCTCGATCAGGTGCACAACGGAGTGGCCGTGCGCATGGCCGTGCTCTATCTCCTCGCCGGTGGATCGGAACATGAAGCGGCTGCTTAAGGGGGGGCGCGTGATCGATCCCGGCAACGGGATCGACGGCATGCACGATGTCCTCATCGATGGTGATCGGATCGTCCGTGTCGGCCGCGACATTCCCGTGGAGGGAGTGACGGTCGTCGAGGTGCCCGACGGCTACGTCGTCTGTCCGGGATTGATCGACATTCACGTGCACCTCCGCGAGCCCGGACAGGAGCACAAGGAGACGGTGGCCAGCGGTACGGCGTCGGCGGTGGCCGGTGGCTTCACGGCTGTGGCCTGTATGCCGAACACCACGCCGGTCAACGACAACGCCAACGTGACGGCCTACATCCTCGCGAAAGCGGCCGAAGCAGGGCTTGCGCGGGTGTATCCGATTGGAGCCGTCTCGCGCGGCTCCAAAGGCGAACTGTTGGCCGACATCGCCGAGTTGAAGGCCGCCGGTTGCGTGGCGATTACCGACGATGGGCATCCGACGGCAAGCGCCCTGCTGTTGCGGCGCGCGTTGGAGTACGCCGGGATGTTTGGCATTCCCGTGATCGAACACTGCGAGGATCAGAGCCTCAAGGGCGATGGCGTCGCGCACGAGGGATTTCACGCCGCCTCGCTCGGGCTACGCGGGATACCCGGCGCCTGCGAGGCGCTTGGCGTGGAACGCGGAGTTCTTCTGGCCGAACTCACCGGTTCGCATTTCCATGTGGCTCACATGAGCGCACGGGCGTCGCTGCGGGCGGTGCGCAAGGCAAAGGAGGCAGGCATCCGCGTGACGTGCGAGGTGACGCCACACCACTTCACGCTGACCGACGAGTCGCTGCTCACGCCGGTGGCATACGACACCAACACGAAAATGAACCCGCCGCTGCGCGAGGCCGCCGACCGCGACGCGATTCTTGGCGGCATCGTCGATGGGTCGGTGGACCTGATCGCCACCGATCATGCCCCGCACCACTACGATGAGAAGAATGTGGAGTTCGATCGTGCCCCTTTCGGCATCGTCGGCCTCGAAACTGCCGTGCCGCTCTCGCTCGATCGTCTGGTGCACTCCGGGCTCATTCGCCTGCCGCGGCTCGTCGAGCTGATGGCCACGAATCCAGCCCGCGTGCTCAACCTGCCCGGCGGCACGCTTTCGGAGGGTGCGCCGGCGGATATCACAATCCTTGCGCCTGACTTGAAGGTGCGTATCGTCGCGAACGCTCTCCGATCGCGGTCGAAGAACATGCCGTTCGACGGCTGGGAGCTGCGCGGGAGCGTGGCGGCGACGATGGTCGGCGGACGTCCCGTGTTCGTGAACCCCGAGGCCTCCATCCGTCTATGACACGTCACGATGACCTCCGGCAGAAGGCGTTGGGCGATCTGCAGAAGCACCATGTGCTCATGCGTAACGGACACTTCGACTTCGGGAACGGGTACCACGGCCGCGACTACCTCAATCCCCACCAGTTGTTCAGGCATCCCTCGACGATCTGGCGCTTCGCGCAGGATCTGTTGGACGTGCTGCCGGCGTCGATTGTCGATCGGGTGGAAGTCGTGGCCGGGCCGGTGACCGGCGGTGCGCTGCTGGCGCACACGATGGCTGGGCTCGTCGACAGCCGCCGCGAGATCTCGCGCGAACGGATGCTCTTTGCTCCGTTCGCCACCGGCGCCGGCGGCATGGGCGGCGGCAGCCACACCCTCAGCGCCTTCTACCAGGGCCAGGTGCGCGGCCGACGCGTGCTCCTCGTGGACGACGTCCGGAACACCGGGCAGACGCAGGCGCAGTGTGCCGCGCTGGTGGGCGAGGCGGGCGGCACGGTCATCGCCACGGCGGAGATCTACGACCGGCTCGAATCCATCATCGACATTGGCGTTCCCAACATCGCCCTCGCCGAGTACAAGGCGCCCGAGAATTTTCCTCAGGCCGCATGTCCGATGTGCAAGGCGGGAGAGCGGATCACGGCCTTTTGAGGGAGGAAGGCGACAGGGGAACGGCATGAGACTCTGGAGCATTCATCCGCGACAACTCGACGCGAAAGGGCTGGTCACGGGACAGGGCGAGGCAGCGAGGACGAGGCGGGAGGGGAGCAGGGCGAGTGCGCTACGCATGCCCCTGGAGAGCCTCTACCGTGCCTTCGACCTGGCTGACTCCGCCACCGATCCGATCCAGATCGTACGACGGTACCACGCACCGGACGATCGGGAGGTGGTCGGCTTCTGCGCGGCCGCACTCGCGTTCGGCCGCGTCGCGAGCGTGCTGCAGTCGATCGAGTCGCTCGTGGCCGTGATGGGACCCCACCCGGCCACCTTCGTTCGGCGGTTCACGCCGGCGCGCGATAGCGTGCGCATCGAGCCGCTGGTCCACAGGTGGATCCGCGGTCGCGACCTGGTTGCGCTGTTGCTCATCTTGCAGCGGATGCTGCGGGAGTCCGGATCCGTCGAGAACTTCTTTGCGGAGGGGGACGATCCGTCGACGCCCGACATCGGACCGTCGTTGAGTGTCTTCTCGACGCGCGCGCTCCAGACAAACCTGCGAGAGGCCTATGGCAGCCGCACGTCAGTTCGTCCTGGTGTCTCCTATTTCTTCCCGCTGCCCAGCGCGGGGAGCGCCTGCAAGCGGTTGAACCTCTTCATGCGATGGATGGTACGTCGTGACGCCGTTGATCTGGGCATCTGGACGAAAGTTTCACCGTCGAGGCTGATCGTGCCGCTCGACACTCACGTGATCAGGGTCGGTCGGTGCCTGCGCCTGACGCGCTACTCGAGCCCGGGCTGGAAGATGGCCGCCGAGATTACAGCGTCGCTGCGGGCCATCGATCCGGAAGACCCCGTGCGCTACGACTTTTCACTCTGCCACCTGGGGATGATGAATGCCTGCGGCTTCGGGAAGGCCCAGAGAGACCGGCAGTGCCCGCTTCGCGGCACCTGCAAACCCACGGTCGGCGGTCACGTCCGGTGAGCCTGAATCTTTGACCCGGCCGGCACCAGCTCCGCATACACCGCTACCGTTGCGTCAACCATCCTCTCCACGGTGAAGCGCTCGCGCGCGCGGCGGAGTCCCGCGTCTCCCATCCGTACTCGTAGCGCTTCATCCTTCAGCAGTTTCACAAGCTGATCCGCCATGGCGTGATGGTCGCGTGGAGGCACGAGGAAGCCGGTCACGCCGTCAGCCACCACCTCAGGAATTCCGCCAGCGTCGGTCGCCACCACCGGTTTTGAGGCAGCCATGGCGTCGAGTAGCGCCGTTCCCAGGCCTTCGGTCACCGAGCTCATGACGAAGATGTCGAAGCCTTTGGTGAGCTCGAGTGCGTCCACGCGGAACCCGGCCAGGAAGACGTGCCGCTCGAGGTGCTTGTCCTTGATCTGCTTCTCGAGCGACTCGCGCAGCTCCCCGTCGCCGACGATGACGAAGCGGACATCGGGCACCTCACGTACCACAAGTGCCGCAGCGTCGATCAGGTGCTGTTGGCCCTTGTGTGGCACGAGTGCCGCCACGTTGCCCACGATCGGCGCATGGGTCGGCAGGTAGAACTCCGCGTGTACGTTCGCGGCTGCCATCCGGACGACCCGTTCAACGTCCACGCCCTCGTGCACGATCGTCGTCTTCGCGCGCGGAATGCCGTCGGAAACGAGGATGTCCCTGACCGCAGCGGTATTGGCGATGAAGCGGTCGACCTGGGAGTACTTCCACCGCGAGAAGGAGTTGTTGGCGATGCGGAAGTCCACGCGGCGCGAGGCGACCAGCGCCGGCTTCGGCGTGGGCGCCGCAATCGAGAGGGCCGTTGACGCCATGGCCACGGCGTGGGGGTCATGCGCGTGGACCACGTTGGGGCGCATCTGTTTGATCACACGCGACAGCCGCCAGGCAGCCGCCAGGTCCACCTCGTGTGCCGGCGCGAGCGGTACGAGATCCATCCCCTCGCTCATGCGCCGCCGCAGTTCGCCGTCCGGGTGCGCGACGAGCACCGCCCGCTGGCCGATCGCGCGCAGCCCCACGACCGTGTACATCACCTGGCCCTGCCCGCCGCGCCACGTCTTCGCCGTGTCGATGTGCAGAGAGAACATCAGGGTCTGGGATTGGGGATCTGGGATTGGGGATCTCGCTGCATCTCCCAGAGCTTGGCGAACTTGAGGAACACGGAATAGCTGTTGACCAGTGAGATCAGCAGACCCGCCGTGCCGTCGAGGAAGCCGCGGCGCAGGAGGTAGTTTCTGATGAACGCGGCCGGTGGATGGAGCAGCAGGTCGAGCGGTCCCGCGCGCCGCCCGCTCTCGTGCATCTGCCGCGCCGCGAGCGTGGAGTAATGGTTGATTCGGTCGAGATGGTCGCTGAGATCGCGGTAGGAGCGATGCTCGAGCTCATTGGTCAACTGGCCAGACTCGCCGTCGACCGCCACCGACTCATGCACGTGCCGCCCGCGCCACCGCGCCGCCCGCCGATCGTAGAGGCGTGTCTGGAAATCCGGGTAGAAATCCGTGGTTCGCATCCAGCGGCCCAGGTGAAACGTGACGCGCGGGACGCGGTAACCTCGCCGTGAAGGCTCCTGCGCGAGGAGTTGGCGGATTTCAGAGGCGAGTGAGGGTGTGATGCGCTCGTCGGCGTCGAGCGAGAAGATCCAGTCGTGGGCCGCAAGACTGGCCGCGTGGTTCTTCTGTTCGACGTAGCCCGGCCACGCACGGCAGACCACCGTGGCGCCCGCGGCCCTGGCGATATCCACCGTGCGGTCGGTGCTGCCCGAATCAACGACGATCACCTCGTCGGCCCAGGCCGCGCTCTCAATCGCCGAGCCGATGTGGTCGGCCTCGTTGAGCGAGATGATGGTGACCGATACTTTCGGCACGGGGGAATCTTACCTTCGCTGGTTCTCCGCGGTCCTATCGGATCGGTGCTTCCTGCACCGTTTCCAGGTCTACCATCGAGCGGTTGTAGTCGAGCAGCGCACGAAGCTCGTTGTTGCGTGCCACCGCGAGGTCACGCTGTACCTGGAACACGATGAAGCTCGTGGAGGTGCCGGCGGCGAACTTCTTCTGCTCGGCGTCGAGCCGCCTCTCGGCCAGCTCGCGCGACACCCTCGTCGTTTGTACCCGCTGCTGGTTGGTGAGCACCTGACGCGCGGCACTTCGAACCTGCGCGGCGACCTGGAGCTCCTGATTCTTCAATCGAGTCTGCGACTGGGTGTACTCCAGTCGCGCCCGCGCAAGGCTGGCCTCCTCCGTGCTCTGGCCAAGCGGGTAGCTGATGCTCAGCCCGAGCGTCCAGTTCGGGAACTCGTTGCCGAACAAATCGCCGAGGACCGAACCAAAGCCGCGGACCGTCTGGCCCGTGATGGGACCAGGGAAGCCGTCACCGCGGATGAACTGCGTGCCGCCAAGGCCGGTGAGGCCGTAGTCGAAGCTGGCCGTGACGTCGGGCAGAGTCAGATTGCGGAGATACCGAATGCTGATATCACTGGATTCGAGCGACTTCCGCGTCTGCTGGAGGTCGGTGCGTCGGTCCAGTGCGCTGGCCATCGCCGCGTCCACGTTCACCACCGAGGGCTGCAGCGAAGGGCGCTCGGTGGGTTCAATCCGCGCGGTCCAGAAATCGGGCATCGACGGGTCGTACACGAGTGCACGGAGGGTGTCCTCCGCCGCCTCGATCTGCGCCTGCGCGAGGATGACAGCCTCCTGCCGTGTGGCCATCTCGGATTCGGCCTCGATGATATCGATCGGAGGCGTCGTGCCAATCTCGACACGCGCCCGTGTGTTCCGCAGCGACTCCTCCGCCAATTCGAGCGACTGCTCTTGCACCTGCAGTGAGGCAATCGCGTAGGCAAGATCCCAGTACGCGTTCCGAACGTCCCGCGTCGTGGTCGCCAGAGTCTGCCTGAGCGTGACATCGGAGATGTCGCGGTTGGTGCGGCTGAGGAGGAGCTGCTGACGAGTGGCGTCGATTCCGAAGTTGCGCACGAGCGGCTGCGCGTAGTGCAGGGACAGCGACGAGCGGAGCTGCGGCGAGAAGTTGGAGAAGAGATTCGTCGTGGTCGAACGGGCGCTGTCCCAGCCCACTGAGTAGCTGCCGCCCCATGAGAGGGCCTGCTGGATACCGACGTTGGTGGAGAGCCGGGCGTCCTTCGTGGTGGCGCCGCCGGAGAGAAAGCTGTTGGCAGGTGTATCGGTGCTGGCCTCCTGGAAGGTGCTGGTGAATGACGGGGACCAGGCCGCCCGCGCGTGCGCGATCGACAGGTCCTGGATCTGCGGATCGATCCGAGCGATCCTGATCCCGAGGTTGTTCTCCAGCGCCAGCCGCACGGCCTCGTCCATTGAGAGGCGGCGGACTTCGGAGGCCGCGGCCGGGGGCGGCGGCCCCGGCACGCCCTGCGATTGCGCGTCGGCCGACCCGGTCCCGGCGGCAAGAAGGAAGACGACGAACATCCCACGGCGCGCAGCGGTCATACGAATCTCTCCCGGTACAAGAAGGTGAATAGCATGAGCTCCAAGACGCAGACCGGTACAGAGATGTTCCTGGTCCGGACAGGTATGATGACACCGTGACCAGCGAGGCCGTGCTCGATCTTTTCCGTCGCGTGGGAGCCCTGCTCGAGGGCCATTTCCGGCTGACATCGGGGCGTCACAGCTCGGGCTATCTGCAGTGCGCGCTCGTCCTGCAGCACCCCGGGGAGGCCGAGCGTTGCGGCGAGGCCATCGCCGACATGGTGAGGGGACTAGGTGCGCAGGTGGTGCTCTCGCCTGCACTCGGCGGGATCGTCATCGGGCAGGAGGTCGGTCGCGCCCTCGGCATACGGGCGCTGTTCGCGGAGCGCCAGGACGGTGCTCTCACGCTCCGTCGCGGCTTCGCGCTCTCACCGGGAGAACGGGTTCTGGTGGTCGAGGATGTCGTGACGACGGGCGGTTCGACGCGCGAGACGATTGAGGTGGCACGGGCCGCTGGCGCCCAGGTAGTCGGCTCGGCGTCGATCATCGATCGCAGCGGCGGCCATCAGCAGCTCGACGTGCCCTACCATGCACTCGTCGCCATCTCGCTGCCGACCTATCAGCCGGAGGCGTGTCCCCTCTGTGCGGCAGGGCAGCCGGTGGTGAAGCCGGGGTCACGGACGACTTAGCGCGGGTTTCCCTTCCATGTACCACCGAGGCACCGAGCCACCCGGGAATCGCCTCCAAATTTGCCTCGGTGCCTCTGTGTCTCAGTGCCTGGTGGAGGCGAAGAGCGGTGTAGGTCAACGGTCTTGACCTGATGCGTACCCTCAAGCTCACCATCGCCTACGATGGAACGCGGTTCGTGGGTTGGCAGCGGCAGGCCGAGGGAACGTCCATCCAGGGATTGCTGGAGGAGGCGCTCGCCCGTTTCGAGGGTGCACCGGTTACCGTGCACGGTGCCGGGCGGACCGACGCGGGCGTTCACGCGCTTGGCCAGGTGGCCAGCACGGTGGTGGCGTGCCATCACGATGTGACGACGCTCCTGAGGGCGCTCAATGCGCAGTTGCCCGAGGATGTGCGGCTCGTCCGCATAGAGGAAGTCCCGCCCGGATTTCATGCTCGATTCAGCGCGCGTTCCAAGAGCTACCGGTATGTCATCCGCAACGCGGCGACCGGAGATCCCTTCGACCGCGGCTATACGTGGCATGTGCCAGAGCCACTCGACTTGGCGGCGATGCGTCAGGCGGCACGGGCGCTCATCGGCACGCACGACTTCGCGGTATTTCAAAGCACGGGGAGTAGCGTCGGCAGCACGGTTCGCACGATATTCCGATCGGAGCTGCTCGTGGCTCCGCCGGCAAACGGCTTGGATCTGTGGGACCAGCCACTATCCATAAGGCGCGGGATGACCCAAGGGCAGGCGAAGCAGCAGGTTCGGGACAAAGACCCGACCGAGTCCGCGCCACCGGAGGCACGGCTCATCGCATACGAGGTCGCTGGTGACGGCTTCCTGCGTCACATGGTCAGGGCAATCGTCGGCACCCTCATGGAGATTGGCCGAGGGCGCCGGCAGCCGGAGGATATAGGGAAGCTGCTCGTGGGCGGGGTTCGCTCGGACGCGGGGGTGACGGCCCCGTCGCACGGGCTGTGCCTGGTCGGCGTGGTTTATGATTAACCCCTTGCCGCACTTAGAGATGCCGAATGTCGCTTGAGCAGTTGCTGGCCGTGATTCCGTCGGGTGATGCCGATGAGGAACTCGCGCGCCAGATCAATTTCGAGCAGCTTCCTGCCCATATTGCCGTCATCATGGATGGCAACGGCCGATGGGCGGCTCTGCGGCACCGGCCCCGCGTGGAAGGGCATCGTGCCGGCACCGAGTCGGTCCGCGAGACCGTGGAAACCGCCGCCCGATTGGGCATCGACGTCCTGACCTTGTACGCCTTCTCCATCGAGAACTGGAAGCGCCCGGCGGCGGAAGTGAGCACGCTCATGGTGCTGCTGAAGCGCTATTTGCGCTCCGAGTTGAGCACGCTGCTCCGCAACGACATCCGCTTCCGTGTCATCGGCCGGATGGAAGAGCTTTCCACTGAAATTCAGGATGAGCTGCGGCTGGCAATTGACCGCACGGAACATAACCCAGGCATGCAGTTCAACATCGCGCTCAACTACGGCGGACGGGCCGAGATCGTGGATGCCGCGCGCCGGGCAATCCAGTCGGGCATGAGTCCGGAGGATCTCGACGAGCAACGGTTCGCAAGCTTCCTCTACACCGCCGGGCAGCCGGACCCGGATCTTCTCATCCGCACGAGTGGTGAGATGCGCGTCAGCAACTACCTGCTCTGGCAGATTGCCTACGCGGAGATCTACGTCACAGAGACGCTCTGGCCCGACTTCCGGCGGCGCCACCTCCTTGAAGCCGTGCTCGCGTACCAGAAACGTGAGCGCCGCTACGGCGGGATCAGTGCTGCACCGGCGGCGATCGGCGCGGAATGACACGGTTGATCAGCGGGGTTGCTCTCGCTGCTGCGGCGCTCGCCGCAATTCTCCTCCTCCCGCTTGGTGGCCTTCGGCTGCTTGCCTCGCTCGTGGCGGTGCTGGCGGCACACGAGTACTTTCGCGTCGTTCGGCCCGGCCCGGACTGGGCCGGCGCGGCGCCCGCGCTGCTCCTGGTGGCGTTGACGTGCTGGTCTTTTTCGCCGGCAGGGCCGGCCACGCTGCTCGCGCTCATTCTCCTCTCGCTGGCCTGGCTGGTCATTGAGGTCCTGTTTCGCGGCGTGAGTCTTCAGGACGCATCGGCGGCGTTTCTGGCCCCGTGGTACATCGGGATGCCGCTCGGCATGCTCGTGAGTGTGCAGGGTACACACGGTGCGCGGGCGACACTGCTGCTGCTGGCCACGGTCGTGGTGAGTGATTCGGCGCAGTACTACTCGGGTCGTGCCTTTGGCCGGCGACCGTTGGCACCTGCAATCAGCCCCAAGAAGACGGTTGAAGGGGCGCTCGGCGGAGCGCTGTTCGGCACGCTGTTCATGGCGGTCGTCGGAACACGCGTGCTGCCGGATACGGCACCGCTGCCGATGGCCGCGCTCGGCCTGTCCCTCGTCGGGCTCGGTATCTGCGGCGACCTGTTCGAGTCTCGGCTCAAGCGCGCGGGAGGAATCAAGGACAGCTCGAGCCTCATCCCGGGCCACGGTGGAGTGCTCGATCGAATAGACGCCTTGCTGTTCGCGGTGCCCCCGTTCTACCTGTTTCTCAGAGGCGGTCCGTAACCCTCGACTTCGCTCAGGTTACCCCGAGCGGTAGTCGAGGGGTAAGGGAAGCCCTGGACATGAAGAACATTGCCATTCTTGGATCGACCGGCTCCATCGGGCAGAGTGCGCTGGCCGTGGTGGACGCGCATCCAACCCGACTGAAGGTGGTGGCGCTCGCCGCTGGCGACAATGCCGTGCTGCTTGCAGAGCAGGTCGCGCGCTATCGTCCCGAGGTGGTCGCGATGGCCTCCGGCGAGGGGCTCGATCGCTTCCGGGCGGCGGCATCTGGAGGCGAGCCAGACGTGGTCGGCAGCGGCACGGAGGGACTCGTGGCTGTCGCCACGCACCACTCCGTGGACATCGTCATCTGCGCGTCGGCCGGGACAGCAGGTCTCGAGGCCGTTGTCGCGGCAATCGAGGCTGGGAAGACCATCGCGCTGGCCAACAAGGAAGTTCTCGTCATGGCTGGCGCGCTGGTCATGGACGCGGCACGCCGGCATGGTGTCGCGGTCCTGCCGGTGGACAGCGAACACAACGCCATTCACCAGTGCCTTCATGGCCGCGTTCCGGGAGAGATTCGACGACTGATCCTGACGGCGTCAGGCGGGCCGTTCCGCGACACTCCGGCCGAGGCGTTGGAGCACGTGGGTCCCGATGCTGCCCTGCGGCATCCGACGTGGCGGATGGGGCGCAAGATCACCATCGATTCCGCCACGCTGATGAACAAGGGGCTCGAGGTTATCGAGGCGCGCTGGCTCTTCGATGTCACCGCCGACCAGATCGACGTCCTCATCCACCCCCAGTCCATCGTCCACTCGATGGTGGAGCTGAGCGACGGCTCCGTGATCGCGCAGCTTGGCGTGACCGACATGCGGCTCCCGATTCAGTACGCCTGTTCCTATCCGGAGCGCTGGGAGGCATCGCTGCCTTCGCTGGACCTTGTCCGTGCTGGGCGGCTCGATTTTCACGCGCCGGACTACGCGAGGTTTCCCTGCCTGGGGTTGGCATGGCGGGCTCTCCGGGCGGGAGGCACCCTTGCCGTCGTCCTGAACGCGGCCAACGAGGTGGCCGTGGAGAGCTTCCTGGAGGGCAAGCTCGGCTTTGCCTCCATCCCGCGCGTCATAGAAAGAGCGATGGAGGCACACGAGGTCGAGTCGGTGACCTCGTTGCCGGTGGTTCGCCGGGTGGACGCGTGGGCTCGCGAATACGCCCGTGACGCGGCTCGGGAGTTAGAATTGACAGTCTGAGGGCGAGAGCGTGACGACCATTCTTGCGTTTCTGTTTGTGCTCGGCGTGCTCGTATTCGTTCACGAGCTTGGCCATTTCCTTGCCGCGCGCCGAATCGGCGTCCGCGTCCTGACGTTCTCCCTCGGCTTCGGGCCGAAGCTCGTCAAGTTCACGCGTGGCGACACGGAGTACTGCATCAGCGCCATCCCGCTCGGCGGGTACGTGAAGATGGCCGGTGAATCACCAGACGATCCCAGGAGCGGCTCCCCGGACGAGTTCATGTCGAAGACCAAGTGGGAGCGCTTCCAGGTGCTCATCATGGGTCCGGTGATGAACCTCGTGCTCGCGGTCGTCGTGCTGGCCCTCGTCCTCGCGCAGGGGGCCGAAGTGCCGGCCTATCAGGATGAGCCGCCGGTTGTTGGCGCGGTGGTACCCAGCGCTCCAGCGGAGAAAGCGGGATTGCGCCGCGGCGACCGGATTCTGACGGTCGCGGGCAACGAGGTGGATACGTGGGAGCGGTTCTTCCTCGAGGTGGCGACGCGCGCCAATCGCGACGTGTCAATCACGTTCCTGCGCGACGGGCAGACCCAATCGGTCACCGTGCGGCCGGATGCCCAGACACGATTCGAGATTGGCGATATCGGCGTCATGCCGAATGCCACGCCAACTGTCCAGAGCGTGGTGCCGAATGATCCGGCCGACAAGGCCGGATTGAAGGCACGCGACGAAGTGCTCGCCGTTGACGGCGAGCAGATGGCCACACGGAGTCAACTCGTCGCGGCGATCTCCAGAAACGGCGGGAAGGCGACCGACCTGCTCGTGCGCCGCGACGGCCAGGAGCTCCACGTGACCGTGACGCCGGAGCAACGCGGCGCGCGAGGGATGATCGGCATCGCGATCGCCGAGGCGACCAAGACGTTCAAGCCAGGGCCATGGGAGGCCGTCACGTTGAGCGTCGAGCGGAATATCGAGGGGTCGGGCCTGATCTTTCGGACGCTCGGCGGCCTGTTTGTCGGTCAGACGTCGCTCAAGCAACTCCAGGGGCCGGTGGCGATCGCGCAGCTCTCGGGCGAGTCTGCCCAGCTTGGATTGATTGCGCTGTTCTCGCTGATGGCCACGCTCAGCCTGAACCTCGGTATCCTCAACCTGCTCCCGATCCCGATGCTCGACGGCGGTCACATCCTCATCATGGCCCTCGAGGGGATTGCCCGGCGCGACTTCAGCATGCGGGTGAAGGAAAAGATGCTGCTCGCCGGCTTCGTCCTCATCCTCATGCTCATGGTGACGGTCATCTACAACGATCTCACGCGGATTAGCTGGCTCGAGCGGCTGATGCCCTGGCGCAATTGATGGCCG
>JAKFXY010000127.1 GCA_021731165.1 Acidobacteriota bacterium | reverse complement strand
GCGGCCAACAAGGTCAGAACGGTCAGCAGGGACAGCAGGCGGGCCAGGGCCAAGGTCAGGGCCGAGGCCAGGGTCAAGGCGAAGGTCAGCAAGCCGGCAATGGTCAAGGCAGCAGCTCTCAGGGTGGCGCCCTGGGTAGTGGCAACAATCTCGGTGGCGCCAACCAGAACGGCGTTGGTGGCGTCAATGGCGGCTTTGGCGGTCAGTTGAACAACCGCGGCAACGGCTACGGTCTCGGCAACGCGCCATGGAACGGGCGTCTCTCGGCCGAAGACATTCGCCAGTTGCAGGCGGAGATGCGCCAGTGGAGCAACGAAGCGCAGGATCTCCGCGGTCTGGTCCGAGGCGAGAACATCGACCCGCGCGATCTCGACGAGATCCTCAAGGCGTTCCGGCAGTTGCAGGATGAGCGCACGTACCAGGACGTATCGGAGTTGCAGCGGCTCCAGGCCTTTGTCACCGAAGGGCTGAAGCGCTTCGAGTTCGACCTGCGACGTCAAATGGACACGGGCGAGGCCGGCGTCGCTCTGTCGGGCAGCGACGGTGTGCCGGAGGAGTTCCGCGCGCTCGTGGAGCAGTACTACCGGGCGCTCTCGAAGTCGAACAAGTAAGGATCCGGTGAAGCCATCCGTCCGTATGGCGCTCGTCGCGATGCTTTGCATGACGGGCACCGCGGCGGCGCAGTTTGGCGGCTTCTTCCGGCAGGCCCCTCGTTTTGCCACCGCCGAAACCTTTGGCCACGGTTTCAACTTCTGCCGCGGCGCCTATACCAGCGGCCGTCGTGAGGCCGGCGGCCAGGGCTGGTCTACGGACTATCCAGACGCAGAGCGCAACTTCTCCATCCGCCTGGGCGAGCTGACCAAGGTTCGCGTTGACAAGAACGGTGAGGGAGAGCCCGACTTCGTCGTCGTCAGACTGACAGACGACCTGCTGTTCCAGTGCCCGTACCTGCACATGGAGGACGTCGGCACGGCGGCGATGAGCGACGCGGAGATCAAAGGGCTACGTGCGTTCCTGCTCAAGGGCGGCTTCCTCTGGGTGGATGACTCCTGGGGCACACGCGCCTGGGACAACTGGGCGAACGAGATTGGCCGCGTACTGCCGCCCAGCGAGTTTCCAATCCGCGACATTCCGCTGGACCACCCCATCTTCCGCACGTTGTTCGAGGTGAAGCGGCTGCCGCAGATTCCGTCGATTCAGTTCTGGCGCACGAGCGGTGGCGGAACCTCCGAGCGCGGGTCCGACAGTGCCCAGCCGCACATTCGTGGCATCACCGATGCGCGGGGGAACCTTATGGTCGTCATGACGCACAACACCGACATCTCGGATGCATGGGAGCGAGAAGGGGAGGACCCTCGGTTCTTCTACAACTTCTCGCCCGATGGCTATGCGGTTGGGATCAACGTCGTGATGTACGCGATGACGCACTGAAAGGCGTGCGCCATCCGAGTTCATGTTCATGTTCGCAAGGTTGGCGGTTCTCCTCATCGGCGTGCTGGTTCTGCCTCTCTGGGCAGACGCGCAGGGGTTCTTTGGCTTCGGGCCGCGCGTCGCGAAGAACCCGGGGTACGACAGCCGATTCGTGTTCACCCGCATGCGCTACCCATCCAACAGTTGGTCGCACGACTACCCGAGCGCCGACCTCTACATGACCGAAGCACTCGACGACATGACGCGCGTGCCGGTCAATCGGGGCCGCAGCAATGTGCTGACGTTCTCGGATGCCGAGCTGTTCACGAACCCGATTGTGTACGTGTCGGAGCCTGGGTTCTGGGCCCTGCAGGACGGAGAAGCCGCCACGCTGCGCGCATACCTGCTGAAGGGGGGCTTCATCATCTTCGATGATTTTGAGGGCGACGCGCAGTGGCGGAACATGGCCGCACAGATGTCGCGCGCGCTGCCCGAACATCGGTTTCTGCCGATCGACGTCAGCCACTCAATCTTTCACGCGTTGTTCGACCTGAAGGTGCTCACGGTTCCGCATCCGAGCGTGAGTGTCACTCCCGCTTTCTACGCCATATTCGAGGATAACAACCCGAAAGGCAGGATGATTGCCCTGGCCAACCACAACAGCGATCTCGCCGAGTATTGGGAATGGTCGGCACGCGACGTGTTCCCGGTTGACGTCACGAGTGGTGCGTACGAGATGGGCGTCAACTACATCGTGTACGCCATGACGCATTGAGATACACGGCCGTCCGGCACGGCTCTTCATTGAAGCCGGCGTGCGTTCGCGGCACGCGCGTGCGAAGATGGGTGGATGCCGTTCTCCACGCTGAAGCTGCACGCTGAACTCCTGAGGGGTATCCGAGAGCTCGGATTCGCCAAGCCGACACCGATCCAAGACGAAGCGATTCCGCCGGCGATGGCCGGCCGCGACGTCCTGGCGTGCGCCATGACAGGCAGCGGCAAGACCGCCGCGTTCCTGCTGCCCATCCTGCACCGTCTGATCGAGAAGCCGCGCCGGACGACGCGCGCGCTCGTGCTGACGCCGACCCGCGAGCTGGCCGCGCAGATTCTCGAGGATCTCAACGCCCTTGCCGTGCACACCCCGCTGACGGGCGCCGCGGTGTACGGCGGCGTCGGCATGGGACCGCAGGAGCACGCCTTCCGCAGCGGTGCCGACGTCATCATCGCGACGCCGGGTCGGCTGCTCGATCATTTCCGGGCGCCGTACGCGAAGCTCGCCGGCCTGGAGTACCTCGTGCTGGACGAGGCGGACCGGATGCTCGACATGGGCTTTCTCCCGGACATTCGCCGCATCCTGCGCCATATCCCCGCGCGGCGCCAGACGATGTTCTTCAGCGCCACGATGCCCGCACCGATCGCGACGCTCGCCGGCGAGATGCTCAAGAACCCCGTGCAGATCAGCCTGCAGCGGCAGTCCGCGCCAGCCGTCGGGATCACGCAGGCGGTGTATCCCGTCTCGCAGGAACTGAAGGCGGCCCTGTTCGTCCAACTCCTCGAGCGCAATATCCTCCGGGAAGCGCTCGTGTTCACGCGGACCAAGCACCGCGCGAACCGTCTCGCCGACTACCTCGTGCGCCACAAGATCATCGCGGCGCGGATCCACGGCAATCGCTCGCAGGCCCAGCGCACCGAGGCGTTGGCCGGGTTTAAGAGTGGAAAGTACCGGGTGCTCGTCGCCACCGATATCGCGGCGCGTGGGATCGACGTCGAGGCTCTCAGCCACGTCGTCAACTTCGACGTACCGGCGGTGCCCGACGATTACATTCACCGCGTGGGGCGCACCGGCCGCGCCGAGGCGACCGGCGATGCCTTCACGTTTGTGTCACAGGCGGAGGAGCCTGACCTCCGCGCCATCGAGAGGGCGATCGGCCGCTCACTGCCGCGGGTGACGCTGCCAGACTTCGACTACCACGCGCGCCCGGACACCAAGCTCGAAATCCCGTTGGCCGAACGGATTGCCGCGATCCGGGCGCGGAAGTCCGAGGAGCGTGCCCGGGCTCGGGCTAAGGCCGAACGTAAGGGGGGCGGACCGGGCGCTCCGCCCGCGAGGGGCGGAACGTGGGCACCAAAGGCGCACGGGTCGGCACATGCATCGCGCGGCCCGCGCCAGTCGCGAAGCCGATCCTGAGGGCCTGCTTCCCTCACTTGACGCAGCGGTTCGCCTCCCCGCCTTGCTCGGGTGCCTTTTCGCGGTAGACGGAGTGGCAGTGTGAGCACGCCGTGGCGAGCGCGTCGGCGGCGTCGAGGATGCGATCCTGGTCTTTGGTCTGTGCCGCTTTGTAGGCCCCTTGCGCCGCCTGCCTGAGGTCCGAGACGTACTTGGGCCAATCCGGATCCATCAACGGAACCGGACGGCCATTCGAGCACCGGCGGCCTGGAAGCAACAGGAGGTTGGTCGCTTCGGCGATGGCGAGACTGCTGTTCTCAACGGCAAGCCAGCTCCCATACACGCTCTTGATAGGATCGGTCGAGAGAGACGGATCCGCATCGGGCTTGACCTGCGCAAACTCGTCGTGCTGGGCCGCGAAGATCACGTTGGAGCTGGGAAAGAAGATGCCTTGCATCAGAGGCCTTTGATACTTCCTGTCGTCGGGCAGAGGAGCCCGACGTCCGCCCGGGTCACCGCGGAGTACTCCAACGGCTCAGGAGGGTTTATCCAGTATCCGATGTTTCGGCTAGAATCCGCCCATGAAACGAGTGATGCGCGCGGTGGGCGCCTTGGCTCTTTTCGCGGCGGTGCCGGCCGCGTCGGCGCAGATCCCGGTCAACCAGGAACCGTACCACACCGTGCGACTCGACACGATTCTCTTGCGTGTCCTCGAGGTGAGGATCGCGCCCGGTGACATGACGCTCGACCACCGCCTTGAACGGGATATCGCAACGATCGCACTCAACGACGCACACGTGCGGCAGCGGGAGCCGGGGCAGCCGTTGAGTTCCACTGGCACTCGCCTCGCGGGAAGCGTGGATATCACCGAGTAGACAGGCAAGCCCGGCTCGCATCAGAATGGGCCTTTGTGCCCGGCGGCCACAGCTTGAGCGTCGTGGGTTCAGGCGTCGCTTCTCTCGTTGAAGTCGAGATACGGTAAGGCTTTGGACTCCGGTAAGATCACGGCGTGGCGAACGCACCCGGCCGGAAGATCTGCGACACCATTCTTGATGCCATCGGACACACGCCGATGGTCCGCATCAATCGCATCACCAGGGGCGTGACAGACGCCACGGTGCTTGCCAAGCTGGAGACGTTCAACCCCGGCAACTCGATCAAGGACCGTATGGCGGTCAAGATGATCGAGGACGCCGAACGGTCGGGAAAGTTGAAGCCTGGCGGCACGATCATCGAAGGCACGTCCGGCAACACCGGAATGGGGCTGGCCATCGCCGCGGTGGTGAAGGGATACACGTGCATCTTCACCACCACCGACAAGCAGTCGAAGGAGAAGGTGGATGCCCTGAAGGCGTTCGGTGCCGAGGTCATCGTGTGTCCCACCGACGTCGATCCGGAAGACCCGCGCTCGTACTACTCGGTGTCGTCGCGGCTCGAGCGCGAGGTGCCGAACGCCTGGAAAGCCAACCAGTACGACAACCTGTCGAACAGCCAGGCCCACTACGAGCAGACCGGCCCTGAGATCTGGGATCAGACAGACGGCGCGGTGACACATCTCGTGGTCGGCGTGGGCACGGGCGGTACGGCTACGGGTGTGGGACGCTATTTGAAGGAACGTAACCCGAAGGTCAAGGTGTGGGGGATCGATACCTACGGATCAGTCTTCAAGAAGTACAAAGAAACCGGGGTCGTCGACAAGAACGAGATCTACCCGTACATCACCGAGGGCATCGGCGAGGACTTCATTCCGAAGAATGTGGACTTCGACGTCATCGACCATTTCGAGAAGGTCACTGACAAGGACGCCGCGGTGATGACCCGGCGCATCGCGCGCGAGGAAGGTATCTTCGCCGGCAACTCCGCCGGCTCCGCGATGGCTGGGTTGGTGCAGCTCAGAGAGCACTTCACGAAAGACGACGTCGTGGTGGTGATCGTCCACGATCACGGCTCGCGATACCTCGGGAAGATGTACAACGACGAATGGATGCGCGCGCGCGGCTTCCTGGAGGTGACAGGCATGACGGTACGCGATCTCGTGGCGCTCGGCGTCTCCGGGGAGCTCCAGGCGATCGAGTGCACGCGGCCCGTGGAGGACGCCGTGCGCGTCATGAGCGATCACGACTTCTCGCAGATTTCCGTCACCCACAACGGCCGCGTCGTCGGGTCGCTCAACGAGGCGCACCTGTACAGCTGGTTCATGCGCGACCATACGATCAAGAGGAAGCCGATCGAGGTGATCATGCAGCCGGCGTTCCCCTTCGTGGACATCTCGACGCCCGTGGAGCTGCTCTCGACGATGATCACGCCCGAGAACCCGGCGGTGCTCGTGCGCGACTTCAAGACCGACAAGAACTTCATCATCACGCGCTCCGACATGATTCGCGTGCTCTGCTAGCGCCGGCGTTCACCGCGACAAACGCCACAGGGGTACGGAGCGCACGGAGGATCATTCGTCTGTTGCCGGAGGGGTCGATTTCAGATCGGCCGCTTCCGCTCGGCGACGCCTGGGGCCGCTGCGCGAATAACCTCGCGCAGCTTCCTCATGACCCTGCGAGTATCGGGCGGCAACGATGCGAGGTAGGCTCGCACTTTGGGCCCCGCCTCTTTGGCCGTGGCCTCGGTCTTTCCCATTCGCCTCACTCCGACAGGACCCACTGGGGATTCCATGCCACGTTCCACAGGTGTCCGTCGGGAGTATTTCGGTGTGATCCGAGGTTTCATCGGGCGGCTGTTCTCGTGGCGCGGTGCGCTTCGATCCAACGCGCCCAGGGAGGCAACAGCCAGAGAATCAGCGCTCCCCATGCGACCGCTGCCGCGTTTGGTGGAGGCGGTGACCAGGGCTGGCTGATCCACACAAGTCCCGTCATTGCCACGAGACCCACGAGGGCCCATCGTCCGGTTCGATCGCGAGCGGAACTCCCACGAATGTAGAGCCAGAGGCCTCCCCCAAGCAGAGTCCCTTCAACGATGATCGTGCCCGGAATCGAATTCCAGAGTCCAAGTCCAGCGACCGGTCCCCCGGGCCATAGCGGCAAGTCAGGGCGGTGTGTGATGAGGTCAAGAACCCAATGGCTCAAGACCACACTTCCGAGGACGGCACCGACCCGCCACGAACCGAACACGCCGCGACCGATGAATCCGGTGAGAACAGACCATCCTGTGACGACAAGGAGGCTGTGACTCCACGGGTAAGAGTCGAAGGAGAGATTGGTGAAAGCCGTATCCCCAACGTGGACGCGAACGGACTCGACGCCCAGCAGAAGAAGGATTGGCCACAGGAGATCGAGGCCAAACGCCGCCGTGACGGCCGCGCCAAGGGGGATGCGAGGTTCCGCTCTCTTGGCCCCCAGTGCAACGGCGAGGTGTCCGACGAACATGCGTGTCTCCCGGGAAGTTGCGTCGCAGCCTGTTGTCTCCAGGAGCGTGGTGCGCGGGATCCTAGCATGCGAATGAACGCTGAGGAGTGCGTGGGTCGTCACATCCACGGCCCGCTGTCAATCACCCACCAACCATGTACATGATCGAGCGCCGTACAGAGGCGGAGAAAGGCGTATAGTTACCGGGTTCAGAGACAGTCGGAGGAGATCCGTGCATAGATTTGCCACTCTCGTCGTCCTTGTCGTGGCGCCGCTCGCGCTCACCGGAGTGCTTCGAGCCGCCGGCGAGCCGCCAGCATGGGCCTACGCGATCGCGCCCCCCGCGGCACCCGGTGCCGCCGCCGCGCCGGCCGCGGCTCCAGACATGTCGCTGAAGACCGTGCCCGGCAGCACCCTGCGCGTCACGTTGCCGGAGGTTCGCGGGGTCAACGGCGCCGGCCCCGCCGACTGGTTCCCGGGCGACCACCCGGTCATGCCGGAGGTGGTGGCCAGGGGCCGTGCGCCGGCGGTGCGGCCGTGCAGCCTCTGTCACTACCCGAACGGCAAGGGACGGCCGGAGAACGCCGGTGTGTCCGGGCTGCCCGTGTCGTACTTCATCCAGCAGATGAACGACTTCCGCGCTGGTCTACGCAAGGCCGGTGATCCCCGCAAGGCGAACACCGAGGCGATGGCCGCGATCGCGAAGGGGATGACGCCGGAGGAGATCAAGCAGTCAGCGGAGTACTTTGGCGCCATGAAGTGGACGCCGTGGATTCGGGTCGTCGAGACCAGGACCGTGCCGAAAACGGTGATCTCCCCTCTCGGCATGTATCTGCGCCTCGAGGGAAATGAGACCGAGCCGATCGGCATGCGGATCATCGAAACACCTGAGGACGTGGAACGTACCGAGGAACTGCGTGACCCGCGTTCGGGTTTCATCGCCTATGCGCCGGTCGGCAGCGTCAAGAAGGGCGAGGCGCTCGTGACGAGCGGTGGCAACGGCCGGACGGTGGCTTGCGGTCTCTGTCACGGGGCTGACCTTCAGGGGTCGGGTCCCGTGCCGGGCATCGGCGGCCGGTCGCCGAGCTACCTGGTCCGGCAGATGTACGAAATGCAGGTGGGTGCGCGCCGCGGTGAGTGGAGCGATCTGATGAAGCCTGTCGTCGCCAAGCTCACCGACGAGGACTACGTGAACATCGCCGCCTACGTGTCGTCGCGCGCGCCCCAGTCGATTGCAACCAAGTAGCACTTTGCCGGACGCCCGGCCACCCTCGGCGGCCGGACTTCTCGACGTCCTCGCGCGGTACTGGGGTTACACGGCATTCCGTCCTCTCCAGGAAGAAGCCATGACGGCGGTCCTCGAGGAACGTGACTCGCTCCTCGTTCTTCCCACCGGCGGCGGCAAGTCTCTCTGCTTCCAGGCACCAGCGCTCGTGCGTCCGGGGCTCGCGCTCGTCGTGTCCCCGCTCATCTCGCTCATGAAGGATCAGGTCGATACGCTCGTCGGCAACGGCGTGGCGGCGGCCTACTACAACAGCTCGATGAGCGCCAACGAGCGACGTGTGACCGCCGCTGGCGTGCGAGAGGGGCGCTACCGGCTGTTGTACGTATCGCCCGAGCGGTTGCTCGGCGAGGCGGCGGAGAGCTTCCAGCGCCTCGTAGCCTCGACGGCGATCAGCTTCGCCGCGATCGACGAAGCGCACTGCATCAGTCAGTGGGGCCATGACTTCAGGCCTGAGTATCGACAGCTCGGTCGTCTCCGCTCGATGTTCCCGGGCATCAGCGTTCACGCGTACACCGCCACGGCCACGGCGCGCGTGCGGCGCGATATCGCCGCGCAGCTCGAATTGCGGGATCCGGTTGAGCTGGTTGGCTCGTTCGACCGACCGAATCTCGTCTACCGCGTGCTGGCGCGCGCCAACGTGAGGGGCCAGCTCACGGAGGTGCTCGCCAGGCACCGCGGCGAAGCCGGCATCATCTACTGCACGTCGCGCAAGGAAGTGGACGCACTGGCGGCCTGGCTGGTTGAGGAAGGCGTGCGTGCGCGGCCGTACCATGCCGGGCTCTCAGACGAGGATCGCCATCGCAATCAGGATGCGTTTCTCGACGAGCACGCTGACGTGGTGGTGGCGACCGTTGCCTTTGGGATGGGGATCGATCGGTCAGATGTCCGATTCGTCGTGCACGCGGGGGCGCCGCGGTCCCTCGAGCACTACCAGCAGGAGTCCGGCCGGGCGGGGCGCGACGGCCTCGAGGCGGAGTGTCTCCTGATCTACTCGGGCGCGGACTTCCTGAAGTGGCGTGTGATGCTCGAACGCGGTGGGGAGCTGACCGACGCCGCCCGCGCCACGCTGCGCGACATGGAGCGGTATGCGGCGAGTGTGGGCTGTCGCCACCGCCACCTCGTCGAGTATTTCGACGAGCCCTACGGGCGCGACGGCTGCGCGGCCTGCGACTACTGCCTCGACGAGCTCGAGTCGGTGGCGGAGCCCGTCGTGCTCGCCCGTAAGATCCTCTCCTGCATCGTCCGGGTGGGACAACGCTTCGGCGCCGGCCATGTGACGAACGTGCTTCTCGGCAAGGCCGGCGAGCAGGTGACTTCGAGAGGACACGACAGTCTGAGCACGTTCGGCCTGCTCCGGGATGCCGAGGTATCAGAGGTGCGGGGCTACATCGAGCAGCTCGGTGCGCTCGGGCTCGTCCGTCAGAGCGACGATCCGTATCCAGTGCTGAAATTGACGCCGCCCGGATTGGATCTCCTCAGGAATGGGGCGAGTCACCAAGACCTCGCGCTCGCCAGGCAGCGGCGGGTGGAGAAGGACCGGGCCCCGAAGCGGTCGCGCGTCGAAGCCGAGTCCTGGCAGGGGGTGGATCGTGCCCTTTTCGAGCGGCTCCGGGCGTTGCGGCTCGAGATTGCCCGGTCCCGCAATGTCCCGCCGTATGTGATCTTCCACGACACCACGCTGCGGGAGATGGCTCGAGTCAAGCCCGAGAACGTGGAGGCGCTCCGCGGGATCTACGGCGTGGGGGAGCGTAAGGCGGTTGAGCTCGGTGAGAGGTTCGTAGAGGCAATTCGCGAAAATGCAGGGTAACGGCGGCGTCATTTCATGAGATGCTGTCGCCGGTGTCCCGAGTGTCTTCCATAGGAGAATCGATGGCCAAAAAGACTGTTAAGAAGAAGGTAGCCAGGAAAGCCAACGCCGCGTTCATGAAGCCGGTCACGCCGAGCGCAGTGCTGTCGGAAGTCGTGGGCGCGAAGCCGATACCGAGGACTGAGGTCACCAAGCGGCTGTGGGCCTACATCAAGAAGAACAAGCTGCAGGATCCGAAGAACAAGCGGATGATCAAGGCCGACGCGGCCCTGAAGCCGGTGTTCGGCGGCAAGGCCACGGTCAACATGTTCGAGATGACCAAGCTTGTGAGCAAGCACCTGAAGTAAGCGCGCCCAGGGATGTAGGCCGGGTCCTCCACGCCTGCCGCCGGCATGCCGGCGGAGGGCGGGGATCCGGCTCGTCCGTCAGAGTGCCTTGACGATCTCTTCGACGACCTTCTTCGCGTCGCCGAACACCATCATCGTCCGGTCCATGTAGAAGAGCGGGTTGTCCACGCCCGCGTAGCCGGCAGCCATCGAGCGCTTGTTCACGATCACCGTACGCGCCTTGTGGGCCTCGAGGATCGGCATTCCGTAGATGGGACTTCCCGGCACCTCGGCGAGCGGATTCACCACATCGTTGGCGCCGAGGACGAACGCCACGTCGGTCGAGCCGAAGTCGCCGTTGATGTCTTCCATTTCAAAGACCTGGTCGTAGGGCACCTCGGCCTCGGCGAGGAGCACATTCATGTGCCCCGGCATACGTCCCGCGACGGGATGGATGGCGTAGCGGACGTTCACGCCCTTGTCGATGAGCTTCTGGGCGAGTTCCTTGGTGGCGTGCTGCGCACGCCCGACGGCCAGTCCGTACCCGGGCACGATGATGACGCTCTCCGCGTTCCCCAGTAGGAACGCCACGTCGTCAGGGGAGCCGGAACGGTAGGCCTTCTGCTCGCCGTTCGCCGCCACCGCGCCTTCGGAGGCACCGAAGCCGCCGAGGATCACGCTGAAGAAGGAGCGGTTCATCGCGTGGCACATGATGTAGGAAAGGATCGCGCCCGACGATCCAACGAGCGACCCGGCGATGATGAGCATCGAGTTGTTCAGCGAGAAGCCGATGCCCGCCGCCGCCCATCCCGAGTAGCTGTTCAGCATCGAGATCACCACCGGCATGTCCGCGCCGCCGATGGGAATGATGATCAGGAAGCCGAGGACGAAGGCGACGGCCGTCATCTCAAGGAACGGAGGCCACATGGCGGTCGGGCTGTCGGCGGACACGAACTTGAGACCCAGGCCCACGATCGCGAGGAGGAGCGCCAGGTTCAGCCAGTGCTGCGCCGGAAAGACGACCGGGGCGCTGGAGAACAGGCGGCTGTACCTACCCAGGCCGGCCAGCTTGCCGAACGCGATGACCGAGCCGGAGAAGGTGATGGCACCGACGAATGTGCCGATGAAAAGCTCGATCCGGTTCCCAGCCGGGATCGGGTTCTCGACGCCGAACCCGAGCGGATTGTTGACCACGGCAATGGCAATCAGCACGGCCGCCATGCCAACCAGCGAGTGCATGGCGGCCACCAGCTCAGGCATCTGCGTCATCTCGACGCGCTTGGCGACGATGTAGCCGATGCTGCCGCCGATGGCGAGAGCGCCGATCGCGATGTCGATACGCCGGGTGATCGCGAGGGTCGTGAGCACGGCGATCGTCATGCCGATCATGCCGAACAGGTTCCCGCGCCGGGCCGTGAGCGGGTGTGAGAGTCCCTTCAACGAGAGGATGAAGAGGACGCTGGCGACCAGGTAACAGAGCGCAACGAGGTTGGCCGACACGTCTACTTCCGCTCCTTCTTTCTGAACATCTCGAGCATCCGCTGGCTCACCAGAAACCCGCCGAACGTGTTGACGGCGACCAGGCCCACCGCCACCGCGCCGAGGATGGACCCGAAATCAAGCGTTCCCGGGCCGGCGGCGAGGATGGCGCCGACCACGACGACCGAGCTGATGGCGTTGGTCACGCTCATCAGCGGCGTGTGGAGAGCAGGGGTGACGGTCCACACCACGTGGTAGCCGACGAAGATCGCCAGCACGAACACGGTGAGGTTGATGACGGTGTGGTCGATGGTCCCGGTCATGGGCGCGCGGCCTCGGCTTTCGTGGAGGCCCCATCGGTGCAGATGAGCGCTCCGGCAATAATCTCGTCGCCGCGGTTGAGCGCCAGCACGCCGCTCTTGGGATCGACGAGGAGGTTGATGAAATGCAGGATGTTCCTGGCGTAGAGAGCGCTGGCGTCTGCGGCCAGCATGCCCGGCAAGTTGGCGAGTCCGACGATGTGCACGCCGTGTTTCACGACGACCTGGCCGAGCTCGGAGCCCTCGACGTTGCCGCCTTGTTCGACCGCCAGATCCACGATGACCGATCCTGGCCGCATGGCTCTCACTGTGGCTTCACGAATCAATCTCGGTGCCGTGCGGCCGGGAATCAGGGCCGTCGTGATCACGATGTCTGATTGCGTGGCACGCTGGTGTACCGCTTCGGCCTGCCTGCGCATCCAGTCGGCGGGCATGGGTCGCGCGTAACCGCCGACGCCCTGCGCAATCTCGCGTTCTTCGTCCGTGAGGTAGGGCACGTCGAGGAACTTGGCACCGAGCGATTCGATCTGTTCCTTGACCGCCGGCCGCACGTCCGAGGCTTCGATGACCGCACCGAGCCGCTTGGCGGTGGCGATGGCCTGCAGCCCGGCGACGCCGGCGCCGAGCACCAGCACACGCGCCGCTTTCACCGTCCCGGCCGCCGTCATCATCATCGGCATGAACCGGCCGTATTCGTTGGCTGCGAGCATGACCGCTTTGTAGCCGGCGATGTTGGCCTGCGACGACAGCACATCCATGGCCTGCGCGCGCGTAATGCGCGGGACCGCCTCGAGCGCGAAGCCAGTGACGCCGCTCCGCGCCAGCGCGTCCACGCCGGCGGCATCGTGAGGATTCAGAAGCGCAATGAGTACGACGCCGCGGCGGAGCAGCGGCAGCTCAGACGCATCCGGGCCGCGAACCTTGAGGATGATCTCGCTCTGCGCGTAGATATCGGCCGCACTTGCCGCGATCGTCGCGCCGGCGGCCTGGAAGTCCGCGTCGGGAATGCTGGCGCCGGTCCCGGCGCCAGCCTGGATGAGCACGGAATGGTGTCCGCCCTGCGTGAGCTTTTTGACAGTTTCCGGTGTGGCCGCCACCCGCGCCTCGCCGGCACGTACTTCGGCAGGAACGCCGATCCGCATGCAATGACCCTCGTGACCAGGTCGATGGAGCCGCGTGGTTCCCTCCACGGGCTCCAGATGATCCTTTCGAGTGTACTGGATTGTCGTGGCCGACAAGACAGAGACAAGAAAAACACCACGGAGGCACAGAGGCGTGGTGCTCTTGAGAGGCGGCGTTCCCTGGGGAACCGCTCGGCTATCATGCTGGTCATGGATCTGGGGTTGAGAGAAAAAGTCGCGCTGATTACGGGATCGAGCCGTGGATTGGGCCTCGCGAGCGCGCGCGCCCTGGCCGCGGAAGGGTGTCTGATCGGCCTGTGCGCCCGCACGGAGGACAGGCTCGAAGCGGCGCAGCGGGAGGTGGCGGCGGTGGCCGGGGATCCGGCCCGTGTCGTGGCGATTGCCGCGGACGTGAGCCGGCCGGACGGTGTGGCCGCGGTGGTAGCCGGTACGATCAAGGCGTTCGGCGGTGTCGATATCCTGATCAATAATGTCGGCCTCGGCGGCGGGGCTGGGCTGATGGATACGCCCGATGCCGCGTGGCAGGAAGCATTCGATCACACGCTCTTCCCCTCGATCCGTGCGTCGCGCCTCGTCGTACCCTCCATGCAACAGAGGGGCGGCGGCTCGATTGTCATCATTGCGTCGATCTTCGGCCGCGAGGCCGGCGGTCGCATCGTCTATAACGCCGTCAAGGCTGCCGAGATCAGCATTGCCAAGTCGATGGCGCAGCAGCTCGCCTCGTCCAACATCCGCGTCAACAGCGTTTCGCCAGGCTCGATCCTGTTCGAGGGCGGGTCATGGTGGAAGCGCCAGCAGGCGGACCCGGCTGGAATCGCCGAGTTCGTGAAGCGGGAAATTCCCTTCAACCGGTTTGGCCGCCCTGAGGAAGTTGGCGACGTCGTGGCATTTCTTGCTTCGCCGCGGGCGAGCTGGATCAGCGGCACATCCGTCGTCGTGGACGGCGCCCAGAGCCGGGCCTTCTAGAAGATCCCACATCCCACTATCCAGATCCCACGTCCCCACCGCTCCCAATCACCAACTACCAACTAAATTGGCAGCGTGACCGTGGCCCGGGTGCCGCGCGTACCGTCGCGAACGGGTTCAAGAGATTGTTTGTGAGGGTTGACGATGGTAACGTCGTCAGCCCGGAGAACGAGGCGGCACGTCGCTC
This sequence comes from Acidobacteriota bacterium, assembly GCA_021731165.1. Lineage (GTDB taxonomy): Bacteria > Acidobacteriota > Vicinamibacteria > Vicinamibacterales > UBA2999 > JAKFXY01. The sequence goes on along the minus strand of JAKFXY010000127.1, from coordinate 2,391 downwards.
GCATATTGGCGAGCACGCCCAGTGAGGCTTCAACTCGAAGCCGCGAGTGGCGTGGAGGCTACGATGCCGAGAGACACTCTCTCCGATCGCGTTGAGCACGTGGAACTTATCGTGACAGGACTCGAACAGTTACCGGCGCAGGTCGCCGGGCTCGACCGACGCGTGCTAGCGCTTGATGAGCGCGTGCTGACGCTCGACGGGCGCGTGCTGGCGCTCGATGAGCGCGTGCTGGCGCTCGACGGGCGCGTGCTGGCGCTCGATGAGCGCGTGCTGGCGCTCGACGGGCGTGTGACTGCACTCGACGAACGCGTGGTTGTAATCGACGGGCGTGTCGGGTCCTTAGAGACGCAGGTTTCGCAACTCCGGGTTGAAATGCGGATGGAGTTTTCTGCCGTACGCGGCGAGATGCGAACCGAGTTCGCAGCCGTGCGCCAGGAGATGCAGGCTGGTCTCACGAACGTGAAGACCGAGCTTCGGGCTGAGATGAGCGACCTGAGACAGGAGATGCGCGAGGGATTCGTCTCAATCACGACGGAGCTGGGTCAGCAGATCGTCGAGACAGCGAATCAGTCGCGAATCATGTTCGAGGAGGTGCTCAATCGAATCGCCATGATCGACGACCGCCGGACTGGGCTGCTGCGAAGCGAGAAGCCGCGCACGCCTCGCCGCAAGCGGTAGCGGAACGACTTGCGTCACGCCGAAGCGCAATGAGCATGCCCCGGGCACCATCATGGTTTCGAGCGTGCGCGTGTTCGCTTCGAACCACCAACCACCAACCACCAACTGGCCCCCGTGGCTACGGTCTTCGGAAAACCCCGTAGTACACCGGAATCCCCGCGAGTACGATCGCGAACGTCACGCTCGTCCAACTCGGATCGGTCACGAGCGCGTTGGCGACGAGGTAGATCACCGCGGCGATGAAGATCGCGGGGACAACGGGAAATCCAGGAACCTTGTACGGGCGAGGTAGATCGGGCCGCGCGCGCCTCAGCCGATAGAGCCCAGCAATCGCCAGCCCGTAGAACGGCCAGATCGACAGCACGAATGTGTCCGCGAGCTGCTCGAAACTTCGCGTGAGCACGAATCCCACGCCTAGGGTCATGGCAAGAAGGATCGCCACGTGCGGCGTACCGTAGCGCGGATGGACGGCGGCAACTGACGTGAAGAAGAGCCGGTCGTCGGCCATTGCAAAAAACACTCGCGGCGCCACGAGCATCGTCGCGCTCAGCGCTCCGAACGCGGAAACGGTGACGGCAATGGAGACGAACGTGAGACCAGGCCGGCCGAGGAGTCGCTCCATCGTGTCGGCGGCGATGAGCCGCGAGCCGGCAATGCCCTGCACGGGCGTCACGTAGAGATACGCGAGATTCGCGGCGAGGTAGATCGCGACGATCGCGAGCGTGCCGGCGACGATCGCGCGCGGCAATGTGCGCTGCGGATTGGTAACCTCACCGGCCGCAAAAGAGATGTCGGCGAAGCCGTCGTAGGCCCAGAGTACGGAGATCAGGGCGAGGCCGAAGTTGCCAGCCGTCACGGTGCTCGCCCACCCGGTGGCACCGGCCGCAGTGAAGTTCGCGGTCGATGCACCCGCGCCGTTTCCCAGCACGAACGAGAGGACGACCAGCACCGTCAGCGCGCCGAACTTGCCGATCGTGGAGATGCCGGCGACGAGCGCTCCAAGGCGGATGCCCCGGACGTTGATGAGGGCCGCGGCGATGATCGCACCGGCCGCGACGTAGTTGGTCACGGCACCAGGTAGGCCAGAGCCATACCCGATCGATCGCAGGAGGTACTCGGCGAACACCGTGGCGATCGCCCCGGCCGCCGACGCCCGGATCAGCAGCAGCTCAGACCAGCCAAACAGGAATGCGGCGAGGCGTCCCCATCCTTCGCGCAAGTACACATACCAGCCGCCGGTTTGGGGCAGCGAGGCAGCCAGCTCAGCCACCGAGAGCGCCCCGCACAGTGAGATGAGGCCGCCCAGAAGCCACACGGCCAGCATGAGTGCCGGGTCTGGTACGCGCGTGGCGATGGCGGCGGGCGTTCGGAAGATGCCCGAGCCGATCGTGACGCCGATGACAATGCCGATGGCGCTCCAGAGGCCAAGGCGCCGGCTCAGTTGCACGTGAGGAAGGATAACCGCTTGAACCCGCTGGACCTTCGCCCTATTCGCGTCTTGCGCCGCGGTCGCCCAAGTCGATCTCCTGGCGTCGCACGCGCAAGGCCGATAGGTTGGGCGTGGCTCGTCGGGCGTGCCCGATGTCAGATGGGCCAGTGTCGGGGCACTGTGACGACGTAGGTTCCGGCGATCTTGTCGTGCCATGCCTGACGCTCCGGATCTCTCAGCACCCAGAGAAAGCCCAGGCCGAAAACGACCACCGAGAAGATGCT
>JAKFXY010000097.1 GCA_021731165.1 Acidobacteriota bacterium | reverse complement strand
GCGGCGGTCGGCATCAGCCGCGGCTGCCCCGCTTGATGTCGCCCTCCAGCCGCTCCACGTCGCGCTGCACGGCGGTGAGCCGCCTCGCAATCGAAAAGACGTAGCCGAAGAGCGCCAGCACCACGAACACGTAGGCACCGATCAGCAGTGGAGCCGCCGGCAACTGATCCTGCGGCGGCAACTGGTCGATCGGGATGAACTCGTCCTGCTGCTGCGGTTGCGCAGGTGCCTGCGCCTGCGCCCGTGCCTGCACTGCGGCTCCGCCCGCGAGCGAGACCACGAACAGCGCCACCCATAGCGCCGGAAGCAATGTCGAAGACAACAGAACGGCGCGCGCACGTCGAATCAGGGTCATGGGCCTACTCGTCCAGCGAGAGATACAGGGAATCGAGGCGCGCACGCTGCTCTTCGAGGCGAACCCGCATCTTCAACAGGAGCACGAAAAGCAGCAGGAATGTCGTCACGCAGAACCACAGAGGCCCGCCCATCGACACGGGCAGCGTGGGCACCACACTCGTCGCGGGGTGAATCGTCCGCCAGTAGTTCACGGAAATGTAGATGAACGGCACGTTGGCCATCCCGAAGAGCGCCAGGCCGGCGGCGAGCTTGTCGGAGCCGGGGCCGCCGTATTTTCTGAGGAGAAGGTAGGCGCACGACACCATCCATCCCATCAGGCTGGCCGTCAGCCGCACGTCCCACTGCCACCACACGCCCCATGCCTTGCGCGCCCAGAGCGGCCCGGTCACCAGCGCGAGCGCACCAAACAGAAACGTGAGCTCCGCCGCCGCCCAGGCCAGTCGGTCCTGTCGGGGAGACCCGGACACGAGGTAACGCACGCTCGACACACCACACACGATCGCCGCGACCAGGAACATCCAGGCAGAGGGCATGTGGTAGTAAAAAATCTTCTGCACGAGCCCCATCGTCGATTCATAGGGCGCGTTGGCGATGACGAGCGGCGAGGCCGCGAACATCAACGCGCAGACAACGGCGGCGGGAGTGAACCATTTCGGCATCTGTCTCTTTGGCCTCTCGGCTTTCAGCGTGTGCTCAACCTCATGACCTGTCACCCGTAACCTTCAATCAGTCATGAGCGGTTCAAACGTCCAGAGCGCCAACGTCACGAACACCACGTCGAAGGCGATGAGCAGCGCCATCCAGAAGCGGACGATCGCGAAGTCCACCTCCGGCTGCAAAAGCGCGGCGGTGGCGCGCACGCCGGCAATGATGACCGGAACGGTGATCGGATACAACAGCACCGGGAGCAGCACGTCCCGACTCCGCACGCGCACGAGCATCGCGGCAAAGAGCGTCCCGACCGCGGCAAAGCCGGCAGTACCGGAAACAAGGATGGCCGCGAGCCACACGGGGTGCGCGAGGAACGGAGCCTGGAACAGAAACGCCACGAGCGGAACGAGCATCGCTTCCGCGGCCGAGAGGAGCGCGAGAATGCCGAGAAGTTTTCCCACGTAGATGGCCGGCCGCGGCGCGGGTGCCAGCAGCAGGGCCCGCAGCGTCTCCGACTGCCGCTCCCGCTCGAACGTCCGACCAAGCGCCAGCGTGCCGGCAAACGCGATGGCGATCCACAGAATGCCGGCGGCGCCGTCTTCAGGCGCCTGCCCTTCCCGTACGAGGGCGAAGGCAAACACCATCACCGCGGATACGGCGAAGAAGACTGTGGTCAGCGCGATCTCCATGCTCCGGACCTCCACCGTCAGGTCTTTCCGAAGCACCAGCCACACTGACCGCAGGAACATGGCTACGCTCGCCCTCTGGTCATCACCGTCCGGTAGGTGGCCCTGAGCGCCTCCGGACGCGCGAGCGACTCGACCATTCGCCCATCTCGCAGGAACACCGCGTGATCGAGCAACCCCTCCGCCAGGTCGAGGTCGTGCGTTGCGAGAATGACGATGGCCCCCGCATCGCGAAGGGAGCGCAGGCGCGCCACGAGCGCGGCTGTCGAGGCATCGTCGAGACCGGTAAACGGTTCGTCCAGCAGCGCCAGCCTGGGGACGTGAATGAGCGCGCGCTCCAGTGCGACACGCTGTCGCATCCCTCGCGAGAAGCTGCTCACCGGGTCGTTGGCACGGTCGGCCAGGCCGGCGCGCTCGAGGGCGGATGTCGCGGCGCCGCCAGGCTCTGCCACTCCGCAGAGCGCGGCGAAGAACGCCAGGTTCTCGAGGGCCGTCAGCTCGGGATAGAGGAAGAGGTCATGGCCGAGCACACCAATCGCGGCGCGAAGCGCGGGGCTGCTGTCGGCGTGGGCTCGTGCGCCGTAGCGGATGACACCGGACGTCGGCCGCAACAGCGTACCGAGGAGCGCGAGCATCGTCGACTTGCCCGCGCCATTGGGGCCGAGCAGGCCAAGAATGGTGCCACGGGAGGCTTGAAAGGAAATATGGGAGAGCGCGCGACGGCGGCCGAAGTGGCGTGAGACATCCTCGACCGCCAGCATGTCGAAATCCAGCCCGGCCGACGGCCCGGGGACCGTCGCATTGACACTCACAGGGCCTGCCCTGATCGAAGTCGAGGAGTCACGCGGCGACGCCCTCGCCGCCTCCTCCCGGTCCGGTACCCGTCTCGTCAAGCTCGCCGTAAATCTGCTCGAGCTCGGCGAGGAGCGTGAGCCGTCTGGCCGCCTGCTTCGGCGGCTCCTGTCCGGCGCGGCGCCGCTCCTCGAGCCGCGTGAGCTCGCCAAGCAACGTATCGCGCTTTGCGATCAGCCGCGCGCGCGCACCCTGTCGCCGGCCACGGCCGGACACCGCCATCCATGCACCCCACGCCAGAAGCCCCCCGGCCAGCGTCAACGCCGCGTAGCGCGGGACAGGGCTGTGTGCCGGGAGGCCCGTCAACGTCACCGTTGTCGTAGACCCGGCCGCCTGGCCGGGGCCGTTGCCCAGCACATAGGTCGTCCCCTCTTCGGCCCGCACCTCACCAGTCGTCGCAAACTGCGGCGATGTCATCGACGTGGCGCCAACCTTCTCGATCGCCATCGTCAATTGCTCCAATGCGACCGGCCACGTCTGACTGAACGTGTAGTCCTTCGACGAGCCGTAGTCGAGCGTGAACCCGAGCTGTACCAGCGTCCGGCCTGGCGCGAATGGACCGAGCACGGTCACACGATCGCCACTGACCGTGGCGGGAGCCGATCCCTCGAGTGTCGCCGCGCGGGCCGCGCCCCTCGGAAGATCGATCATCAGGGGTCCACCGATATCCACCCGCGTCCGTGCGTTGTTGAGAATCTCCAGGATGTAGAACGCCTGCAGCGCGTCGTCCTGGAACTCGAGCACCACCCGGGAGCCGGCGCCAAGCACCACGATACCCTTGACGGCCGGTTCCGCGAGAGCCTGCTGATCCTCCTGCGCCTTCCGCTCCGCGGCTCTCGCGATCCCAGCCACGAGAATGACGCGCAGACCTCCGGACGCGGGGGCGGTGAACGGATCGGAGGTGAGGCGTTCGCCGTCCACCGTCGCCTCCGCGCGGCCCTGATCGCGCGGCAGGTCCCTGAACTCGGCACGCCCCTGCTCATCGGTCCTCGCGGTACGTGTTGTCCCGCCGATAATCACGCGCACGTCCTGGCCCGGCACGTTGTTGCCGATCGACTCGCGCACGACGCGCACCGTGACAATGCCGTCCGCCAACTCGGGAGCGGGAATCGCCTTGCCGTGGATCTCGGATGGGGCGGGCATCGCCACCTGTGCGCGAGCCTCGCCGGGGCAGACGACAATGCCGACGACGACTCCCAGTATCCAGACCCCAAGTCCCGGATCCCACGACCGCACCACCGAAACCTTTGGGACCTGGGAATTGGGATCTGGGATCCGGGATTTCAGCATTGCCGTCATACCGTCGCCCCGAGTCTCGCGCCGCAGCTCTTGCAGAATCTGGCGTCGCCGTCGTTCCCCATGTAGCAGATCGAACAGGCCGTTGAGACACTCCCAGGGCGAACTGGCTCCGGTTCTCGACGCGAACCGGCTGGCGCCCGCGTCACCGAAGGCTCGGACGCCGGCTGCATCCGACGCTCGATCTCCTTCTCAATCTCGCCGCGGTAGCCAGTGGCCAGATCGAGTTGACGCATCAGTCCCGCGGCCCGTACACGCAGTCGGGCACCCATCTCGGCGAAGTCCTTTTCGGACACCTTTCCCATGGCGCGATCGAACTCCAGCTCCTTGATCGAACGGAGGGCCAGAGTCTTCTCACGCTCCAGCGCCGCGCGCGTGCGCCCGCCCAGCATCTGCGCCGACTCCGGCTCGTCGCGCATGGCGAACGGCCCGAACGTCCGCCACGCCGCGATGCCGATGGCCGCGGCTGAAAAGATGGTGAGGCTGAGAAGAATGATGCCGGCCGGCGTGTGGCCTCTGGACACGAAGACGACGATCGTCGCCCCGATCAGTCCGGCCAGCGTGAAGAGCTGCCAGGGTTGCAGCGGATCCGGCGCGGCGTCCGGCTTCAGGCCGCCTTCGCGACGCGTCGGCGCGCCAAGCTGGTCGAACGACTCAGTCGAGGTTTTGGAGCTCATCGTCCAGGCGCTCGCGCAGCGTCGGGTCGAGGTCGGCATCGCTCGCCGCCGTTACCGGCGCGGCGGGCCGGACCCAGCGGCGGGCGGTGAAGGCAATCGCGCCCAGCCCGAGCACGCCCACGACGTACGGAAACGCCCACGCCAGGCGGTTGAATCCTCGATCGATAGGAGCACCGAGAATGTTCTGGCTGCCGTACTCCTGCACGAACGCCGCAAGTACCGCGTCGTGATCCTTCCCCTCGGCAAGGTACTGAGTCAACTTGGCGCTCTGCTCGTCGTAGTGCCCGCAGTTCGGCCGCATCGGACAGCTGCCCATCATCGAGCGGCAACCGCACATGCACATGATCTCGCTCTCGAGCTGCCGCTGCAGCACCGTCCGTTGTGCGACCGGAATGGTTTCTCCCTGCGCCCTCGCAAAGGTCGGCCAGAGCACGAGCGCGAGGACGACCATCGACGAGGTGGCCGCGCCCGCCGGAATCTTCGCCAGCGCGAACGAGAATGCCGTTTCGGGGAGCAGCGCGATTCCGGTGCCGATGGCCATCATCCCGAAGCCGAACCAGATCCAGTTCACCAAGGGGTTGACGTGCACGGCGAGCGTCGCCGTCTGCGCCTGCGCATCGAACGCCGGCAGCACGATGTAGAGGTCCTCGGCAAAGCCGCGCCGGATCGCGACTTCAGTGGTCGGCTGGCTCTCGTGCTTGCGGAAGTACCACTTCGCCGGGTACATCTTCGTGAACTCTTTCCCGTCGCGCAGGATGGTCAAGTGCGCCGTCACCATCTGCTTGGCGCCGTCGTCGGTGACCTTCAGGGCATCGTGGCGTATGGTGAACGAGCCGACCTCGATCTGCTGTCCGGGCTTGAGCAGTCCTTCCTCTTCCCGGGTGAATCCCTCGCCCGCGAAACCCAGGAAGATCAGCACGATGCCGACGTGGACGATATAGCCGCCGTAGCGGCGCTTGTTGCGCGAGACGAGGCCCACCAGCGCCGTGAGCATGTCGCTGCCCGTCGCTCCCTGCCGGACGCGCGTGCCCCGCCAGAACTCCTGCCCGATCGTGCCCACGACGAATGCGCAGAGCGCAAAGCAGATGCCTGACGTCCAGACCCGCACCCCGAGAGCGACCAGGGTTCCGGAGACCGCCAGCGACGTGGTGATCGGAATCAAGAACTGGTTGCGGAGGTTCTCTACCGTGGACTTCCGCCACGCGAGGAGCGGGCCGACGCCCGTCAAGAGGAGCAGCATCAGTCCGATCGGCAACATCCACTTGTTGAAGAACGGTGGCCCCACGGTCAGCCGCTCGCCCGTCACTGCCTCGCTCAATGTGGGGAACATCGTCGCGAAGAGGACGAAGAGCGCCGCGAACAACAGGATCCAGTTGTTGGCCAGGAACGCCGCTTCACGCGAGACCCACGAGTCGAGGTCGTTGCGCGCCTTGAGCAGCGGCAACCGGTAGATGACGAGTCCGAAGCTGACGACCAGGATCGTCGCCATGAAGATCGTGAAGAGCCGCGCCAGCGCCACGTCCTCACCGAAGGCATGGACCGACTGCACGACTCCGGAGCGCGTCATGAAGGTCCCGAATATCGTGAGGAAGAACGTCGTGATGATGAGCGTCACGTTCCACACGCGCAGCATGCCCCGATGCTCCTGCACGCGAACCGAGTGCAGGAATGCCGTGGCCGTGAACCACGGCAACGCGGCGGCGTTTTCAACCGGATCCCAGCCCCAGTATCCGCCCCACCCGAGCTCTTCATACGCCCAGATCATGCCCAGCATCAGGCCGAACGACAGAAACAACCACGAGATCATCGTCCAGCGGCGAACCGCCCGAAGCCATGAGTCGTCGAGGTAGCCGGTAATGAGCGCCGCCATGCCGAACGCGTACGGGATCGTCAGTCCGACGAACCCGAGGTACATCGTCGGCGGGTGGATCGCCATGTAGAAGTTCTGCAGGAGCGGGTTGAGCCCGGCTCCATCGGTGGGGCTCTCCGTGAGAAAGGTCTGGAACGGATTGTTATGAATGACCATCAGGAACAGGAAGAACATCTCGACGACCGAGATGACGGCCACCACGTACGGGATGAGCTCCCGGTGGCGCTCCCTGTTCACATAGACGGCTGAGCTGCCAAACATCGACAGCATGAAGACCCAGAACATGATCGAGCCGTCGAGCCCGCCCCAGTAAGACGTGATCTTGTAGAAGAGCGGCTGGACCGAGTCCGAATAGTGCTGGACGTACTTGATGGAATAGTCGCCGACGACGAAGGCATAGACGATGACGGCCGAGGCGGCGGCCATGACCGCGGCCACCAGATAGAAGGCGCCGACGCCGCTTTCGATCATGCGGCGGGAACGACGGCGCGCCCCCGCGACCGACATCGCCGCGGCGTACGCGCAGATGACGAACGCGCTCAGGAGCAGGTAGTAGCCGAGAGTGGCCATCTACTTCGTGCCTGGGGTGCCGGCCACTCCCTTCACCTCGTACTTCGACGGGCACTTGGCCATGACTCCGTCCTTCTGCACCTCGAAGCCCTTGTCCGTGAGGGTGCCCTTCAGCACAACCTCGGATTCATCCTTGAATGTGTCGGGCACGATGCCCGTGTAGTACGCGCGGACCACTTTGCCGTTGCTCTGCACGTCGAAGCGGTACTCGAGCGTGTCGGCCTTGCGCCCTATCGACTTCGGCACGACGAAGCCATGGAGCTGCAGCCGCTTACCCTGCCACGCCTCGGGGTTCGCCAGCACTTCATCGACATGCTTGTAGTACTCGGTGCCCTCACTGAGGGTCGTGTACAGGAGCCCGCCGAAGGCCAGGATGATGACGACGCTGGTGAGGCCGAGCTTTGCGGCTTTATGGCTCATATAGAGGAACTTCGATGATGTACGACAGCTCAGGATAGCCTATTTCCGGCCCAGACTGAATCGGGCCCCCACGACCGCCGCCCGCGGCAGTCCGGGGTAGCCGAGGGCGCTTTCATACGCCTCATCCGTGAGATTGTCGACGCGGGCGAAGACCGTGAACGCCGGACGAACCCTGTACTCACCATTGAGCGTGAACGCCTGATAACCGGGGTTTACGGTGATGTCCACGCCTTGGGCCGCGGTGATGCCACGCTGCATCGGCGCCGACAAACCCAGGAACGCCGCGTCGTGACGCTCGCCAACGAACCGGCCGGTGAGCGTGACACCGATGCTGCCTGCCTCGTAGGTGATCCGGAGGTTGCCTGAGTGCTTCGGCCGCCGCAGGAGCGGCTGGCCCAACTGGAACTCGGCGTTTGTGCTGACGGTACTCGTCACCTCGCTGTTCAGCAACGTATACCCCGCGCTTGCCGTCAGTCCCGCCACCGGCCGCTGGAGCCCGAACTCGAGTTCCAGGCCCCGGGTCTCAGCCCCCTCGATGTTCAGATAGTCGGGCAGGCCGTCCACCGAAAAACTCGTCCCCTTGTAGGCGACCTGGTCGCGATAGTGGTTGTCAAAGTAGACGACTCGCGCGGCGTAACGCTGGGCAGCCAAAGTGACCTCGGCGCCAACGTCAATCGTTCGTGCGCGCTCGGGCCGAAGGTCCGGGTTGCCGTCCACGAACGCGGACCCGAACAGTTCGTCAAACACCGGATTCTTGATGCCCTTCCCGACGTTCACGAACAGCTTGGCCGACGACAGCGCACCGGTATTGAACGGCACGACATAGCCCCCGGCCGACAACTTCGGGCTGACGCTGCCGCCATAGCGGGAATTGTCGTCGGCTCGCGCGCCGATTGTGGCGAACCAGCGATCGCCCATGCTGAATCGCTGCTGTGCGAAATACGCGTGGTTGTCGATGACGAACCCGTCGCTGAGCGGATTGCGCTCCCGCTCGTATTCATAGCCGGCGCTGAGCACCTGGTTGGCCGCCCACGTCACGTCGGCCTGATACTTCACGGCAGGCCGCCTCAACTCGGTCGCGCTCGAAAACGGGAAGTCGCCTACGCCGAACGGCGTGGTGGCCACGAACTGATTCGCGCCGAGCGCGAGCGAGCCCGCGAGCGCTGCGTCGTACTCCGGCTTCTGAATCAGGCGCACGAGTCTCGGGCCGGCTGGAAAGCGCGCCCCGGGAGTCCCCTCCAGGACAGCGAACAGCGTGTACGACGGATCGGCCACGGTGTCCGCAGACATGTTCTCGGAGCGGAACCACGCCACTTGCGCGGAATGCGAGAAGGCGCCCTTCACCTGCTGCGCGGCATCGACGTGCCATGACAGGTCCTTCGAGTCGTAGGCAGTACCGCGATCGCCTGCACCGAAGCCTATCGGCCCGACCGCGCGTCCCTCCGCATCGCTGTAGCGTATCCCCGTGCGCAGCGTCACGCCTCTTCCGGCATCCACGCCGATGCCGCCATCGAACGTCATCTGGTCGAATCGATCCCGCTCCGGCAACAGGTCGCCGAACGCGCCATCGCTGCTCCGATAGGTCACGCCCGCCTGATAGTCCATGCGGTCTCTGGCGCCACCTGACACACGAAGGTCGCCCCGCCACGTATTGAAACCGCCGCCTTCGAGCGCACCGGCGAACTGCGGCACCCCAGACGGCGCCCCGGATGCGGCGCCACGCCGGGTGAAGATCTGCACCACACCGCCGATCGCGTCGGAGCCGTACAGTGCGGACTGCGCGCCACGGACGATCTCGATTCGATCGATTTCGCCGGCGGCAATGCGGCTGTAATCGAAACGGCCGCCGCTCTGGTTCACGCGTACGCCGTCAATGAGAACCAGGGTGTAGTCCGATTCGCCGCCCCGCGAGAACAGCGACGTCAGCGCGCCTTCGCGGCCGGTGCTCTCCACGCTGAGCCCAGGGACGACCCTGAGAACATCGGCCAGCGAGGAGGCCCCGATCGCCGCGATGTCGTCGGCATCGACGACCGACACTGACTCGATCACATGTGTCCGCATGAGCGGGGTTCTCGACGCCGTCACGACGACGCGGTCCGCGACGATTGTGATCGGAGGACCACCGCCCTGAGCGCCGGCCTGGGCCGTGCCCTGCGCGTGAGCCGGTGGTGAGGAGAGCAGGGAGAGGATCAGGAAAGAGCGGGCGAGCGTATCTCGAGTCATGCTTTCTGTTCTCCGCAGAAAGACAATCGTTGACGCCCTGGGTAGGTCTCCTGGCTCGGAGGGTGCAGACTCGCTGCTGGCCGCTTCACCTTCCCCAGCCGTGCGGCTGAGTGGCTCTGTCACCGGACCCAGCCGTGTGGCTGAGTGGTTCCTGAAGCGGCGCTCCCTCACTTACAGTGGCGGAACCGCGCCGGACTTGCACCGGACTTCCCTGTTATGCCCCTCGTGGGCACCAAAGGCAAGTGGGGACGGTACCACGATCGCGGAGACCACACAACCTGTCCCAGGTGCCGATGCGTGCGTCCTGCGCAGGGCCTCTTGTCGTGATCGACGCCTTCACCGCTTGGAACAGACGCCGCTCGCGACGAGCATCTCCCATACGAGAGCGACCGGAAGCCCGACGACATTCGAGTAGGAGCCGTCGATGCGGGTCACGTAGCGCGAGGCGAGGCCCTGGATCGCATAGGCGCCCGCCTTGTCCATCGGCTCGCCCGTGGCGACGTACCAGTCGATGTCCTCGCTCAGCAACGGTGCGAACTCCACAATCGTCGTCGCGACCCTCGTCATGAGGTCGCCCGCGGAGTCGCTATTGTCCGGCGCTCGGACTGACGCTGAAGGGGTTGCGCCACCACTGCTCGCGAGCGCCACGCCCGTCATGACCTGATGCTCTCGCCCAGAAAGCATCCTGAGCATTCGCCGCGCATCCGCCGCGTCCGCCGGCTTGCCGAGCACTGCCGATCCGACGATCACGACGGTGTCCGCCGCCAGCACCGGCCAGCCTCCCGCCACGAGCCGCACCGCCCGTGCTTTGTTCTCGGCCACGCGCCGCACGTATGTCTCGGGTGCCTCCTCCGGGTAGATGCGCTCGTCCACGTTGGCGGCGAGAACCTCGAACTGAATTCCCGCCCCGCGCAGCAGTTCCGCGCGTCTCGGTGATGCTGAAGCCAGAACCAATTGCTGCACGACGCTATCTTGCCGTACCTCGATTGCGCGCCCGGCCTGCGTGCTACCCTGACGCGATGATCCCGGTCGGCCGTGTCATCCCCGACGCCCTCGTCGGTCTTCTGCGAAACGCCCCGCTCACGCCGGAGAAGGTCGCCTTCGCGTGGCGACAGGCGGTGGGTCCGTCCGTGGATCGGGTGACGACCGTCGAGCTGAGGGAGAGCGTGCTTCGGGTTCGCGCCCAGGATCCACAATGGCAGCGGGAGGTGAAGCGCTCGGCGCACCTCATCCGCGCGCGGCTCGACTCGCTGCTTGGCGACGGCATCGTCAAGCGCATCGACATCCGGTAACCTCATCCACGAGCACGCCCGCAGGTCGGTGCCGTCCACCTGTACTATCCACATATGGAAGACGCCGTTATCGTCTCCGCATCTCGAACCCCTACCGGAAGATTCCTCGGCGGCCTGAAGACGTTTAGTGCCACGGAACTGGGCGCGATGGTCATCCGCGAGGCCGTGCGACGGGCCGGAATCGAACCAGCCAGCGTCGAGGAGTGCATCATGGGCAACGTCATCTCTGCCGGGCTCGGTCAGGCGCCGGCACGGCAGGCGGCGTTGAGGGGAGGGCTGTCGGATCATGTCGCCGCTCTGACCATTAACAAGGTCTGCGGCTCGGGACTGAAAGCCGTCATGCTGGCGGCACAGGGCATCGCCACCGGCGACGTCAACATCGCGGTGGCCGGCGGCATGGAGTCGATGAGCAACGCGCCCTATCTCGTGCCACGCGTCCGTGAGGGATTGCGGATGGGCAATGGTGAGCTGGTGGACTCGATGATCGCCGACGGTCTCTGGTGTTCGTTCGAGCAATGCCACATGGGACAGGCCGGTGAAACGATCGCGGCTGAGTACAACGTGACACGCGAGGAACAGGACACGTATGCGCTCAACAGTCACCGCAAAGCCGCGGCTGCCACCGCCGGGGGCGCATTCGCCGAGGAGATGCTCCCGGTACCGATTCCTCAGAAGACGGGTGCTGCGTCCGTGTGCAATCGCGATGAGTCGATCCGCGACGAGACGACACTCGAGGACCTGGCCAGGCTTCGCCCGGCCTTCCGCGCCAACGGCTCGGTCACAGCCGGCAACGCACCGCCGGTCAACGACGGCGCCGCCGCCCTTGTCGTCATGTCGGCCCACCGTGCGGCCAGCCTCGGCCTGGAGCCGCTGGCGCGGATCGCCGGCCAGGCGACGAGCGGGCTGCCGCCGAAGTACGTCCTCATGACACCGGTCGAGGCGGTGCGGCGGCTCGTGGCGAAGATCGACTGGACACTGGACAGCGTAGATCTCTTCGAGGTGAACGAAGCCTTCGCGGTCCAGGCCGTGGCCGTGCTCCGGGAGTTGGGACTCGACCCGGCCAAGGTCAACGTCAACGGAGGCGCAGTCGCGTTGGGCCACGCGATTGGAGCCAGCGGCGCACGCATCCTCACGACATTGCTCTTCGCGATGCGCCAGCGGAAGGCGAAGCGCGGTATTGCGGCGTTATGTCTTGGCGGCGGCAATGGAGTCGCGTTGGCGATAGAACGGGCGTAGGGGCGGACCTTAAGGTCCGCCCCTACTACGGCGGTCTCAATCACTCGTCGCAGAAATTGCGTTTGGAGCCGTCTCCGCCGGTAGCGAAACCGGCCAATCCCGGCCGTGTAGGCGAAAGTCAGTGTCACTTGTAAATCGTTGATTAGATAGGACTATTAAGGTATTAATTCACATATTTTCGCTTGACTTTCGCGTGGCACGTCTCTAGGATCAACCTCGGCCGTGACCTCCGCTGTCACACCACCAGTCCATCCTCATTACGAACACGGCCACAGCCAAGGAGACCGCATGCCGCTCGACGATCAGAAAGAACGCAACAAGGCCCTCGACATCGCCGTCGGCCAGATTGAAAAGCAGTTTGGGAAGGGTTCGATCATGCGCCTCGGCACCCGCGGCGCGATCCTGCCGATGGAGTGCATCTCGACCGGCTCCATCAGCATCGACTACGCGCTCGGCATCGGCGGAATGCCCCGTGGCCGGGTGGTCGAGATTTTCGGGCCGGAATCGTCGGGCAAGACGACGCTTGCGCTGCAACTGATCGCCGAGGCGCAAAAAGCTGGCGGCATGGCGGCTTTCGTGGACGCCGAACACGCGCTCGATGCGAAGTACGCGCAGAAGCTCGGGGTGGACATCGACAACCTTCTGGTGTCGCAACCGGACAATGGCGAGCAGGCGCTCGAGATTGTCGAAGTGCTGATCCGGTCCGGCGGCGTCGATGTGGTTGTCGTGGATTCGGTGGCAGCTCTGGTGCCGAAAGCGGAAATCGAAGGCGAGATGGGCGACGCCCAGATGGGTCTCCAGGCGCGCCTGATGTCGCAGGCCCTCCGCAAGCTCACGGGCGTGGTATCCAAGTCGAAGACCACGCTTGTCTTCATCAACCAGTTGCGCGAGAAAATCGGCGTGATGTTCGGAAACCCCGAAACGACAACGGGGGGCCGGGCGCTGAAGTTCTACGCGTCTGTCCGCATCGACATCCGCCGTATCGCGAGCATCAAGGACGGCGACCAGGTCATTGGCGGCCGGACCCGCGTGAAGGTCGTGAAGAACAAGGTGGCGCCACCCTTCCGCGAGGCCGAGTTCGACATCATGTACGGCGAAGGGATCTCTAAAGAGGGCGACCTGCTCGATCTCGCGGTGGAAAAGCGGATCGTGGAAAAGAGCGGGGCATGGTTCGCATTCGCCGGCGAGCGCCTCGGCCAGGGACGCGAGAACGCCAAGCAGTTCCTCAAGGAGAACCCGGATATCCGCCAGACGGTTGAAAGTCGGGTGCGAAAGGAACTCGGCCTGACGAAGGAAGCGGGGGAAGTGGTCGCAGTCTAAGGCTGAGCCTGCTGCGGGAGTAGCAGCATCCGCGGTTGCAGGTTCTACACTATGGAGGTATGTCGCAGAATCCTGACGTGGTGAGACTCTCCAGCGCTTGTGCCGCGAGACTGAAAGGCGCGGTATTGACCAATGAAGCGCCAGACGCGGCGGCGGGTGCGCGACTGCTCGAGCCGGACTTCGGTGCCCTGCTCGACACGCTGCGCGCGCTGGACCCCCGGTTCGACTTCGATCGAAACGGGCGTCCGGCGGCGATTCACGCCGTACGCGAGGCGCTGCCCGCGACCGAACGGGAGATCTTCGACGCCATCGTCGAAGACCATACCTGCGAAGTGGCCGCGGTACAGCAGGCGATGCTCCTGGTCGCGCAAGCGTGCGCCAGGCAAGTGGGAACCGACTAGGCGTGGCGTGTGGTGGCCAGGGACGGAATTGAACCGCCGACACCACGATTTTCAATCGTGTGCTCTACCAACTGAGCTACCTGGCCGCAGTGCCGCAACACGAGGTCGTCTCGCGAGACCGGACGGAATCGCCAGTATAACATGCTGATTCCGGCCACTTGCCCCGTCGCGTACGGCGCGGTTGACTCCTGATAGTGGATAGTGGATGGTAGTGACTCCACTATTCACCACCCACTGTCCACGACCCACCACTCTGTAGGAGTTTGTTGTGAAGCGAGTGCTTCCGTTGATCCTTGTCGCAGCCCTGTGTGCCTGTTCAAAGGGTGCCCAGACCGCGGCCGCCAATACCGCCGCGGAGACACCCGCGGGACAGACCGCGCCGGCACAGGCCGAGCCAATCAAGCCTGTCCCTGCACAGCTCCCGGAAATTCTCGCGCGGGTCAATGGCGAAGCCATCGACAAGGCGGAGTTCGAGAAGGCCGTCGCGGCGATTGAAGGCCAGAATCAGGCGCCCGTGCCGCCCGATCAACGCGACCAGATCTTCCGCGGCGTGCTGGATCAGATCATCAGCTACAAGCTCCTCATCCAGGAAGCCAGGGCCAGGAAGATCGAAGTGCCCGAACCGGAGATCGAGCAGCGGATAGGCCAGATTCGTGTGCAGTTCCCGAGCGAGGATGCCTTCAAACAGGCGATCAGCCAGCAGGGGGTGACAATCGAGCAGCTCCGTGCGGATGCGCGGTCGGAGATGCAGGTCTCCAAGATGCTGCAGACGGAGACAGAGGGCAAGATTGCCGTAAAGCCGGAACAGGTGGACGCCTTCTACAAAGAGAATCCCTCGCAGTTCCAGCAGGGCGAGCGCGTGCGCGCCAGCCACATTCTCATCGCCTTTCCCCAGGGCGCGGACGCTGCCGCCAAGCAGCAGGCCCGCGCGAAGGCGGAAGGCGTGCTGAAGGAGGTCAAGGCAGGCAAGGACTTTGCGGGCCTGGCGAAGCAGCACTCACAGGATCCTGGCAGCGCTCCCAATGGGGGCGACCTGAACTTCTTCGGCAGAGGACAGATGGTAGGGCCCTTCGATGAGGCGGCATTCAAGCTGGCTCCGGGTCAGACCAGCGATCTCGTGGAATCTCAGTTCGGCTACCACATCATCAGGCTCACCGCGAAGGAGCCGGCCACAACCGTGCAGCTCGACGAGAAGGTGCGCGCGCAGGTCCAGCAGTTCCTGGAGAACCAGGCGCGCCAGCAGGTCACGCAGACGCTGCTGGAGTCGCTGAAGGCCAAGGGCAAGATCGAAATTCTCATCTGAGCGTGAATGACCCTGTGCGGCTGGACGTCTGGCTCGACGTCAGCTGCCTGTTCAAGACCCGTTCCGAGGCCAAGCGCGCCTGCGAGGGCGGCAAGGTGGAGGTCAATGGCGAGCACGCCAAGCCCCACCGCGTCGTCCGCGAAGGCGACCGCCTCCGCATCTCGCGCCCCTTCGGCCGACGCCAGGACATCATCGTCCGTATCGTCATCGACGAGCACGTCAGGAAGACGGAAGCGCGCGTACTTTTCGACGACGTGTCGCCGACACCCACGCCCGAGGAGATCGAGATGCGTCGAATGGAGCGGGTGTACCGTGCCGCCACCCAGGCTGCCGGCACGCCAGACCGCAACCGGCGCCGCGAGATCCGTCGTGCGAAGGGCAAGTCGTAACCACCACGGTTCTCAGCGTTTCCGTGGCGTTCTTTAGCAGTTAGGATGAGCCGTGCCGCGCAACCAGGAAGTCATCCGGCAGTGGAAGGTGCTCCATGTGCTGGAGTCGTCGCGCCACGGCGCCGCGATCGGTGCCCTTGCCGACACTCTGGGGGTCACGACGCGCACGATTCGCCGGGACCTCGCGGCGCTCCAGGAGGCAGGCTTCCCGCTCTATGACGAGCACGATGAGGATGGGCGCGTCAGGTGGCAGCTCGACGGCCACGTGCTCGGCGGGATCGAGGCCGGTTTCACCCTCGCCGAGCTCTGCGCCCTCTATATCAGCCGCAACATGCTTGAATCGGTAGCGGGCTCTCCCTTCCAGCGTGACCTGACCAACGCCTTCGGCCGGCTGGAGAAGATGCTCACGCCGAGAATGCGGCAGTTCCTCGATCGGCTGCCGACAGTGCTCACGGCCAAGCCCGGGCCTCGAGCACGAGGGGGCACCTCCTCTTCCGCCGTCGTGGATCGCCTGCTCGAAGCAACGCTGCACTTTCGCGTCGCGACGATGCGGTACGACTCGGTGTCGAGCCGGAGAGTGAAAGACTACCTCGTGCATCCGCACCGGCTGGCACTCGTGGATGGAGGTCTGTATCTGCTGGCGTACGTCCCGGAGTACGAGGCGATCCGGACATTCGCCGTGGATCGCATCGCCTCCGTGTCTCTGGAGAAACAGACGTTTGCTCCGCCGAAGCCACCGAACGGCGAAGATGCCTTCGCCAACTCGCTCGGGGTGAATACAGGCCCCGCCGTCCGGGTCGAGATTGCGTTCGACAGCCCTGTGGCACCCTACGTCCGAGCCCGTGTGTGGCACAGCTCACAGGAAATCACGGATATCGGCAACGGCGGCCTCATGCTGACCATGAATGTCTGCCATGATTGGGCGCTGCGGAGTTGGATCCTCGGCTGGGGACCCTATGCGAAGGTTGTGATGCCTGCCACCCTCGCGCGCGAGGTGCGTGCCGACCTCGAGGCCGCCTTGTCTCGTTACCACCGGAGCTAACTTATGCGTCCCACCCGTATTGCCGTCATTCTTGGGGCCCTGTTGATCGTTTTTGCAGGACCCTCTCTCGTCGGCTTCTATACAGACTGGCTCTGGTTCGGCGAGGTGGGATACCAGCAGGTCTTCACGACGACATTGCGCGCGCAGGGCACGATGTTCGTGATTGGTTTTGCGGCCACTGTCGCGTGGCTGATGCTGAACTTGCGGATGGCCGTCACCGCCGTCGGCGATGTCCGCCCGGTGTTCACCACGCGCGAGGGGATGGAAGTCATCCTCCCCGGGCGGCGCCAGATGCAGATGGTCGTACCGATGGTGTCGCTCGCGGCGGGGTTGCTCGTCGGGCTCTTCGCGTCTGGGCAATGGCAACTGTGGCTGACCTGGCGCAACGCAGTGTCTTTCGGCCAGGTGGATCCCATCCTCGGCCGGGACGTGGCCTTCTATGTGTTCTCGCTCCCCTTGTTGGA
>JAKFXY010000057.1 GCA_021731165.1 Acidobacteriota bacterium | reverse complement strand
GTTGAGAGTCACGTCACTCGACACACCAGCCAGCGATGTCACCAACGGCGCGTTCAGGATTGTTGCTGCGCCAATACGTTAGTGCCACGTAACACGGAGGATCCGACCGCGCGTCAGATGAGACCGCATGCCCTTGACGACCTTGCGCGCATGGCTTGGCGCGCCACTGCGTGTTGTTCTTCGTGAAGATCTGGAGCGCCTCGCAGCCGTGGACCTGAGCGCGGTCTACCGCCTTCGAGACCCCGCCCGCCACCGACATGTGCGCACCGATTCGCATATTCCTTCTACCACTCCGCCGTACTCCGATCGAATGTTGCTGCGGCTGACGTCAAACGCGAGGCGATCTTTGTGTTGTCGAGTGCAGATGTCAGGCGGCCTGGAACCGTTGCGGTTCTAAAGTCGACTTTGCAGGATGCTGATGAAACTGTCCGCCTTAGCGGAGCCGCCGCACTGCTGTTAGCAGACGATGTGACTGCGCTAGGTGTTGCCGAGCAAGAGCTACTGCGCCCAAACCCGAATCTTGCGCAGTACGCCATTGGTCTTCGATTTGGGATCGCGCAAGGTCTGAGCACTCCGGTGGCAATCCCTACACTCGTACGCCTGCTCCAAGAAGGGGATGACGAAACCAAGCGTGCCGCATGTTCAGCATTGGGACGCACTCACTCGCCACTGGCGATTAGGCCTTTGGTGACGGCTCTCGATGACCCCAATATTGATGTCCAGTACAGTGCTGTTGTTGGGCTGTCGAACGCGTCGGGACTGACTAACCGAAGACCGAGTCGACCCGCATTTGCTATGAACCCCGAACGGTATGTGGAGTTCTGGAAAGATTGGGCTAAGAATCGATAAAGCGCAGCGCGGAGACTTCACGAAGTAGCAAACCACGATTTCGCTTACCGTGTCTGAGGTGCGCGGCCAACAAACGGCATCCACGCAGCAAACGAGTTAGCCCCGTTCGAGAATTGTCTGAATCAAGTTCTGTAAACGTCGAGATCGCGACAGGTCGCCATAGGGGTGGCATGAAGTCATTTATTATCGCTGGTTTCGTAATGATCTCAGTGTTGGCGAGCACCCGGATAGGATCGGCACAGAATATCGGGGGTGGTGTCAAAATCGGCGCGAACGTTTCGACGGTCAGTGGAGATATAGACGCGGAAAAGGGCGTGCGCACCGGGCCGGTAGTCGGCGGTTTTGTCACCGTGCCAAGGAGCGGAATGCTCGCGTTCCAGCCTGAAGTCCTGTACTCAATGCAGGGCGTCAAAGCGACAGCGGGGGACGGGACCAAGCTCACGTTGGAGATCGATGAGATTCAGATTCCACTGCTGCTCAGACTCGGTCGAAACGGAACGGTGGCTGTGCACTTCCTCGTGGGTCCGTCGATTGGGATTATCACTAAAGCTAAGGCGAAGGCCCACAACTTCGAATCGGACTTCAAGGGCGAGTTGAAATCAACCGACATCGGCCTTCTGATCGGCACGGGCGTAACTGTCAACCGTTTCCTGATGGAGGCCCGTTACACCGTCGGCATGACCAACCTCAATGACGACGACTCGGACGATAACAAGAGCCGGGTTTTCTCAGTGCTCGTCGGCGTCGGTTTTTAGACAAGCCAACGGCCGTCACGTTCGGCTCCGACCCCTGGCTCCATCCGTCGAGGCGTTCCCTCAAGCGAATGGGTCCCTAGTCCCTCAGTGCGTGCGACACATCGTCATCGTCGTCAATGGCGCTGTAACCATAATATTTCCTATCATCTTGCATTGGGCATTACGCTCTGGCGCCCGTCATAATCCGCACATGCGCAGACTGACCGCCGCCACTCTGCTCCTGCTCCTCATCGGGCCGACTCCCGCCCACGCCTGGGGCTCCGAGGCGCACATGTTCATCATGGAGCGCGCCATCGGTTTGTTACCACCGGAGATCCGCCCGCTCTTCGAGCGGCACCGCGCCGCACTCGTCGAGCGGATCATCGACCCCGACACCTGGCGCACGGCCGGGTTCGGGCAGGAGGACCCGAATCACTATCTCGACATCGACGCGGCGGTCTACGGCAGGTATCCGTTCAGCGCGCTGCCGCGCGACTGGGACGCGGCCGTGCTGAAATTCGGTGTCGAGCGTCTGCGTAGCAACGGCCTCGTGCCGTGGAGATCCGCCGAGATGCACGGCAACCTGCGGCGCGCGTTCGAGACCTACAAGGCCAACCCGTCACGGTCCGGCCAGCACAACATCGTGCTCTTTTCCGCATGGATGGCGCACTACGCGTCGGACGCCCACCAGCCATTTCACGGCATCTCGAATCATAACGGCCAGCTCAGCGGACAGGTCGGTATCCACGCCCGATTCGAAGCGACCCTTTTCGAGCGGTACCGCTCGCGACTCCGCATCTCGCCGACGCCGCTCGCGCCGGTCCTGAATCCCCGCGACTTCATCTTCGACGCGGTGCTGGAGGACACGAAGCTCTCGCCGATCATTCTCAAGGCCGATCTCGACGCGATCGGCAGGCGCGATGTCTATGACGATGCGTACTACGAGGCGTTCTTCACGGGCGCAGGCGGTGTGATGGAGCGGCGGGTAAACGAGTCGATCGCGGCGGTGGCGGCGATGATTGCCGGCGCCTGGGAAGCGGCCGGAAGACCGCCCGTGCCGCTCGATCCGCCCACGACACCTGAGCGTCGGCGCCGGCCGTAGCGCACGCGTGTGCTCGGCTGCGCCGGGGCGCCGGCACGCGATCCTCCGCACCTGCTATTGTTGGATCCGATGGAAGTCTTTGTGATTCCCATCGGACGTGACCGTTACGAGCTCTACTGCGAGGTATCGCCGGAGCCCCCGGACGAGCCGCTTCCGACCAGCGGCATCCTCAGCAGGCTACGCCACCGCTTCAACGCCATGCTCCACGCCGCCGACGAGCGTGAGCGTGCGGGATCGGTCCATGAGCCGGCCGCCACCTGGGTTGGCCGCGTCCAGGAACGCATCATGGCGTGGGTCGCCGAGCGCATCGCCGAACAGCGCCTGCTCTGGAACCTGCGCCGCGCGACCGCAAGCGTCGTGGTCCACCCGCACGACATGACGTTCGACCAGGTGCAGACGCTGGTGCGCCGGACCCTCAAGCGCGATCACGATCGGCATCGCCTGTGGCTGGTCGTCCACTCGCTGCTGCTCGTCGTCTCCGGCCTGCTGGCGCTCGTGCCGGGGCCGAACCTCGTGGCGTACTACTTCGCGTTCCGAGTGGTCGGCCACTGGTTCTCGATGCGCGGTGCCGCGCAGGGGCTCCACCGGATCACGTGGAGCGGCCAGCCGAGCGAGCCGTTGACGGAGCTGCGCGCACTCTCCGCCCTCGATCCCGGCGCCCGGCAGGCGCGGTTGCGGGACATCACTGGCCGGCTTGGCTTGCAGCGCCTCGACACGTACTTCGAGCGCGTGGCCGTCCGCCGATGATATTCTCCAAATAGTTTGAAGCTGCGCGAACTCGCCGAGCGTCTGGACTGTCGTCTCGAGGGGGACGGCGAGATCGAGATTGCCGGCGTGGCCGGTATTCAGGACGCCCGCCCAGGGGATCTCACATTCCTGGCCAATCCCAAGTACCAGAGTGTGCTGTCGGAGACCCGGGCGTCGGCGGTGCTGCTGCGCGAGGACGGAGCGGCGGCGCCGTGCGCGATGCTGCGCACGCGCGACCCCTATCTCGCGTTTGCCCGAGCGGTCGGGCTGTTCACCCCGGTCTCGCGCCCCTCGCCAGGTGTGCATTCGATGGCGGCGGTGGCTGCCGACGCGGCGCTCGGGAGCGGCGTCTCCATCGGCGCGTTCGTGTCCATCGGCGAAGGGGTCAGGATCGGCGACGGCACGATCGTGTATCCCAACGTGACGATCGGGCCGGGCACCAGGATTGGCGCCGACTGCCTCATTCACTCCAACGTGTCGCTCCGCGAGCGTGTGACGCTCGGCGACCGGGTCGTTCTTCAGAACGGAGTGGTCGTCGGTGGAGACGGCTACGGCTTCGTGCGCCGCGGCGACGGCACGCACGAGAAGATTCCGCAGGTGGCCTCGGTGGTCATCGAAGACGACGTGGAACTGGGCGCCAACACGACGGTTGACCGGCCGGCCGTGGGTGAGACGCGAATCAAGGCCGGCACCAAGATCGACAACCTCGTGATGATCGGGCACGGTGTGATCGTGGGCCGGAATGTCCTCATGGCCGCGCAGGTGGGCATTGCCGGCAGCACCGAGATCGGAGACGAGGTGATGTTCGGCGGCCAGGTTGGCGTCGGCGGCCATCTCAGCATCGGCCGCGGCACCGTGGCGGTAGGGCAGTCAGGCATCACGAACTCCGTTCCCGCCGGCTCGACGATTGCCGGTTACCCCGCAATCGACGGCCGCGAGTGGCGGCGCGCGTCGGTCATCTTCCGGCGGCTCCCGGAGCTCAAGAAGCGGATCGAGGAGCTTGAAGCCCGGCTCGCGGAGTTGACCTCGCGCACCGGCATGGCTCGTGGAGACCGCTCCTCGTGATGCGGCCTGCCCTGTTGGCGCTCGCCCTCGCGGCGTTCGCCGTGCCCGCCGCCGCCCAGGCCACGAATCCAACACCCGCCGCCGACTCACCACAATTGGAGCTGCTGCCGGGCTACGCGTTTCACATGAGCGCACAGCACATCGGGAGCGACGACGAGCGGTACGTCTGGGACACCAACTTTGGTGGCGAGCTGGATTTGTTGAAGTACGGCAGTGGACGGGCCACCTTCGAGGCGAACTACCAGGCCGTGCTTGGCGAGGAGCTCCGCCGGTTCGATCCAAACCAGGGGAACTACGTTCTCGCGGGGGTCGTGTCGGGGACGGTGGCCGGGCTCGAGGTCGGCGTCGTCTACTACCACCAGTCTCGACACCTGAGCGATCGGCCAAAGGTCGTTGCCGTGGACTGGAACATGCTCGGTGGACGTGTTCGCAAGGAAGGGACCCGCGGGCGCTTCGGTCTGGCCGGTCGTGCGGACGTGCGGCGGACGCTGTTGAACTCCTTCGTGGACTATTCGTGGGAGCTCGACTCCGACGTCCACCTGCGCTACGCCCTGCACCCCCGGGCGTCCGTGATTGCCATGAGCGGAGTGCGGCTGCTCGGGACTGACGGTTCACGCAACCGAGGAACGCAGGCCGGCGTCAGGGAGGAAGGCGGCATACGTATCGAAGGCAGGGGGGCGGCAGTCGAGGTATTCGTCTCTCTTGAGCGGAGGATTGATCCGTACCCCCTCGAGTTCGGCACCACGACGTGGCTCGGGGCCGGCTTTCGCCTGCTGAGCCGCTAGAGCGCTTTGGGCCTCGACGGAGACACGGAGGCGGGGCGAGATCGTGGGAAATGGCCCTGTGCCTCCGACAAAGCAAGCCTGATGCGATAATCGACCCCAGTTCGAGGTCCCCACATGAACCCTGTCCGCGCCGTCCTGATGCTCCTGGCCTGTGTCGTCGCGATTGTGGCCTCCGCGCCGCTTCACGCCGCGGTCCGGCCGCCGAAGCTGCAGTACCAGATGTCCACACTGCCGAACGGGCTGCGTGTGATTCTGTCCGAGGACCACTCCGTACCCATCGTGCACATGTCGCTCACGTACCACGTGGGATCGAAGAACGAGCGGCCGGGACGCACGGGCTTCGCGCACCTCTTCGAGCACATGATGTTCAAGGGCTCGAGGAACGTGGAGCCCGAGGCGCACACGTCGTTCATCTCGAGCGTCGGCGGGAGCAGCAACGCCTACACGACCGAGGACGAGACGGTATTTTGGGAGACGTTCCCGGCCCAGTACATGCCGCTCGCGCTCTGGCTCGAGGCCGACCGGATGGCGACGCTGCGCGTTGAGCAGGAGGCATTCGAGCGCGAGCGGGAGGTCGTCAAGGAAGAGCGGCGGATGCGCGTGGAGAACCAGCCGTACGGGCGGCTGACGGAGATCATCTACGGCCACGCATACACCACGCACCCGTACCGGCACGCCACCATCGGCAGCATGGCGGATCTCGAGGCGGCGTCAATCGCGGATGTCCGTGATTTCCACCGCGCGTACTACGTGCCGGAGAACGCCACCCTCACCGTGGTCGGCGACTTCGACACCGCGCAGGGGTTGCAGCTCGTGTCGCAATACTTCGGCCGCGTGCCGAAGGCCGAGCGGCCGGTGCCACGCGACATTCCGAAGGAACCGACGAATCAGACCCGGGAACGCCGGTTCACCGTCGAGGAATCGTGGCCGCTGCCCGCCGTGGTCGTGGCGTATCACATCATCTACGACGGGCATCCGGACTCCTATCCGCTGCACATCGTGTCGAAGATCCTGTCGGACGGCCAGAGTGCTCGGATCCCGCGCGAGCTCGTCTACAACAAGCGGATCGCGCTGACGGCCTTCGGCAGCGGGAACATCATCGAGGATCCGAGCCTGTTCTACGCGGTTGCGATCGTGCAGCCGGGCCAGACGCCAGAGGCGGCCGAGAAGGCGCTCGTCGCCGAGTTCGACAAGATGAAGGCCACGGGCGTCACCGAGCACGAGCTCCAGCGTGCCAAGAACCAGTTCGCCCGCGACTACATCGTCGGCCGCGAGTCGAACGAGGAGAAGGCCTCGCACCTCTCGCACGCGGCGGTGATCCACAACGACATCAGGACGGCCGACGGTGAGTTCGACATCTTCACGAACCTGACCGTGGCCGACGTGCAACGCGTGGCGCGGACCTATTTCAACGAGAACAACCGGATGGTCCTGTACATCCTGCCCAAGGCGACGGGAGGCGGGCGATGAGCCGGCGTTGGGGCCGGAGCCTTGGGATGTGGGTTTGGGGATTTGTTCTGTGCGCCACCGCCGTGAGCGCCCAGACCGTCGCCTGGCCATCCGAGCGTCCTCCGCGGCCGCTGGCGGCCCGAGAGATTCAGTTCCCGCCCTACGAGATGCGGACGCTCGGCAATGGCATGCAGGTCATCGCCGTGCTGCACCATGAGCAGCCGATCGTCAGCATGCGGGTGCTCGTGCGCGCCGGGGGCGCGCAGGATCCCCAGGGCAAGGGCGGTGTCGGCACGCTGGCCGCCTCTCTTCTCGATCAGGGCACGACCACGAGGAGCGCCGAAACCATCGCCGATCTGATCGACTTCATCGGTGGCGCACTCGGGGCTGGCGCCGGCATGGATCTGACCTTTGCCAATGCCGTGGTCATGAAGGACTCGTTCCTTGTGGGCCTCGAGTTGCTGAACGACATTATTCGCAACCCGGCGTTTGCCGTCGAGGAAATCGACCGCCAGAAACAGCAGGCGATCTCGTCGCTCCAGGTGAGCAGCAGGGATCCCGACTACATCGCGGACGCACTCTTCGACCGCCTCGTGTATGGATTTCACCCGTACGGGCTGCCCCTCGGCGGTACCGAGACGTCGCTGGCGAGCATCACCCGCGACGACCTGCTGGCCTATCACCGCCGGTACTTCGTTCCGAACAACATGGTTCTCGCCATCGTCGGCGACATTACGAGCGCCGAGGCATTCGCGGCTGCCGAACGCGTGTTCGGCGCATGGCCGCGCCGCGAGGTGCCGGTCGCCCGGCAAACCGACCCTCCTCCGCCGACGCGCCGAATCGTGATCGTGGACAAGCCGGACGCCGTGCAGACCGAGATTCGCGCGGGCATGGTCGCCATCCCGCGCAAGCACCCGGACTACATGGCGTGGGATCTGGCGGTAAAGATCCTGGGGGGCGAGGGGGCGAATCGGCTGCATCGTGTCCTGCGCTCGGAGCGGGGCCTGACCTATGGCGCGTCGGCGGATACGGAGGCGCGAAAGCAGGCGGGCGATTTCGTGGCGGAAACCGACACCCGCACGGAGACCACCGCCATGGCCCTGCGGCTGATGGTGGACGAATTCGCGAAGCTGCCGCGCGAGCGTGTCGGCGAGGGTGAGCTCGCGGGCGCCCAGGCGTACCTCGCGGGCAACTTTCCGCTGACCATCGAGACGCCGAATCAGATCGCCACCCAGATCTTGAACGTGCTGTTCTACGACCTGCCGGTGGACCAGATTGGGACCTTCCGGGAACGCGTGACCGCGGTCACGCCCGATGACGTGCAGCGCGTGGCGCAGGAGTACGTGAAGCCGGACCGGCTGTCCATCGTGCTGGTGGGGAACGCGCGCGCCTTCGTGCAGCAGCTTTCCGCGATGGGCTTCAGCAACGTCGAGGTCATCCCGATCGACCAGCTCGACCTGATGTCGGCGACCTTGAAGAAGGAGCCGCCGAGACGTGCGGGGATCGGTTCGAGCGGCCCGGAATTCACGCGTCCCCAGCAGTAAGGCGCCGCGCCAATGCGGGTCATGATTTCCTGTGGTGAGCCCTCCGGCGATCTGTACGCCGGAGCCTTGACCAAGGCACTCCGCCTGCGTGAGCCAGGGGTGGACGTGTTCGGCCTGGGCGGCGAACGCCTGGCAGCGGCGGGCGGCCGGCTCGTGGCCGATTTTGGCGGCCTGTCAGTCACCGGCATCACCGAGGCGTGGCGTCTCCTGCCGCGGTTCTACGGCGTGCTGAGGCGCCTGGTGGCGGCGGCCCGCGAGACGCGTCCGGATGTATTCGTCGCCATCGATTTCCCGGATTTCAACTTTCATCTCCTGGCCGCTGTCCGGAAGCTCGGCATTCCTACGGTGTACTACGTCAGCCCGCAGTTGTGGGCCTGGCGCCCCCGCCGCATGGAGAAGATGAGGCGGTTGGTGGACCACGTCCTCGTGATCTTTCCGTTTGAAGAGGCGCTGTACCGGGCGGCCGGTGTGCCGGTCACGTTCGTCGGCCATCCGTTGGTCGAGCTGGCCCGGCCTGCGCAGCCGCGACCCGCCTTTCTCCGCGATCGCGGCCTTGTGCCCGAGCTGCCCACCGTGGGCCTTCTGCCCGGCAGCCGGCCAAACGAGCTCCGAAGGCACATCCCGGACTTGGTGGCCTCGATCCCCCTCATTCGGGCGCATGTGCCAGACGCGCAATTTGTCGTCGCCTGCGCGCCGAATCTGTCCGACCATCTGTTCACGCCCTTCTCGGGTGCCGGTGCCGTCCTCGTCCGCGACCGAACCGATGATGTGCTCGCGGCGAGCGACGTGGTCGTGACGGCGTCGGGCACGGCCACCGTACAGGCGGCGCTCCACGAGCGTCCGATGGTGGTCGTCTACCGGTTGTCCAGGCTGACGTACCGGCTCGGCAAGCCTCTCGTGAAGATCGACAGCTATGCCATGGCCAACCTGATTGCCGGCAGCCGGATCGTCCCGGAGTTGATCCAGGACGAGTTCACGCCGTCAGCCGTCGCGGAGGAAACCCTCGGGCTGCTGGGCGATCGTGAGCGGCATGCGCGCACGCGCGAGGCGCTGCGAATGGTACGGGAAAAGCTCGGCGCGGCGGGTGCCAGCGGCCGCGCCGCCGACGTCGTGCTGAAGGTTGCAAACGCGGAGTATGATCCTCGGTTGACATGGCCACATTGAACAGCTTCGGTACACGTACCACCATTCGCGCCGGCGGGCAGGACGTCCAGATCTACAGCCTCCCGGCACTCGAGAAGGCCGGGTTCCCCGGCGTTTCGCGCCTTCCATACTCGATGAAGATCCTGCTCGAGAATCTGCTGCGCCGGGAGGACGACGCCTTCGTGAAGGCCGACGACATCCGGGCGCTGGCCCGGTGGGACGCGACCGCCGGTCTCGAGAAGGAGATCTCTTTCATGCCGGCGCGCGTGCTGCTGCAGGACTTCACGGGTGTGCCGTGCGTGGTCGATCTCGCCGCGATGCGAGAGGCGATTGTCGCGCTCGGCGGCAATCCGGATCGCGTGAACCCGCTGCAGCCGGTCGAGCTCGTGATCGATCACTCGGTGCAGGTGGACTACTTCGGCCGTGCGGACGCCTTCACGTTGAATGCCGAGCTCGAGTTCTCGCGCAACCGCGAGCGCTATGCGTTTCTCCGGTGGGGGCAGCGCGCGTTCAACAACTTCAAGGTCGTCCCCCCAGACACGGGGATCGTCCATCAGGTCAACATCGAATATCTCGCCAGGGTCGTGTTCAGGGCGACGGTGGACGGCGTGACGTCCGCCTACCCGGATACGCTGGTGGGCACCGACTCGCATACGACGATGGTCAACGGCCTTGGGGTCGTGGGCTGGGGCGTGGGCGGCATCGAGGCCGAGGCGGCGATGCTGGGCCAGCCGATCTCCATGCTCATCCCGCAGGTGCTCGGCGTCCGTCTGACCGGGACGATGCCGAAGGGAACGACGGCCACCGACCTCGTGCTGACGATCACCGAGATGCTGCGCAAGCACGGCGTCGTCGGCAAGTTCGTCGAGTTCTTCGGTGACGGGCTTCGCCACCTGACGATTGCCGACCGCGCGACGCTCGGCAACATGTGCCCGGAGTACGGCGCAACGGTGGCCATTTTCCCAATCGATGGAATGACCCTCGACTACATGCGGTTGACGAGTCGTGATGCCTCTCAGGTGACGCTCGTGGAGGAGTATGCGAAGGCCCAGGGGCTCTTCCGCATTGATGGCGGACCTGAGGCCGTGTACTCGGAATCGATCGAGCTCGACCTCGCCACGATTGAGCCCAGCCTGGCCGGCCCGAAGCGCCCACAGGATCGTGTGACGCTGCGGAAGGCCAAGACGGCATTTCAGGCCGCGTTACCATCGATGCAGGGGCCGGCCAAGTCGGCCGCGGCGCCCACGGCCGTGGCCGTGATGGATCCGGTGCTCGACCCGACCCTCGAGGCACTGGATCATGGCTCGGTGGTGATTGCGGCGATTACGAGCTGCACCAACACGTCGAATCCGAGCGTCATGATCGGCGCCGGGCTCGTGGCGAAGAAGGCCGTGGAGAAGGGGCTGACGCGCAAGCCGTGGGTGAAGAGCAGTCTGGCCCCGGGTTCGAAGGTCGTCACCGAATACCTCAACGCCGCGGGCCTGACCAGATATCTCGATGCGCTTGGGTTCAACCTCGTCGGCTACGGGTGCACGACCTGCATCGGGAACAGCGGGCCGCTTCCGGACGAGGTGTCCGCCGTGATTCGCGACAAGGGCCTGGTCGTGGCCTCCGTGCTGAGCGGCAATCGGAACTTCGAAGGGCGAATCCAGCAGGAGGTGCGGGCCAACTATCTGGCGTCGCCGCCGCTGGTCGTGGCCTACGCGCTGGCCGGCTCGATGACCACGGACCTCACGACCGATCCGCTGGGGCACGACCAGGATGGGAAACCCGTCTACCTGAAGGACATCTGGCCGACCGAGCAGGAGCTGCAGGAGACCATGCTGCGCGCCGTGAGCGCCGAGATGTTCCGCAAGAGCTACGCGGACGTCTTCGCCGGCGACGAACGCTGGCAGAAGCTTGGCGTGCCCGAGGGCAACCGATTCGCGTGGGATGCGGAGTCCACCTACATCCGCAAGCCGACCTTTCTGGAAGGCATGTCGATGGTGGCGGCGCCGCCGGCGGACATCACGGGCGTGCGCGTGCTGGCGTTGCTCGGTGACAGCGTGACCACCGATCACATCTCACCGGCAGGCTCGATCAAGGTCGACAGCCCGGCCGGGCGCTATCTGATCGGGAAGGGCGTGAAGCCGGCCGACTTCAACTCGTACGGCGCGCGGCGAGGGAATCACGAAGTCATGGTGCGTGGCACCTTTGCCAACGTCCGGCTGCGCAATCAGCTTGCCCCCGGGACCGAAGGCGGTTGGACGCTGTATCAGCCCGGCGGCGAGCTCATGACGATTTACGACGCTTCGGAAAAGTACCGCGCGGCGGGTGTACCGCTGATGGTCATTGCCGGTAAAGAGTACGGATCGGGCTCCTCACGCGACTGGGCGGCCAAAGGCACGCTGCTGCTCGGTGTGAAAGTCGTGATCGCGGAGTCCTTCGAGCGGATCCACCGCAGCAACCTCGTGAACATGGGCGTGCTGCCTCTGCAGTTCAAGGCGGGCGACTCCGCCATGTCGCTGGCGCTCACCGGCAGCGAGACCTTCAGTCTGCTTGGCGCGGCCGATGGCCTGAACGCGCGCGGCGACGTACGCGTTCGGGCGACCGCCGCCGACGGCACGGCGCGCGAGTTCGCCGTCACCGCGCGCATCGACACGCCCGAGGAGCTCGTGGCGTTTCGCCACGGCGGCATCCTGCCGTACGTGGTCCGGCAGCTCGTCGCGCGGAGTTGATGTCGACCACGACCGAGATCACGATCCGTTCAGCCACGACAGGCGACGTTGGTCTCATCCTGGCGTTCATCCGGGAGCTGGCGAACTACGAGCGGTTGTCGGATCTCTGCGTGGCCACGGAAGACGCGCTTCGGCAGACGCTGTTCGGGCCGCGCCCGACCGCCGAGGTACTGCTCGCCGATGCCGGTGGCGCCCCGGCCGGCTTCGCGCTCTACTTCCAGAACTACTCCACGTTCCTCGCCCGCCCGGGACTGTATCTCGAGGACTTGTTCGTTCGCCCCGCATACCGACGGCTGGGGGTCGGGCGTGCGCTGCTCATCGAGCTGGCGGCCGTGGCTGGTGATCGCGGCTGCGGACGCTTCGAGTGGAACGTGCTCGACTGGAACGTGGACGCGCGACGTTTCTACGACAGCCTGGGTGCCGTCGCGATGTCCGAATGGATGATCTACAGGCTCACGGGCGAGGCTCTCGAGGCACTCGCGCGAGATGGACGCGCCAGCCGTGCTGAACGCGGAAGCCGTTAAGCGGCAGGCGCGGACCTTGGGGTTCGACCTCTGCGGGATCGCCCCCGTGGACAATCACGCCGAGCTCTCGTTCCTGCAGGAGTGGCTCGACCGGGGGTATGCGGGAGAGATGGCCTGGATTGGTCGATCGGCCGACCGTCGCGCGGATGTCCGCAACGTCATGCCCGACGCCAGGTGCGTGATCGTGACCGGGACGGTCTACTCAGGGCCAACGCCGCCGCCTCCCTCCGGGGACGCCGGCTCTCCCCCGGTCGGCATCATTGCCCGCTACGCCCGCGGCGATGACTACCACGACGTCCTCACGGCGCGGCTGGACGCACTGGTGTCATGGATGCGTGCCGAATCCTCCGAATCTTTCGACGCGCGTGCCTACGTCGACACCGGTCCGGTGCAGGAGCGTGTGTACGCGCAATATGGCGGCCTTGGGTGGATCGGGAAGAACACGTGTCTCATCAATGCGGAACTCGGATCCTGGCTCTTCCTCGCCGAGATCATCTGCTCGCTCCCGCTCGAACCCGACACCCAGGGGCTCGAGCAATGCGGCGCGTGCAACAAGTGCATCGAGGCCTGTCCCACCGGCGCTCTCGTCGAGCCGGGAGTCCTGGACTCGAACCGCTGCCTCTCCTACCTGACGATCGAGCTGAGAGGCTCAATCGCCGAGGAGCATCGAGCCGCTCTGGGCGTCCATGTGTACGGCTGCGATATTTGTCAGGACGTCTGTCCCTACAACCAGGTGCCGCCGCGTTCGGACGACCGGGCGTGGCACGCGCGACCCGGGCTCGATCTGCCGCGCCTCATCGACCTCTGGCGGCGGCCAGACACCGAGCTCCTGCGCCTTACCAAAGGCAGCGCGATGAGGCGAGCCAAACTCACCGGACTCAGGCGCAATCTCGCCGTGGCGATTGGTAACAGCGGTGATGAGGAAGCGTGCTCCGCGCTCGCCGAGTCGTCGGCGGAACGCCCCTCGGCCGACGACCCGATGGTACGCGAGCACGTCCAGTGGGCCATGGGTCAAAGGGCAAGGGCCAAGCCCTTTGTCCCGCGTGCTCCGGTATCATCATCACAATGACCGCAGGCACCGCACCCTTGCTTCTCCTGGCCATGCCGCAGATGGCCGACCCGAACTTCGCGAAGGCGGTCGTGCTTCTCTGTGACTACACCGAGGATCGCGCATTCGGCCTCGTCGTGAATCGCCAGATGACAGAGCCGGCACGCACGCTCATTCGCACCGAACCGGCGATCCATGTCGATCCGGACCTGCGTCTCTGGATAGGTGGGCCCGTGCAGCCGCACAGCACGTGCGTGCTGATGTCCGGTGCACAGGGGCCAGAGGAAGAGACGCGTGAGGTGGCTCCTGGCGTGCTCCTCTCGGTCTCGCCGGCGCTCACGCTTCAGACGCTCCAGGCTCCACCCTCCAGCCGCACCCGTGTGCTCGTTGGCTATGCCGGGTGGGGTCCCGGACAATTGGACAAGGAAATCGCCGAGTCCTCCTGGCTGACGCTCGACGTGGACCCCGCGCTCATCTTTGGCGTGCCGCCGGAGCAGATGTGGGAAACGGCGATCCGCCGGTTCGGAACAGACCCCGCGATGTTTCAGACGAGCCCTGGAGTGCATTGACAGGTCAAAGGTGAGCTGTTCGATGAGCCGTCCGTCCGTTTTTCTCTTCGTTGCGCTCGCGGCTGCCGTGCTCGTCGCCTGCGGCGGGCCGCGGCAGAATCAGGCACCCGTGCAGCAGCAGGACAACTCAGAGGCTCAGACGCTGAAGACGATGACAGCGCGGTTCGTACCGGTGGATCTGACCGCCGACGTGTCGGCGCTGCCGCCGAACGAGCGGCGGGCGCTCGCCAAGCTCGTCGAGGCCGCAAAGGTGATCGACGCGCTGTTTCTCCGGCAGGTATGGGCCGGCAATGAGCCAATGCTCCTCGACCTGCTCCGTGACTCCTCAGAGGCCGGCCGGGCTCGCCTGCACTACTTCATGCTCAACAAGGGGCCATGGTCGCGGCTGGACGAGAACGCGCCCTTCGTAGCCGGCGCGCCGAAAAAGCCCGAGCAGGCGAATTTCTATCCCGCGGGCGCCACGAAGGCGGACGTCGAGGCCTGGCTGAAGACACTGTCGGGCGCCGAGCGCGCCAAGGCCACGGGATTCTTCACCACGATTCGCCGCGGTTCCGACGGCCGTTTCCTCGCCGTGCCGTACAGCCTCGAGTATCAGGGTGAGGTCGCGCAGGTGGCGGGTTTACTGCGCGAGGCCGCCGACCTCACCACGCAGCCGACGTTGAAAGCGTATCTGGAAACACGTGCCGCCGCCTTTGCCAGCAATGACTACTACGAGAGCGACCTCGCGTGGATGGCGCTCGACGCGACGATTGAGCCGACCATCGGTCCCTACGAGGTGTACGAGGACGAGTGGTTCAACTACAAGGCCGCCTTCGAGGCGTTCATCACGATTCGCGACGCCACGGAAACAGACAAGCTGGCACGCTTCGGCGCCGAGCTGCAGGGGATTGAGGACAATCTGCCGATCGATCCGACGTACCGCAACCCCAGGCTCGGGGCGCTCGCGCCGATTCGTGTGGTCAACACGGTCTTCTCCTCTGGCGACGCGAATCGTGGCGTGCAGACGGCTGCCTTCAACCTGCCCAACGACGAGCGCATCGTCGCGGAGAAGGGCAGCAAGCGCGTGATGCTGAAGAACAACCAGGAGGCCAAGTTCCGCATGGTCCTGCAGCCGATCGCGAAGGTCGCGCTGGCGGCTGCCGATCAGCCGAGTGTCGATTTCGAAGCGTTCTTCACGCACATTCTCATGCACGAGCTGATGCACGGCCTTGGTCCTCATAACGTGAACGTGAACGGACGCGCCACGACGGTGCGGGGGGAGCTCAAGGAGACCTACAGCACGATCGAGGAGGCCAAGGCCGACGTCTCGGGCCTGTTCGCCCTGCAGTTCCTGGTGGACAAGGGGGTGCTCGACCGGAAGTTCGAACAGACGATGTACAAGACGTACCTCGCGTCGATGTTCCGGTCGATTCGCTTTGGCCTCAACGAGTCTCACGGCCGCGGTGTGGCCATCCAGCTCAACTATTTCCTCGATCATGGGGGTGCCACCGTCGCTTCCGACGGCACGTTCGCGATCGACGCGGCGAAGATCAAGCAGAACGTTCTCGATCTCACGCGCGACATCATGACCATGCAGGCTACGGGCGACTACGCGGCGGCCAAGGAGATGCTTTCCTCGCTGGCCACCGTACGCCCGCCCGTCAAGGCCGTGTTGGACCGTCTGACCGGGGTGCCGGTGGACATCGAGCCACGGTTCGCGACGGCCGATGAGCTGGTGCGGTGACCGACCGACAATGCGTATCGGTCTCATTTGATTCTGACGAATTCTTCAGGTAATTTTCAGACCCGTTTGCCGCTCAATCGGCTACGATTCTCAAAGGTTGACCCGGTTTTTCCATGGAGGATGTTCAATGAAGCGCAGTCTCGTGGTTCTGCTCGTCGCCGGTGCGTTCGCGTTTGGCGCCAGGGCATATGCGCACCACTCCTTCGCCGCGACCTACCTGGAAGACCAGGAGATGTCGATTGAGGGCGATCTGGTGCAGTTCCTGTATCGCAACCCGCACTCTTTCGTACACGTGATGGCGCCAGAGCCGAAGACGAAAGAAATGATTCGGTGGGCGGTCGAGTGGGGCGGCGGCGGCCAGTTGGGCCAGCAGGGCGTGACCCGCGAGACTCTCAAGCCGGGGGACCGCGTGGTCATCACTGGCAGTCCCGGTCGTAACCCGGCGGACCATCGCCTCCGTATGCGGACGATCTTCCGTCCGAAGGACGGCTGGCGCTGGGGCGGCGTGGTCGATTAAGGTCGCGCCCCGAGAAGGGGTGCCCTACGGCGAGGCGGGCCTTTCCGGCCCGCCGATCACCTGACGGCGGTCGCGCGCGGTACCCGCGCGACCGCCGTTTTTCGTTTCCGCGTGCTGTCGTTGGCTCTCACCACCGTGTCCGCTGATGTGACCGAACAGCGAAACCGGTTCCCCCGGTGTGCGATACTGGGAGGATGTCCTTACAGCAGAAATCGCGACAGGTGGCGAATCCCTTGCGGCGCAACCTGGCGATCATCGCGCACGTCGATCACGGCAAGACGACCCTCGTTGACGTTCTGCTGCGGCAGAGCGGCGCGTTCCGCGCCAACCAGCAGGTCGCCGAGCGCGTCATGGACAACACCGATCTCGAGCGTGAGCGCGGCATCACCATCCTGGCGAAGAACACGTCCATTCACTATCACGACATCCTCATCAACATCGTCGATACCCCGGGTCACGCCGACTTCGGCGGCGAGGTGGAGCGGACGCTCTCGATGGTGGACGGGGTGCTCCTGCTCGTGGACGCGTCGGAAGGGCCTCTGCCCCAGACGCGGTTCGTGCTTCGCAAGGCGCTCGAGCGCGGCCTGTCGCCGATCGTCGTGCTGAACAAGATCGATCGTCCGGACGCGCGGCCGAAGGAGGTGCTGAACGAGGTCTTCGACCTGTTCATCGACCTCGACGCGACGGAAGACCAGATCGACTACCCCGTGCTGTACACGAACGCCCGTGAGGGGACCGCGTCCACCGACCCCGCCGTGGCGGGCGAGA
>JAKFXY010000102.1 GCA_021731165.1 Acidobacteriota bacterium | reverse complement strand
ACAACTGGATCGGTCGGTTTCTCGTGTTCTCTCTCGAGCCGCCACCACGATTTCGCCTCAAGGCGCCAAAGGCATTCCAGCCAGTGCCATTTCGGGCTCGCCAGGACGTGCTGGCCGCCTTTCGCGCCTATCAGAAGCAATACGTCGATCGCCTGCGTCAGGCCAGCGGCCTCGACCTCGCGCGGGCGCGGGTCAGCTCGCCGACGGCCGCATGGATCCGGATGCCGCTCGGATCCGGCTTCGCCCTGATGGCCGCGCACGAGCGCCGCCATCTGTGGCAGGCGCGGAACGTCCTGGCGCGCGCGGAGTTTCCCAAGTAAGCGTCGGCCTCCTTGACAGGCTCGCCGGCAGCCTCTACCGTGACTTTCCCGATGCGTACTCGACTCTTTGCTCGACTCCTCGCGGCATGCGTGATCGTCGCCCTCTCCGCCCTGTCCGCCAGCGCAGCCACGGTTGGCGGCGCGGTGTCCGACGCGACCGGCGGGGCGCTGCCCGGGACGCGCGTCGTGCTCCGCGGCGTGGCCACCGGACAGGAATCGGTGGTTGAAACCGGCGGGGACGGCCGCTTCCAGATCGATGTGCCGACGCCAGGCACCTATCTGGTTATCGTCACCCGCCCCGGGTTTTCGCAAGCGGCACGGACGGTCGTGATCGCACAAGATGATGAGACGCTCGACGTGCCAATCCAACTCGAGCTTGGCGCGCTGAGCGCAGAGGTGACCGTCACGACCGCACGCGCGGAGCGCGAGACTCGCCAGATTCCGCTGCACGTCGAGAGCATGTCCAGGGCCACCATCGAGCAGAGCAACCCGCTGTCAGCCGGCGACGCACTCTCGGTCGCCGCCAACATCACACCCGTGGGCAACGGCCCCTTTGGGGTGCGTCCGCGGCTACGCGGGCTCGATTCGACGCGGCTCCTGGTACTCGTGGACGGTGAACGCCTCAACACCGCCCGCCAGGCGACGGATCGCACGGGCGCGGAAGTGGGACTCATCTCGCCGGACGCCATCAGCAGAATGGAAGTCGTCAACGGAGCCGGGACGCTGCTCTACGGCTCGGACGCGCTGGCTGGCACGATCAACATCATCACCAACGAGCCGATGTTCTCGGACCGCACCCGTGGGCTGTACGGCTTCAACGGGTTCTACAGCTCCAACGAGCGGGGCGCGCGGGGAACGGCAACCGTCGGCGTCACGGCACCCCGGTATGCCATCCGTCTGCAGGCGGGCATGGAGAGCTACGACGACTACACGGCGGGCGGCTTCTCCGTCGAGGACACGAGGCCGTTCTTCACAGCCGGCCGGCTCAGCCGAGCCGACACCATCGACGACAACTTCGGCTTTGCCTTCGGTGCGTTTCCAGACCCCTTTAACGCGCCCTATGTCCGGACGAGCGCCGAAGTGCCGAACTCCAGCGCCAGCGGCCGGTTCGTCAACCTGTCCGGCCTGATCAAGCTCGGCGATCGGCGATCGCTCCGCGTCCGCTACCAGCAGCGCCGGATGGATGACGTTGGATTCCCGGACTTCGCACCGCCCTACTTCTTCAACGCCACGTCGCTGCCCAAGAGCGATCTCGACCGCGTGTCGGCGCGGTATGAGGCCCAGGCTGTCACGCCATGGTTGGCCAACCTGTCGCTGACAGCCCACTACCAGCGAACCGCGCGCCTGCTGCAAAACCTGTTGCCGGTGCAATTTCCGGCGCCCACACCAGTCGCGTTCTTCCCGATCAGCGTGATGCGACTCGACATCCTCTCGAAAACCGAGCAGCGAGTCTGGACGCCGGGCATCGACCTCCAGGCGGTGATTGTCCCCGCCGCGGATCATGTCCTTACGACGGGGCTCACGTTCTACCGCGACCGGAGCAGCGATCAGCGGACGACGACGACAACCACGTCCATGATCGGCGAGGTGGCGCTCGGACAGCGAGGACCCGCGGCCGTGGTCTTCCCGGCGGCCGTGCAGCTCGGCCCGCCGTCGGTGGCGCATCCGGTTCGTGTGCCGGACGCCAGCCTCCGCGACATCGCGATCTTCGCGCAGGACGAATGGCGGCTCCGATCGAACCTGTCGTTCGTGGCCGGGCTGCGAGGAGACTTCTATACGGTGACGAGTGAAGCCACTCCGGGATACGACGTGGCCTCGGTCGTGGCCGGGGCGCGTCCGGCCATCGACCCCTCCACGCTGCCGGACCCGAACGGCGCGACCTACGCGAGGCAGGCATTGACTGGCGACATCGGCCTGGTCGCCAACACCGGCGGCCGCGTCAGCCCGTTCGTGCGCTTCGGCCGCAGCTACCGTCATCCCAACCTTGAAGAGATGTTCTTCGCCGGGCCGGCCACAACGGGCAGCATCGCCCCCAACGTCAAGGTCAAGCCTGAGCAGGGGAACAACTTCGATGCGGGCGCGAAGTTCGATTTCAAGCGCATCTCCGGTGGCGCATACCTCTTCGTCAATCAGTACAGCGACTTCGTCGTGCAGGATCTGACAACGGCGACCACACCCGCCGGACCGCTGGTGCAGACCACCAACTACGCGGACGTGCGCATCCACGGCGTGGAGCTCTCGGCCGACGCGCCGGTGACCTTTGAATGGGGTGTCCTGACGTTCAGCGCGTCCGGGGCCTTCACTCGGGGCACGATCACCCGGGGCATCAACCCGCTGGACGGCAGCGCGCTCGACGGTACGCCCGCCGACAACATCACGCCGGCGAAGCTGCTGGCCGCGGCACGGTTCACGCATCCGCGCGGGCGTTGGTGGCTGGAGTACGGCGTGCGGACACAGGCCGACGTCACGCGAATCACGCCAACGCTCCTCACCTCACCGTTCCGCGTCGCCCAGGACTTGTTGTCGTTGGAGGGGTTCACGGTGCAGCGGATCGGCTGGGGCATCAATCTCGCTCGCGGCGGCGATCGGCTGGACCTCACCTTCGCAATCGAGAACCTGGCCAACACGTACTATCGCGAGCAGTTCCAGTTCGCCCCGGCGCGTGGACGCAGCGTCACGGTGGGACTCGGCGTCGGCGCGTTCTAACCTTTGCCCCTGTCTATCGCCGAATAGTCCGCGGCGATGGGATAACGCCGCCCCACGCCGAACGCCTTCGACGAAATCTTGATTCCTGGAGCCGCCTGACGACGCTTGTACTCGCTCGCGTCGATCTTCCGCACGACCTCGGCCACCACCGCCCGGTCGAGGCCGAGCGCGGCGATCCCGTCGATATCGAGGTTGCGCTCGACATAGGCCTCGACGATCCGGTCGAGCACGTCGTAGGGCGGCAGCGTGTCTTGATCCGTCTGGTTCGGCTTCAGCTCCGCGCTGGGCGCCTTGGTCAGCGTGGATTCCGGGATGATCGTGCGCGAGCGGTTCACGTAGCGGGCCAGACGATAGACGAGCGTCTTCGGCACGTCGCTGATCACGGCCAGCCCCCCGCACATGTCGCCGTACAGCGTGCAGTAGCCGACGGCGAGCTCAGACTTGTTCCCGGTTGTGAGGAGCAGGTGGCCAAACTTGTTTGACAGCGCCATCAGCACCCCACCCCGAACCCGGGCCTGAATGTTCTGCTCGGTCACATCTTCCTGGCGGCCGGCGAACGCGGGTGCCAGTTGATCCAGATAGGCCTGGAAGATGCCATCGATCGGGATGACGCGGTGGTCAATCCCCAGCGCGCGGGCGAGCGCCTCGGCATCGTTGACGCTGTGCGCCGAGGAATAGCGTGCCGGTAGCGCCACGCTGAACACGCGATCGGGACCAAGCGCCTCGGCCGCCAGGCACGCCGTCAGCGCCGAGTCGATGCCGCCGGACAACCCAAGCACCACGCTCGTGAAGCCGCACTTGCGCACGTAGTCGCCGAGCCCCAGCACGAGCGCCCGGTAGGCGGTCTCCTCGTCGGATTGGCCCACGTCGCGCAGCACGGCGCCAATCCGCGAGCTCCCCCCTGCCGCCCGCTCCTCGGGTTCGCGATTCGGGTCCGGCACATCGTAGACGGCGAAGTCTTCCTCGAAGTCCCGCATCCGAACGACATCGTTGCCGAGCGGATCGATTCCGATCGAATGTCCGTCGAACACCAGCTCGTCGCTGCCGCCGACCTGATTGAGATAGAAGAAGTAGCTGCGGCTGTCGAGCGCCTCCTGGCGGATCATGCGCCGGCGCACGTCGATCTTCTGCAGCTCGAACGGGCTCGCCGAGCAGTTGATCATCACGTCGCTGCCCTGCGCCACCAGCTCGGCGATCGGGTCGCGGTGATAGAGCCGCTTCGGCCAGAACGTCGGATCGTTCCACACATCCTCGCAAATACTGACGCCGAGCCGCCATTCACCGAGGTTCATC
The DNA here is from genome assembly GCA_021731165.1 of Acidobacteriota bacterium. Classification (GTDB taxonomy): domain Bacteria; phylum Acidobacteriota; class Vicinamibacteria; order Vicinamibacterales; family UBA2999; genus JAKFXY01. Next base: position 13,659 of record JAKFXY010000102.1, on the reverse strand, counting down.
GGCGTCACCTGACGTCCCGGCTCGAAATAGCGGTCCTCGTCGAAGACGTCGTAGGTCGGGAGGAGCAGTTTGTGGTGTCGATCCACCACGCGGCCCGAGGCACACAGCGCCACGGAGTTGTGCAGCGGCTTCCCGTCGCTGGACGGATTGCGATCGACGTATCCAATCAGGATCGCCAGCCGGTCGTCGGAGAGCGCCGCGACGCGCGCCAGCAGGTCGAGGTTCAAGTCGATGAAGCGGGGATGCGTCAGGAGATCTCGAGGGGGGTACCCGGTCGCCGCAAGCTCGGAAAAGACCACGAGATCCGCCTGTTCCACGCGCGCGCGGGCCACCGCGGCGGCAATCTTCGCGAAGTTGCCCTCGAAGGCTCCAACGGTGAAGTTCAATTGCGCGAGGGCGATACGCACAGCAGTATCTTGACTTGGGTCAGAGGTGAAAAGTCAAAAGTCAAAGGTTAAAGGTCAAGGGTCAAGAGGGGTTATCATCGTCGCCTTGGCGGGCAGCACGCGTGAGCGCCGAGTCTTTCGAGGAGGACAGCATGGCAGACGACCAGAACCCGAGGAACCCTTCATCCGATGACATGTCGCGCCGCGACTTCGTCACGATGTCCGTTGCGGCCGGCATCGCCGTTGCGGCGGGAGCGACAGCGGACGGCCAGCAGCCGGTCGTCGAGATGAACGTCGAGATCAAGACACCGGACGGCACCTGCGATGCCGCCTTCATCCACCCCGCGACCGGCACGCATCCGGGCATCCTGATCTGGCCCGACGCATTTGGCCTGCGCCCCTCGATGCGCGACCTCGGCAAGCGGCTGGCCGCCGAAGGCTTCTCGGTGCTGGTGCCGAACCCGTTCTATCGCGTCGCCAAGGCGCCCGTCTTCGAGAACGCGTCCACCTTCAACTTCGGTAACCCCGAGCAGCGCGCGAAGCTGACGCCGCTCATGGGATCGATCAACGCGCCCGGCGCCGCCGAGCGCGATGCGGCAGCCTTCATCGCCTGGCTCGACATGCAGCGGCAGGTTGACCGCACCAAGAAGATCGGCACGCAGGGCTACTGCATGGGCGGCCCGCTCGTCGTCAAGACCGCGGCCACGGTACCAAGCCGCGTCGGCGCTGGAGCGTCGTTCCACGGGGGCGGCCTTGTCACGGCGAACCCGGACAGCCCGCACCTGCTCGCGCCAAAGATCAAGGCGCGCATGTACTTCGGCGTCGCGTCGAACGACGACATGCAGCAGCCGGATGCGAAAGACAAGCTGAAGGCGGCGTTCGCGGCCGCGAACGTGCCGGCCGAGGTCGAGGTGTATCCCGCGCAGCATGGCTGGTGTGTGTCCGACATGCCGAATCAGGCCAACGGTCAGCCGATCTACAGCAAAGCGGATGCGGATCGGGCGTGGGGCAAGCTCGTGGCGCTGTACAAGGCGGCGCTCGCGTAAGGACGGGCGGCCGAGATCGGTTCCTGGGACCACGGGAGAGCGGAACGGGACGCGCGCTCAGCCGGGATGTGCGCCGCGGGCCTTCGCCACCTTCGCGTCCCGCTCGGAGGTGATGCGCTCACGGTCGCGGCGGTAGCCCTCTTCGAGCACCGCACGTTCGCTCCGATCGAACGTTGCCGCCATCTGTCCCTGGTGGATAACTTCGATCTGTGCGAGCTTCGCGTCGTAGACACTGCGGACTTCCGCGAACCGCCGCCTTCTGCGCTTCGGTCACCACCTGCCGCTCGATGCCAGCAGCCTTGTCTTGCTTGCGCAAGCGCTCCATCGCCAGCTCGTAGGCCAACTTCGGACCGGTGTTGTCACCCATGATCGTGAGATGAGACCTTTCCCGCACCGGTGACGTCCTGACAGCCAGGTGACGCCGCTAGCCGCGAACCGCGTTGACGATGTGCCTGGCGGAGATGCCATAGCGATCGAGCAACTCATCGGGGCCACCGCTGCGCGGAATCTCGAGCACGGCCAACCGCTGAACGGTGAAGCCCTCGCGGGCCACCGCCGCGGCCACGGCATCCCCAAGACCGCCGGCGGCATAATGATCCTCGACCGTGATCAGCCGCCCCTTCGTCTCGCGCGCGCAGCGGGAGAGCGTGGCTCCATCAATCGGCTGTACGGAGTACAGATCGATTACGCGAATGCTGATGCCGCTCTTCTTCAACTCGTCGTGCGCCTTGAGCGCTTCGAACACGGTGACGCCGCCGCCAATGACAGTGGCGACATCGCCCGCGCTCTGCCTGAGCACCTTTGAGCCGCCGATCTCGAAGGCCTCGTTGGCGCCGTAGATCACGGGCGTCTTCGGCCGTGACGTTCGCATGTAGACCGGTCCGCGATGATAGGCCGCTCGCTCGAGCAGCCGCTCGGTGCTCACCGCGTCACAGGGGTATAGCACCGTCATGTTCGGCTGCGCCCGCATCATCGCGAGATCCTCGAGTGCCATCTGCGAGGGGCCGTCCTCGCCGATCGAGACGCCGACGTGCGAACCCGCCATCTTGATGTCGAGGTTGCTGACCGCGGCCATGCGGATGAAGTCGTACGCACGTGTCAGGAACGCCGCGAACGTCGAGGGAAACGGGATGGCGCCTCGGCTCGCCAGCCCCATCGCGGCGCCGATCATGACCTGCTCCGCGATGAAGTTCTGGTAGAAGCGATCGGGATGCTGCTGCTCGAACTTCTCGCTGAAGGTCGAGTTCTTGACGTCGGCGTCGAGCGCGACGATGCGGGTGTCGCCGGCGCCGAGCTTCGCGAGCCCCGTGCCGTAGGCCTCGCGCGTCGCCACGGCGTCACCGAGCGAGTAGGCAAGGGCGCCGATGCGCGCCTCCACCGCCGCGGGACGCGTCACTTTCGAAGGAGGTCGCGGAGTCGCGGGCTCGTCCTCGGCAACGAATTGTCCCTCGAGCTCCGCGAGCGCCCGCGCAAGCTCCTCGCCCTTCTTGACAGCCTTGCCGTGCCAGCCGGCCTTGTCTTCCATGAACGAGATCCCTTTGCCCTTGAGCGTGCGGGCGAGGATCATGGTTGGGCGCCCCTTTGTTCGCCGCGCCTCGTCCAAGGCAGCCAGAATGGCGGGGATGTCATGACCGTCCACCACGATCGTGTGCCACCCGAAGGCTCTCCAGCGCAGCGCGAGCGCCTCCGTGTCGTGCTGCCACTGTGTCGGGCCGCTCTGACCGAGCGCGTTGACGTCGGTGATGGCGCAGAGCGACTCAATCCGGTCGAACGCCGCCACGTCGGCCGCTTCCCAGACGGATCCTTCAGCGGACTCGCCATCGCCGAGCAACACGTAGGTCCGATACTCGGACCCGATGCGTCTGGCGTTGAGGGCAATCCCGACGCCCGCGCACAGTCCCTGCCCGAGTGACCCTGTGGCGACGTCAACGAACGGCAATCTGGGTGTCGGATGCCCCTCCAAATCTGAGTCGATTCGGCGAAGGTTCAGCAGCTCGTCCCGATGGAGAAAACCGGCCTCCGCCCAGGCAGCATAGAGCAGCGGCGCCGCATGGCCTTTTGACAGCACGAACCGGTCGTTATCAGGGTGCTGCGGGTCCTTGGCGTCGTAGCGCATCTCGGAGAAGAACAGGGCCGACACGATTTCGGCAGCCGAGCAGCAGGTGCTCGGATGGCCGCTCGCGGCTTCCGATGTGGCCCGCACGGAATCGATGCGCAGCCGGGTGGCGATGTTGGTCAGCGCGGGCACGCGCGAGGACGTCTGTACGGGCAAGTAAGGAACCTCCGATCGTGAACGGTCATTATAATGACCGGATGCTCGCCGTGCGATACGTCTACGTGCTCGCGCTCGTTGTGTGGCTCGGCGGCATGCTGCTCCTTGGCGCGATCGTGGCGCCGACGACCTTCCAGGTGCTGCAGGCTGGCGACCCGGTCTCCGGGCGGGCGCTGGCGGGCGCGCTCTTCGGAAGCACGCTCGCGCGGTTCCACTATGTCGCCTACGGCGCCGGCGCACTGCTGATTCTGGCGCTGGGCACCATGCGCGTGTTGGGGCCCAAGCCCGCGGCGTACGCCGTGCGTACGCTGATCGTCGCCGCCATGTTGGGTGTGGCGCTCTATTCGGGCGTGATCGTGCTCGGACGCATCGATCGAATCCAGCAGGACGCCGGCATCCTCCCGTCACGGCTGCCGGCCGGCGACGCGCGCAGGGTGGAATTCGACGCGCTCCACCTGCGCTCGACCCAACTGATGATGGCCAACATCGCCGGCGCGCTCATCCTGCTCTACTGGGAAGCGAAAGAACATTCGTGACCATCCGCCGGCGTCTGGCATGGGCCCGTCTGGTATAGTCGCATCCGATGCTCGATGAGATCACCCAGGCGGTCCTGGCTCGCGAGGAAGTCTCGCGCTACCTGGGCAGCCACGGCGAGGGCGGCCCCGCCGCACGGGAACGCATCCAGGGCTACCTGGAGGAGCTTCGCACCACCCAGCGCTACTCCCTCTATCGCGCGCTCAAACACCCGCTCTATCCCATCCTGAGGAAGATCGAGCGCCTGGGCGAGCATGTGGAAATCGCCAAGGCCGCGACGCGGGCCGGGCGGGTCGTCTACGCATCGAATCACCGGAGCCACACCGACTATCTCGTCGAACCCCTGGTGCTCGACGACAACGGGATCCGGCCGCCCATCATCGCCGCGGGCATCAACCTGTTCGGCGGCCCGCTCGGTCTCCTGCACCGGCACGTCACGGGGGCGATTCCGATCCGCCGCAACACGAGGGACCAGGCGTACCTGATTACGCTGAAGGCCTACGTCGCCGAATTGCTGCAGAAGCACGACTTCTTCTTCTATCCAGAGGGTGGACGCAGCTATAGCGGTGGACTCAAGGCGGCAAAGACCGGGCTCGTCCACGCCGCCCTGCACGCGCGACATCCGCACATGGTGATCGTGCCGACGGCGATTGCCTACGACCTCGTGCTCGAGGACCACGTGCTGGCCCGGCAGGGCGTGAAACGAACGCAGAAGGCCTTCAGCCGCGAACTGGCGGAGATGATCCGCTATGCGGTCGGCTACCGATCGCGCGCCTTCGTCACCTTCGGCAAGGCCATCAGCGTGGACGGCATCGATGCGGAATCACGCCGCGAGGTGTTGGACCTCACGCACAGCGTGATGGCCGCCGTCGGGCGTCTGGTGAAAGTGCTGCCGACGGCGGTTGTCGCCAGCGCCATGCGGCCGTCGATTACGCGGCGCGACCTCCAGGATCGTGCCGACGCCATTCTCGACACGCTCCGCGCGGCCGGGGCGAACATGGGTGTGGCGAGCGGACGCGAGGCGCTGGATCTCGGCGTCGAGCCGCTCGAAGCCAGGGGCATCATTGCCATGGAACGCGGGCGGGCCCGCGTGCGCGACCGGAACGTGCTGCGCTACTACGCCCGCACGCTGGACCACCTGCTCGCCTCTCCTTCCGACCGGACCCACTAAGGGTGCATCTCTTCGGATCTGCTGGCGGGCCGCTTCACTGGCACCCCGGTCGCGGCCCCACGGTCGCGCTCGGAGGCGTGTTGTGACAGGTATTCAATCAGTGCGGACGGCCCGCTAGATGTACGCAGGGGCGAAGGGGCTGTTCTTTGCCCTCTCGAAGAGCCGGGCGCTGAAGCGCATGGCATCCGCCTACGGCATGGCGACTCCCACCAGCTTCGCGAGACGATTCATCGCGGGCGAGACCATCGAAGAGGCCATCGCGGTGGCAGCCGGCATCCAGGCACAGGGGCTTCTGCTGACGCTCGACTCCCTCGGCGAGAGCGTGCGAACCCTTGACGAAGCCAACGCGGCGACGCGCGAGTACGGCCGTCTGTTAGACGTCATCGTGACATCCGGGATCGAGAGGAACGTGTCGCTCAAGCTGACTCAGCTTGGCGCCGGCGTCGATCGTGCGACCTGCGTAGACAACCTCAGGCGGATCCTCGAGCAGGGCCGCAAGCACGGGGTGTTCGTTCGCATCGACATGGAGAACTCTCCATGGACCCAGCTCACGCTCGATGTCTTCGAGACGCTGTGGGACCAGGGCTACCGTAACGTCGGCGTCGCGCTCCAGTCGGCGCTCCATCGCAGCGAGAGCGACGTCAGGCGCATGAACGAGCTGGGCGCGCGCGTGCGCCTGGTCAAGGGCGCCTACAAGGAACCGGCGACGGTGGCACACCGGAAGAAAGCCGACGTGGACGCCGCCTTCATCAGGCTCATGCGGTTGCTGCTGGACTCCGGCACCCACCCGGCGATTGCCACGCACGACCCGGCAATCCTGGACCAGACTCGAGCCTATGCCGCGGAACGCGGCATCGCGAACGACAAGTACGAGTTCCAGATGCTGTACGGGATCCGGCGCGATCTCCAGGCGTCGCTGGTTGCCAGCGGGCACCGCGTGCGGCTCTATGTGCCGTTCGGGCGCGAGTGGTTTCCCTATTTCATGCGGCGCCTCGGGGAACGCCCGGCCAATGTCGGCTTTGTCCTGAGAGCGCTGGTCAGCGAACGATAACCCCGTTGACCGGCCGCCGGTTGGCCGCTCGCTCTTGCGGAGATAATCGGCCCGTGACAGACAGCCCGGAGCTCGATACGGCCCGCCGCATTGCCGCTGCGGCACGCGCCGCCGGCGGCCGTGCGCTCATCGTCGGCGGCTGGGTACGCGATCGCCTTCGCGGCCGCCCTTCGAAAGACATCGACATCGAGATCTTCGGCGTCACCGAGGCACGGCTCCCAGCGCTGCTGGAGCCGTTCGGACGAGTGGAAGCCGTAGGCCAGAGCTTTCCGGTCTACAAGGTCGTGGCCACCGGGACCGCGGGTGACATCGATGTCGCGCTGCCCAGACGCGAATCGAAACAGGGTCGAGGACACAGGGGCTTCGACGTGCGGGGCGACCCCTTCATGCCGCAGGCCGAGGCCGCCCGGCGGCGTGACTTCACGGTCAACGCCATCTCGTGGGACCCGTTGACCGAGGTGTATGAGGATCCATTCGAGGGGCGGGCGGATCTCGATCGGCGTCTGTTGCGCGCCGTTGACGCGGGGACGTTCGGCGACGACAGCCTGCGGGCCCTCAGAGCCATCCAGTTCGCCGCGCGCTTCGAGCTCGCGCTCGAAAAGGAGACGGCAGCGCTCTGCCGGCGAATTCCGCTCGACGATCTCCCCGCCGAGCGCATCTGGGGTGAGATTGAAAAACTGCTTCTCCTCGCGGAGCGGCCGTCAATCGGACTCGCGCTAGCGCTCGAGCTCGGCGTCATCGAGTCCCTCTTGCCCGAGATGGCGCCGCTCGTCGGCTGCGTCCAGGAACCTGAATGGCATCCCGAAGGGGACGTCTGGACGCACACGCTGATGGTCGTCGATCAGGCCCACCGACTGAACGGCGACCTCGATCGTCCGCGGTTCCTCGCCGTGATGCTCGGCGCAATCTGCCACGACCTCGGCAAGCCCTCGACGACGGCGGTGATCGACGGGCGAATCCGATCGCTCAATCATGAAGAGGCGGGTGTCGCACCGACAATCAGCCTGCTCGATCGGCTGAACGTGCACACCATCGACGGCTTTGATGTCCGCGCTCAGGTCGTCGGGATTGTGGCCCATCACCTCAAGCCGGGGATGTTCCGCAAGGCGGGCAACGTCGGCGAAGGCGCGTTCAAGCGGCTTGCGCAGAAGGTGGACATGGAGCTGCTGGCGCGTGTGGCCCGGGCGGATTGCCTCGGCCGGACCGGCGGCTTCGACTGCTCGGCCATGGACTGGTTCATCGAGCGGGCACGGGCGCTCGGCGTGGAGCACGCGCCGCCTGAGCCCCTGCTCAAGGGACGGGATCTGCTTGCCCTCGGCATGTCACCCGGACCACGTGTCGGCGAGGTATTGAAGGCCGTCTACGAACGGCAGCTCGACGGGGAGATTCGCACGATCGATGAAGGGATCTCGGTCGCACGGGAGATCATCGGCGGGACGTAAGGGCTTGCCCTGCTGGGCGTCCTACTGACGTGCCGAGCGCGTCCCCCGAGCTGCCGGCGCGGAGGCTATCGCGTCGCCGGCAGCCTGGGCCGGGCGAACTGCTGGCTCGGATCGTAGGCGGGCATCGCGGGTGCATTCGCCAGGCGCCAGCCGAGCTCCGCGAGCAGACGCATGTCGTCCACCGCACCCGAATAGTCCCAGTCGGCGCGGTAGTCGTCGCTTGGCTGGTGGTAGTCCTTCGCCGTGTATGCCTCGACCAGCCTCTTCGCGAACCCGGGATCCTTGCCGACGTACTGCGTCGGCTCGGAAATCGACACCGCCGGGATGCCGATCTTGGCGAGCGGAAAATGGTCGGAGCGGAAGAAGTAGCCGCGGCCCGGCTCCGGATCCGGCCCCACCACGCGCTCGCGCCGCGCGGCGATTTCCGAGGCCAAGGCGCCAATCGTCGAGCGCTCGGCCCCGAGGAGCACGATGTCCTTCGTGCGGCCGAAGAGATTGAGCGTATCGATGTTGATGTTGGCTGCCCAGGCTCCCGCGGGAAGCACCGGGTGCGCCGCAAAATACTCGGAGCCCAACAGCCCGGACTCCTCGGCGGTCGTGAACATGATGTACACCGAGCGCCGGGGTGCAATACCGGCGCGCGCGACGGCCTGCGCCACTTCGAGTGTGCCGGCCACGCCCGACGCATTGTCGAGCGCGCCGTTGAAGATCCGGTCGATATCAGCCTGCTCGCCCGGCTTCGCCTCGCGGATGCCAAAGTGATCGTAGTGGGCCGTATAGATGACACCCTGCCCAGGATCGACACCCGGGAGCACGCCGATCACATTGGGCGAGACCTTCCGCTGCACCTTCTGTGTGATAACCGCCGCGGCCTGGATCCCGAACGACACCGGCCGCGCACCACGCGTTCGCGCCGCGTTGCGCAGCGCGTCCAGATCCTTCCCGGCCCTCCTGGCGATCTCGCGCGCGGTCTCGTCGGTTACCCACGCCTTGAGGGCGAGCGCCGGAGCGCCATTCACCGCCGGGAGTGAGTACTGCGTGCCGCTCCACGAGGTCTGCACAACCTGCCACGGGTAGGTTGCCGATTCGGTGGTGTGAATGAGGATGGCTCCGGCCGCGCCTTGACGCGCGGCTTCCTCGAACTTGTACGTCCAGCGGCCGTAGTAGGTGAGCGCCGGGCCCCCGAAGAGCTGCGGCTCACCAGCCGGTGCGGGCGGATCGTTGACCATGATGAGGGCAATCTTGCCTTTCATGTCCATGCCCTCGTAATCGTTCCACCGGTACTCGGGCGCCGTGATGCCGTGGCCTACAAAAACGATCTCACCGGAGGCCGACACTGGCGACTGCTGAAGGCTGCTGAACGCCACGACGTCGGAGAGGAACGTGAACGGCGCGCCCTTGCCGGCGTTGAGGGTGAATGACGGTTCGACCACCGACTCGACCACGGGCACGTTCTGGAAGTAGGTGCCGTTCTCCCCGCCGGGTTGGTAGCCGAGCGCGGCGAGCTGGGTGGCGAGGTACTCGGCGGCGAGCTGACCGCCGCGAGTGGACGGCGCTCGCCCTTCGAGCAAGTCGTGTGAGAGGAATTTCTGGTGCGCCGCGAGCTCCGCGCCCTGGATCTCGTCCAAGGCTGGGCCGCCCGGCCCGACGGTCCGTCTCGGCGAGCCAGGGCGGTCCCGCGCAAAGAGCACGGCCATGAGCGCGACGAACACGAGCGAAGCGATCAGGCCGCGGCTGCGCATAGGCGCACGCTGACTAAGGCTTCTTGACGATCGTGATGGCCTCGAGCGCGGCCTTCGGCTCCAGCTTCAGCGCATCCTTGCCCGCCGGCATCCCGTTCAGCTCGAGCATGAACGCCACGATGTCGGCGCCATCTTCGGGCTTGAGACTTCCGGGCGCATCGGCCGGCATCGTGTCGATCACCTTATCGACGAGCTCGCTCAGTTTTGCGTCGTACCAGTGGCCGATGAAGTCGTTGCCGACCAGCGATGGCGCCAGGTCGCCGCCGAGGAGCGTAGGCGAGTGGCAGGCGCCACACTTCTCAGCCGCAGTAGCCTTCCCGCGGGTCGCCTGTTCGCTCGTATAAACGCCGTTCCAGACAGTCTTCTTGGCCTGCGCGGTAAGAACCGTACGGCCAATGCCGGCAGCCAGCACAATGGCCAGCACGATGACGGCAGTGGTGTAGTGCGAGCGCATTTTCATGATCAGCCCCTGTAGTGACAGCGCGTTGGACCCGCTGTGTCGTTAGTTTAACGCCAGTGGGGCTGGGTCAACAAGAAAGGCGGGGAGCGCGTCAGGCCGCGGCGCGGGCGGTTCGAAATTCTTCCAAGAGGCGAGCCACGCTGCCGGCCACGGAATGCAGCGTCGGCACCCAGCCGATGGCCTTCGCGCGAGGGCTGCGGACGAGCTGATCGAGCGCCAACGCGTCGGCCTGCGGTCCCAGCTTTTTCCGCGCCTCTTCGAGCGGCACATGTCGTACGTCAGGCCTGCTCTTGGCGTGGCGCGCTATCGCGTCCACGATGTCATCCACACGCTCATCGGCTTCGTCGTTCGCGTGATACACACCGGAAACCTCCGGGTGGGCCACCAGCCGGAGGTACAAATCCGCAAGATCTCGGTCGTACACGCAGGCCCAGTGGTTCCGGCCGTTCCCCACCACCCTGACCAGCCCGTTGGCGGCGTCCTTGAGCAGGTCTCCGATGATCCCTCGCGCGCCGCCATAGACCAAGCCAGGCCGAAGCACCGCTGTGCGGACCCCTTCATGGGCGGCGCCGAGCACGAACCGCTCGTGTTCTGGCCGCCAGGCGACCAGCTCGACTGGATTGACGGCAGCCTCCTCGATGGCAGGTGCCTCCGTGCTTCCGAGCACCCATATGTCGGACGTGTACACCACGACAGCCGACTTGCCTGCCTCCGCGCGACGTCTCGCTGCCGCCAGCAGCGTGTCGATGGCCAGGCGATCGACGTGCTGCCCTGCGCTCGACGCTTCGAACGCGGCGTGGATGATGCGATCGCAGTCTTCCGCGGCGGCGGCATACGTCGCCGGTACTGACAGATCTCCGACGAGCGGACGGACACCGCGGAGCGATACCTGCTGGACCTTCTCGGGCGTGCGTACAAGCGCATCCACTTCGTGGCCGGCACGCAACAGCGCGTCAAGGACCGCCGATCCGATGTGGCCGGTTGCGCCGGTGAGAAAGATCCGCATGCGAGTGGCTATTGTAGCCGCTCTCCGCCTCGATCAAGACGTCATGCAATCGGCGGTGTTTGGTGAATTGCCAGAATCACGCGATCGGCGCCGATCTGCTACGCCTAAATCTCCCAGACGCGATCGCGATCGAAGAATGTGATCATGCCGTCTTCGCTGACCTTGAGAACGGGACCGAAGCGACTGGCAGCCATCGCCGCTGTCGTGCGCGCGCCTTCGATCGCACCACCATGGCCAACACCGTTGAAGACCTCATCTAGCGGTGGATGGCGAAGAATGGCGCCGGCGGCCAGCAAGCGGCCGGTACGATCCACGACCGTGGCGCCATCAAGCGATGCCAGCGCGGCAAGCACGCTCGGATCGAGATCGGTCAGCGTGCGCCCTTCGAGCAGGTGCAGCAGATCCCGGCGTGACGGCCGGCCCGACGGCATCGTGCCTGGCACGGGCACGTCGAGGCGATCGGCGGGGGCCACAAGCCGCCCGGCGTCGGCCCCTGGCTCGCGCAGAACGACGAACAGGGCGCCTTCACGCGCATCGGAGAGGTTCAGGGCCGCCTGGAACAGGCACGACGCAAGCCCTTCATCGCCCACCGCCGCCGCCCAGACGTCGTATTTCGACTTGAGGTCGAGCAGATGCCACGCGGCACCACGGAACGTGAATGCCTCCGCGCCTTCGGCAAACACCTTGATCTCCCGCGAGGGGCTCAGCACGGCGCAGACATTCCCGTGCTGCAGGGTGGCGCGTGCGTGGGCCTGGTAGACGTTGGCGCACGCCACGTGTTGGACCGGCTGTTCAGGCAGTTCGGCGGCCCAGCGCTCGATGTCGATGATGTCCAGAAGCTGCCCGTCCGCATTGGCCAGGAACACGGTGCGCACGCCGTCGGCGAGCCGAAAGAAGCTCTTAATCGACGCGAGCGACTCTGTGTAGGTCGGCGCGGACAGGGACACCGGCACACTTGGCCGGCTGGGGTCGGTCCGCGTGCCGAGCAGCAGAAGGCCCGTGGAGATCGGTCTGCTCTCATAACTCGACAGCGCTGCCACCCGCAGCAGCTCGATGATCGAGGCGATACGATCCGCACGGGCCTCGCGCGCCTCGATTGTGTAGCTCTCGGTATCCAGGAACGCGCCGACGTACCGATCCTCGAGCGCCCCGCGAAACAGGTCTCCGCGCTCCGCCACAATCCGGGGGTTCAGCACGGCGCGATAGCGCGCGGCCAGCACAGCGCCGATGGCGCGCGCCAGCCGGACTTCGTGCGGGGTGAACGGCCAGCGGCCGCGAACCCGCAGTGTGTAGCGTGTGCCAAACCACCGGATGCTCATGGTGGATGGATCCGGTGCGGAATCGATCGAGAAGCCCGCCGCATCGGACACGGCTGGCACCGACAGCGAATCGAGCACGGCGCGATCGAAGAACTGGCGCAGTGCCGCCTCGAGAAGGCTGTCGTACAACGCGCCGACGGCGAGATCAGGGGGCAGCGACATCAGGCGATTGCGATCATAATTCAGTGGTGCAGCGGACAACGCTGATCGATTTTTTCAGCGACCTTATCACCATCCGCGGCGAGTTCCTCGTCTACGACGACGGCTACCGCCGCCGGAGCTATTCCTACGAAGACGTCGGGCGCGCCGCGCGCGGGTTTGCCGCGAAGCTGGCGGGCGCGGGGCTGCGAAAAGGCGACACGGTCATCTTCTGGGGTGAGAACCGGCCCGAGTGGATTGCCTGCTATTGGGGCTGCCTCCTCTCCGGCATCGTCGTCGTCCCGGTGGACTACCGATCTTCTCCGGATTTCGTGGCCCTGGTGCAGACGCAAGTCGAGGCCCGCCTGCTGCTCGCCGGCGACGAGACCCGGCTGAAGGAATGCGGCCCCGGGGCCATCCCGGCTGTCTGGCACTTCACCGAGCTCGACTGGCACGCGGACGGCCCGATGCCGAACGCCCGCATCGGGCGAGACGACGTCACGCAGATCATCTTCACGTCGGGCGCGACGGCGGAACCGAAGGGCGTGGTGATCCGCCATCGCAATATCCTCGCGAACATCGTGCCGGTGGAGCGTGAGGTGATGAAGTACCGGCGTTATGCGCGGCCGTTCAGCCCACTGCGGTTCGTGAACCTGTTGCCGCTCAGCCACATGTTCGGCCAGTCGATGGCGACGAACATCCCGCCCATGGTGCGCGGCACGGTCATCTTCACTCGCAGCTTCAACCCGCACGACATCGTCCGGCTGATCAAATCGCGGCGCGCGTCGGTGCTCGTCTGTGTTCCGAAGATTCTCGACGTGCTGCGCGAGCACGTCGTGCGCGCCATGCCCGAGTCAGCCGAGGCGCCTCCGCAAGGCCTCTCGATTCCTGGACGCTGGTGGCGCTACCGCCGCGTGCACTCCGCGCTCGGCGTGAAGTTCTGGGCGTTCGTCGTCGGTGCGGCGCCGCTGCCGCCCGACCTCGAGGAGTTCTGGCGCCGCATGGGATTTGCCGTCATCCAGGGATACGGCCTCACCGAAACCGCACCCATCGTCACGCTCAACCACCCGTTCAAGACGAGCCGCGGCTCGG
>JAKFXY010000126.1 GCA_021731165.1 Acidobacteriota bacterium | reverse complement strand
GCCGACGTCTATGCCGCACTTGGACGAACGCGGGACCGGATAGAACAACTGGAGGCGCTTGCCGCGCTCGAACCCGCGCGTGCCGAACGCCTGGTCAGCGTGGCCGCCGCCTACGAGCGCGCGGGGCGCATCGATGCCGCCCTTACCACTCTTGCCCGCGCGGCGGAGCGTCACCCCGACGCGCCCTCGGTCAACACCGCACTGGGACGCGTCTGGTTGGCCGACGCCGAAGAGGAGAACAATGCGTTGCTGAGCCAGGCGTCGCTCGCCAAGGCGCTCGAGGCCCTGGAGCCCACGGCCTCGCGCGCGGGCGCTTCCAGTGACGCGCTGGCGCTATTCGGACGCGCGCAATTTCTCGACGGCCGCCCTGACGCGGCGGAACGCACGCTTGAGCAGGCCGTGGCGACGTTGCCGGTGGAACCTGCGGCCTACCTCTATCTCTCCACCGCGGCTGATGCACTCGGGCATCTGGACACGTCGCGCGAGGCTCTCGTTCGCTACATCAGTCTGATTGGCGACGACGAGGAGAAGCGGGTGTTGTCGGCGCGGGTAGCCGACCTGTCGTTGAGGAAGAACGACCCCGCCGCCGCGATCGCGTGGGCGCAGCGCTCGCTCGACGCCGGCGGTGGTGATGGGAGACCCGACCTCTCCACGCTGGCGCTGCTGGCGGAGGCCCAGCTGCGACTCGCCCAGGTGGATGCTGCACGGCAGACCATCCAGCGAGGCCTTGCGCGAGACGCTGGACACGCCGCACTGCTACGCCTCCAGCGCCGCGCCCGCTAACGTCCTCAGGCCGACCTGAAGGTCGGCCTCTACCTCGGAGATGTACCCCCCCTCCGAGATGTACCCCCTCTGGGAGGTATCCGTAGGGGCGGACCTTCAGGTCCGCCTGCGTTCAAGCCCGACCGGTTTCCTGCTTCGTGACGGGGTCGAGCGCGTCGCGCAGACCGTCCCCGAGGAAATTGAAGCCAAGCACCAGCAGCGCGATGGCGAGTCCGGGAAAGATGGTGAGGTGCGGCGCGTCGAGCAGGTGCAGCCGACCACCGTTCAGCATGGTTCCCCAGCTTGGCGTCGGCGGCTGAACGCCCAGACCAAGAAAACTGAGCGCCGCCTCCGCGAGAATGGCGCCGCCCAACCCGAGCGTGGCCTGAACCGTCACGGCCGGAAGTGCCGTCGGGATGATGTGGTGCACGAGGATGCGCGGAGTCGCCGCCCCCAACGCCCGCGCCGCCTGGACGAACTCGAACTCTCTGGCGCGCAACACCTGGCCGCGCACGAGGCGCGCGTAGCCCACCCATCCAATCAACGCAAGGGCGAACACGACATTCGTGAGGCTCGGCCCAAGGACGGCCACCAGGGCAATTGCCAGCAATAGACCGGGAAATGCCATTAGGATATCGATCGCGCGGCTGATCACCTCGTCAACCGCCCCACCGTAGTAGCCCGCCACGGCACCGAGGCATACGCCAATCGCGCCTGAAGTCGATACGACGACAACCCCGACCAGGAGCGAGATACGGGCGCCGGCCAGTACCCGCGCGAGGATGTCGCGGCCGAGCTCGTCGAGCCCGAACCAGTGCACCATCGACGGACCCTCGAGACGAAGCGCCAGTTCCTGTACGGCCGGATCGAAGGGGACCAGCAACGGCCCGACAACCGCGGCCAGGACGGCGATGGCGACGATGACCGCGCCAACCCTACTCATAGCGAATCCGCGGATCGATCAATCCGTACACGAGATCCGTGGCGAGATTGACAGCGACGTATGTGACGGCGATGAGCAGAATGCATCCTTGCACCAGTGGATAGTCTCTGAAGCCGATCGACTGAATCAGCAGCCGTCCAATGCCGGGCCACGAGAAAATGGTTTCCGTGATCACCGCTCCGGTCAGCAGGGCGCCCAGCTGCAGTCCGAGCAAGGTCACGATCGGGACAAGGCTATTTCGGAAGGCGTGGCGAAGCAGAGCCCTCGCACGAGACGCGCCGCGTGCCCTGGCCGCCACCACGTACTGCTCGCGCAGCTCCTCGAGCAAGGTGGCGCGGGTCATGCGCGCCAGAATCGCCGAGAGGGCCGCGCCCAGGGAGAGTGCGGGCAGGACGAGGTTGGCGAGTGTGCCCCGTCCCGACACCGGCAGCCACCCCAGTTCGACGGCGAAAATCAAGGCCAGCAACGGTCCGAGCCAGAAGTTGGGAATCGACACACCGAGCAGCGCGAGTGTCATGGCGCCATGGTCCAGCGCCGTGCCGCGCCACACGGCGGCCATGATGCCGAGTGGCAGCGCCATGACGATGGCCACGAGCATCGCCGCCGCCGCCAACTCGATAGTCGCGGGCATCCGCTCCAGGATCATCGCCGCTACCGGCCGGCTGGTGCGAATCGATTGCCCAAGATCGCCGCGTACCACATCCTTCAGGAACGTGCCGTACTGCTCGAGCAGCGGACGATCGAGGCCGAGTCTGGTCCGCAGCTCCGCGACATCCTGGGGTGATGCGGCCTCCCCCAACATTGCCTGAGCCGGGTCACCAGGAATGAGATGGATCAGCGAGAAGACGAGAGTGGCAACTCCCATCAGGACAGGAATGGTCAGCGCCACGCGCCTCGCGAGGAACCGGAGCACGCGTCATTCTACCTACCCGTCGGGTCGCGATGTTCGGCCAGACGCCCGATGGGCACTCTCGACCGCGTGACATAATGTCGCCCCATCGATGCCAAGGCTACATTGCTCCAGTTCAGGTCCGCGGCCATGACGTCCCAGCGCGTCCGCACTGCGTGTGCCGCGTTCGCGGTCGTGTTGGGCGCACTCATCGGTGCGAATGCGGCCTACGCACAGTCTCAGGGGCGTGTGGCACAAGACGATGTGACTATCTGGCGATTGAACGAGAGCGTCGTCGCGACCACTGTTGATGCGGGGACGATCCTCGATGTCACGGCGCAATCCGACCGCTGGTATCAAGTGGTCATCCCGAGGAACCTCGGCGGCCGGGGGGAGCAGGGCCTGATTGCGATCACTCAAGTGCAATTGCTGCCCGGCTCGCCCGTCCCACCCGTGCGAGCATTGCGCGGCAGCGCGACGGCGGAGCAGCCCCAGCAACGGTTGCCGGTTCCTCGTGCAGCCCAGGCGCCGGGCTCCGGGTCGACGCAGAGGCCGACGAGGCGAGGCGAGCCGATGGTCGGCGTGCGCGGATTCGGACAGGCGGCGTACGTCTTTCTGAATGCTCGAGAGAGCTTCAAAGTCGTACTCGGAAAGGCAAGGGGCCCCTCGTTTGGTGGAGGCGCGCAACTACGGATCCGCAACGGCGTCTTCGCTCAGGCCTCCTGGGAGCGTTTCCGAGAGACCGGGCAGCGGGTATTCGTCTTCGAGGATTCGGTATTTCCGCTTGGCGTTCCGAACACCATCACGATTACGCCCATCACGGTGACCGGGGGGCTCAGGTTCTCGCGGGACGGCTCGACCACGCCCTATGTTGGCGGCGGAATCACGAGTTATCACCTGACTGAGACATCCCCATTTACGGATGAATCCGAAAAGGTCGATGCGCGCTACATGGGCTACCAGGCGCTCGGGGGCCTCGAGTTCAGAACCGCGGCCTGGATGTCGACAGCCGCGGAAATCCAGTACACGTCGGTCGGCAATGCTCTTGGCGCAAGCGGTGTGTCGCAGTTCTACAACGAACACAATCTGGGCGGCGTGCAGGTCCAGGTCAAGGTGCTGATCGGCAGATAGACGACTTCCGACGCACGGCTCTTTCTCAAGACGCGGCGCCGCTGCCCGTCGAAGATTCGATCCGCAGGCGCGCCATCATCTTCAGCAGCCCCTGTCGCGAAACGCCGAGCGATGCGGCCGCGCGGCTCCGGCTGCCGGACGCACGCGCCAGCGCCGCCTCGACGAACCGCCGTTCAAACTGATCGCGCGCCTCGCCTAGGCGTCCCGAGGCTACGACCGTGGCGCTGCCGACGACGGGCGGGAGCAGGGACGGACGCACCCGCCCACGCGACGGCGCCGCCACGGCAAGCGCCGCGATGACGTTCTGCAGCTCTCGCACGTTTCCAGGCCAATGGTACCGCGACAGATCCGCGAGCACTTGCGGTGTCAGAGTAGCCGTCGATCCAACACGCGTGGCGGCCTGCCCCCAGAAGTGTTCGGCGAGCACGGTGATGTCTTCCGGCCGTTCGCGCAACGGCGGAAGCCGAAGCCGAATCACGTCGAGACGGTACAGCAAGTCCTGTCGAAATCGTCCTGCTGCCGCCTCCGAGCGCATGTCGCGATTGGCGGCGGCCACGAGCCGTACATCCACGGAGCGGCTGAACGATTCCCCGACCCGTCGCACCTCCTGCTGTTGCACCACCCGCAGGAGCTTGGCTTGTGCGCGCGCGGAGAGATCACTCACCTCGTCGAGAAAGAGTGTGCCGCCGTCCGCCTCCTCGAACAGTCCCGCGCGGTCCGTGACGGCACCCGTAAACGCCCCGCGGGAGTGCCCAAACAGTTCCGATTCGAGGAGCTCGTCTGGCAGCGCCGCGCAATTCACGTCGCAGAACCTCCGTTCTCGGCGAGGACCGAGCTGGTGCAGCGCCCTGGCCACGAGCTCCTTGCCCACACCCGACTCGCCCTCGATCAGCACAGCGAACGGCGCCGACGCCGCACGAGCGATCGACTTCCTCACCTCCGTCATCATGGCGCTGACGCCTACCAATTCCGGGATAGACGTCGACGCCCGTGCCGTTTCACGCGCCCGCGACACCATCGCGTCGATACGCGGCGCGAGCACCGCCGCGGTGACGTCCAGCAACTCCATCGCGTGCACCGGCGCGGAGCGGTCGACTGGCCACCGGCACACCATGGCGCCCAGTAGGCGCGCACCGAGGCGAATCGGTACGCCGGCTTCGCGTCTCTCCCTCCCCTCGTCTGGCCCGATGACCATCCCAGTCTCGAGGACTCTGGCACCGAGTGTGGTCGGCAGTCCCAGCCCGGCGGTGAGGATGACGGACACAGGGCCCGCGTCAGCGGACAGAAGGTCGGTGCGGCTGCTGTTGAGGTCTCGGGCCACGCGTTCGAGCACGCACAGGACTGCCGCACGGTCATCCTCCTCCTCATGCGCCAGCCGTAGGAGGGTCGCGGCATGCGCCGTTACCGATCCCCCGAACCGAGGGTGACCGTCGAGCGGCGTGCCCACATCAGCACGTGAGCGCGAGGATCGGAGGTGGCTCGGCTCAGCCGCGCTGCCGCCGTGCAGGGCCCTCTCAATCGCTGCGCGAAGCAGCGGCGGCGCCACGCGGAGAAAGCGATGGAGCGCCGCGCACGCCTCTCGAACATCCGCAGCCGGCAATCCGGCGCGTTGGACGGCGTGAAGCCACACCAGACGCGCGCGGGCGCCGCGAAAAGGCGCGCGAGCAGCACGGGCGAGACCGAGGGCGTCTTTCAGAGCCGCGCTGGCCAAGACCAAATCGCCTGCCGCGCACGCCACACGCAGGTACGCGACATGCGCAATCGTATGTGCGAGGGGATCGTCGCAAGCCGAGGCCCGTGCGAGTCCGAAGCGTGCACGCTGACCCGCCTCGAAGACCCGGCCCACCGCGATCAAGACGCGGACGGCCGTATCGTCGATCGTGGCCGTCAACACGGAGTCCAGACCAGGCGTCGATGGCGTGTCCAGTCGTAGCGTCGCCGCGTCCTCTTCCCGCCCCTGCCAGAGCAGGCAGCGCGCCAGCGCGGCGGTCGCCCAAGCCCGCGCCCCGCTGGCAGCCGCTGTCAGCACTACGGCCCGCAACATCGACTCGGCCTCCGTCAACCGGCCCTGCTCGGTGCGTGCCCATGCCTGCCACACGCGGGCGAATGCCGCGGTGTCTTCCGCCTCTCCCTCCAATGCGAGCCTCGCCGACTCTACGAAGGCAGCCTCCGCGGCTGAGGCACGGCCGCGCTCCACCAGCAGCCGTCCAAGGGTGAGTGCCACATCGGCGGCCGGCACATACGCCCGGCGGCGACCAAGCGCCGCGCCGACGTCTCGGAGCAGCCGCTCGGCGGCGGCGTGGCGGCCAGCCCGGATGAATGATTCAGCGCGCCGTGCCCTGTCAATGTGCCGTGCGACGTCCGCGGGCCACGGAGCCTTCCGAGGCGGGCGTTGACGTCCGGGCATGACGTCGCGGGAGTCCGGCAATCGGGACGAAAGGGGTGACGCTGTTCCTCCATAGACGGCGTGCACTTCTCGAGCGACGGTGACTGCTGCCTGACCTGTCGTTCCACGGAACGTCAACAGCACATGGGGTCGTGGCGACACGGTTGCCGCATTGACAAGAGCGTGTCGCCCGGAGTCTCCGTCCTGGACGAATCCACCAATCAGGAACAGCGCCCGATCAGATAGTTCTCTCTCGATCAGCTCCCTGACCCCCTCGTACAGCCTCACCGCGATCGTCACGAAACCCCTTCGCCGCGCGGCGGACGCGGCCCGCCGTGTCATCTCCTCAACCTCCGCCCCGTCATGTGCCTCGGCCACGACCCATCTCGGGGTACCGTCCCGCCCGTGCTCCAGCAGTTCCGTCAGAGCCGCGAGATCTTCCTCCCCGCACGGCTCCTCAGACTGCCCTATTGCGTCGATCCGGACTTCATCACCAGTCGCGAGGTCGCAGGCGTGCGTCTGGTCGTACATCACGTAGCGATCACCGAGCAGTCGAGTCATGGTCTTCCACCGTGCAAAGGCACGCGCATCGCGCAAACCCGCGCCGATTGGCCATCAGCGCCGCCGGCATCGCAGATTCTTCGGTATAGAATTGCTTTGAAATGTTGCGTTTTTTGACTGCCGGCGAGTCGCATGGGCAGACGCTCGTCGCGACGCTCGACGGCTTGCCCGCGGGGCTCGATCTCGACGTCGCCGCGCTCGACGCCCAGCTCTCGCGACGCCAGGGGGGATATGGGCGCGGCCGCCGGATGGCCATTGAACGCGACCGCGCCGAAATCGTCGCGGGAGTGCGCCGCGGCCGCACGACGGGTGCGCCCGTTGCGCTCCTCATTCGTAACAGGGACTGGGTCAACTGGCAACAGACGATGCACCCGGAGCGTGAGATGCCGGAGGGGGCGACCGGTACCCGGCGTGGCGACGTCACCCGGCCTCGGCCCGGCCATGCCGACCTAGCGGGCGCGGTGAAGTACGGGCATGAGGACATCCGAGATGTGCTGGAGCGCGCCAGCGCACGCGAGACTGCCGCGCGCGTGGCGGTGGGTTCTCTGGCCCGGCAGCTCCTCGCGCGCTTCGGTGTCGAGATCGCCAGTCACGTGTCGGCCATCGGCGACGTCGTGCTCCCGGACTCGCGGGCTGTCTCATTTGCCGAGGCTCGCGCCATCGCCGAGGATGCTCCGCTCCGCTGTGTTGACTCCGCCCTCCAGCAGCGCATGATTGCCGCGATCGATGCCGCCCGTGACGCCGGCGACACCCTTGGCGGTGCCTTCGAGGTTATCGTGCACGGCCTGCCGCCAGGACTCGGATCGTACGTCCAGTGGGATCGCAAGCTGGATGGACGCCTCGCGCAGGCGGTGATGTGCATCCACGCGATCAAGGGAGTGGGAATCGGCCTCGGTCCCGAGGCCGCCATGCGCCCCGGCTCTTGCGTCCACGACGAAATTCTCGCGCCGGCGGGCGACGGGACGGCGCCGGTTCGCCCCACCAACAATGCTGGCGGCATGGAAGGCGGGGTGACCAACGGTCAGGATGTCCGGGTCATCGGCTTCATGAAGCCAATCTCGACGCTGATGAAGCCACTTCGTTCACTCGATCTCGCGACCCTCGCCGAAGCGCCAGCGGCCATCGAACGCAGTGACGTCTGCGCAGTGCCGGCCGCCGCCGTCGTCGGCGAAGCCATGGTGGGGTTCGTCTTGGCGGACGCGTTTCTCGAGAAGTTCGGCGGCGACTCGATCGAGGAGATTGAGCGACACTACCGTTCCACCGCCGAGCAGGTACGCCGTCGCTTCACTAGCCGCGCACCCGCGTGATTCGGCCGATCCTGCGCCACGGTGCGGAGGTTCTGCACGCGCCCGCCGCACCAGTCGTTGACGTCACTCCCGACGTCCAGACGCTCATCGACGACATGATCCAGACGATGTACGCTGCGCCTGGCATCGGCCTCGCGGCGACGCAGGTGGGCGTGGCGAAGCGGATCTTCGTCGCCGATATCTCGGTCGGCCGGAACGCAGCCGATCTCGTGGCGTTCATCAATCCCGAGTTCGTCGAGCGCGATGGCATGCAGCTCGAAGACGAAGGATGCCTGAGCGTCCCCGGATTCAACGCCACAGTCGCTCGCCCCTCACGCGTGGTGCTCAAGGGTCTCGATCGCCACGGGCATGAGCAGACCATCGAGGGCACCGGCCTTCTCGCCCGTTGCTTTCAACACGAAATGGATCACCTCGACGGGATGGTGTTCGTCGATCGGTTGCGCGGCCTTCAGAAGGATCTCATCGTACGGAAGATCAAAAAGCTCGCGCGCCTGGGGAAGTGGTAGCCAGTGGTCGAAGGTGGCAGTGCGGCCTCCGCGGCACGATCGGCAACGGCGCCCGGCCTGCGGGTGGTCTTCCTCGGCACACCACAATTTGCCGTGCCCACGCTGCGCGCGCTCGTCGATTCCCGCCACACCGTCTGCGGTGTCGTCACCCAACCCGATCGACCCAGAGGGCGTGGGCAGAAGATCAGCAACGCGCCGGTCAAGATCCTGGCGCTCGAGCGGCAGTTGCCTATCTTCCAGCCCGAGCGCCTTCGTGATCCGCGGGTGGCTGAGGCGCTGCGCGGTTGGAGTCCAGACATCGGCGTGGTGGCCGCGTACGGCAAGCTCATCCCTGAAGATCTGCTCGCGGTACCGCGTCTCGGCATGATCAACGTACACGCGTCGCTGCTGCCGCGACTTCGGGGAGCCGCACCGGTGCACCGGGCGGTCATCGACGGTGCCTTGCAGACAGGTATCACGATCATGCGGGTTGAGAAGAACCTCGACGCAGGCGGAATGTTCGCCAGAGTCAGGCGGCCAATCGGGCCGGACGAGACCAGTGACGTTGTCGAGCGTGACCTGGCGAGCATGGGGGCCGCGCTGCTGGTGGATGTCATCGAACAGATTGCAGCAGGTACAGCTGTCGAGGAGCCGCAGGACTACATGTTCGCCACCTATGCGCCGCGGCTGACCAAGGAAGAAGGGCTCCTCGACTGGTCGTTGCCGGCGTCCTTCGTTCACAACCGGGTGCGCGGGCTCCATCCGTGGCCACACGCTCACACATTTCTCGACGGGAAACGGCTGATTCTTCTCAAGACGCGCGTGGTCCCATCTCCCGCCGATCCAGCCATCGAAGCCGGCGAGAAGGCGGGCCCCACGCCTGGAACCGTTCTGACCGCCGACAACGGTGGAATTCAGGTGGCGACCGGCCACGGAGGGCGGGTGGAAATCCTCGAGCTCCAAGCCGAAGGGCGCCGGCCGATGCAGGTTCGTGAATTCCTGGCCGGCCACCATGTGGCGCCCGGGACCATCCTTGGCGGCCGCGGTGACGTTCCCGGCCCGGAACGCCGCAGCGGTGAGCCTATCCGCCGGGGTGGCTCAGGGAATCGCGAAGGCGGATGACTGCACCCGCGCGGGTGGCGGCGTACCATGCCCTTCGCGCCATTACGAGCGGTCGGGCCGACCTCCCGTCGGCGCTGGCCGACAGCCGGGAGCGGTTGACCGACGACCGCGACAAGAGCCTCGCCGCCGAGATTGTCGCCGGCACGCTGCGCTGGCAGCGAACGCTCGACCACCTCATTGTCCATTTCACGCACAAACCGCTCGCAAGACTGGACGCCGAAGTCGTCGTGATCCTACGGCTGAGCCTCTACCAGTTACTGCACCTCGATCGAGTACCCGCATCGGCGGTGGTGGACGACGCGGTTGACCTGACGCGTACCGCGCGCAAACCGAGCGCTTCCGGATTCGTGAATGCCGTGCTGCGCGCGACGCTGCGCCAGCGCCAGACGCTTCCCGTTCCGGCCAGACCGGAGGATCTCTCGGATCGTCCGGCGGTCCTCGCGTACCTGGGGATTACATATTCCCATCCGGAATGGCTCGTGTCCCGCTGGCTCGATCGGTACGGTTTCAACGCCACCGAGCAGTGGGTCCGCTTCAATAACGAGACGCCTTTGTTGACGCTCCGAGCCAACCGACTGAGGACAACCCGCGAGAGCCTGGGGGCTGCGCTTGCAGACCACGGCATCGGCACCGAGCCGACTCGCTACGCTCCGGACGGCCTCGTCGTGTCGAGCGGGAACCCCCTGCGCCAAACCGAACGGGGCGACTTCCTCGTTCAGGACGAGGCGTCCCAACTCGTGTCTCTCACCGTCGGCGCGCGACCGGGCGAGCGTGTCCTCGACCTCTGCGCTTCGCCGGGCGGTAAAACCACGGCGATGGCGTCGGACATGGCGAACACCGGCTTCATCGTCGCCTGCGACGTAAGGACGAAGCGGGTTCAACTCCTGAGGGAGACGGTTCGCGACGCCGGTGCGGTGTGCGTGGATGTGGTGCACATCGCCTCCGATGGTGCGCTTCCCTTCGAAGGCGCGTTTGATCGGGTTCTCGTGGACGCGCCCTGCTCAGGCTTGGGAACACTTCGGCGGGATCCGGATATCCGCTGGCGCCGCCTCAACACGGAACTTCCGGCGTTGTCAGCGGGGCAAGTCCAGCTACTCTTACGCGCCGCCGGCGTCGTGGCCCCAGGCGGCCGACTCGTATACGCGACCTGCTCGAGCGAGCCCGAGGAGAATGACGACGTCGTCGCAGCATTCCTCACGGCGCGCGAGGATTTCCGCCTGCTTGATCTCAGGCACGAACGTACGACCATCCCCACTCCCATACTCGATGCCCGCGGCATTCTCCGCACTCTGCCGTTCGAGCATCGGCTGGATGCGTTCTTCGCCGCGGCGCTCGTACGCCAGTAGCCGGAGAGACCACGAGTGTGCCTCCTCCGGCCATCCTCCGTGACCGAACGGCCTTCGTGGTACGATCTCCCTTCGATGACGGTGATGACTGGAAGGGTGTGGGGCGCTGGCAAGCTGCTATTCCTCGCCGGCGCGCTGGTCGGCACCTTCCTGCTGTTCGCCGGTGTCGCCATGCGCGTGGCGCTGCGTGCCCGCGAGGTTCAGGTGCCCGCCCTGGCCGGACGACCGGTGAACGAAGCCACGCAGACGCTCGCCGACCTCGGACTCACGTTGAGGATCGACAGCAACCGCCGCGTGGACCCGACGGTGCCGCCCGGACGAATCGTGCTGCAGGATCCCCTTCCTGGCGTGGCGGCGCGCCGTCAGCGGTCGATCCGTGTGTGGCTCAGCGCTGGCCCGCGCACCACGCTCGCGCCGGATCTTCTGGGTCAGACCGAACGCACGGCGCGCATCAGACTCGTACAAGACACACTCGAGATGGGTCCGCTCGCGGAGTTCAGTTCGTCCGATTACCCTGCTGACGCGGTGATCGGACAGGATCCTCCGCCCAAGGCGATCGCCACGCGTGTGTCGCTCTTGGTGAACAAGGGGGGGCAGGCTTTGACCTACGTGACCCCGGACCTCATCGGCCTCGATGGCGTGCGCGCCGCCGAGGCGCTGAGGAGTCGCGGCTTCCGAGTCACAATCGTCGGATCGCAGCCGTACGCGGGCGTTCCCGCGGGGACAGTCGTGCGGCAGCAACCAGCTGGCGGCTTCCAGGTCAGCCAGGCCGAGCCGATCTCCATCGAGGTGAGCCGCTGATGACGATTCGTCCAACACTCTGGCGCCCACCTGCCCAAGGCCAGATCCAGATCGCCCCGTCGATTCTTTCAGCCGACTTCTCCGCCCTCGCTCGCGATATCGAGGCGGCCGAGCACGGCGGTGCCGATCTCATTCACGTGGACGTGATGGACGGGCACTTCGTTCCCAACATTACGATTGGTCCGCCCGTGGTCCGCGCGATCGCCCGCGTGGCAACCAAGCCGCTCGACGTACACCTGATGATCGAAGAACCGGATCGTTACATCGAGGACTTCGCTCGCGCCGGCGCGTCGATGATCTCCGTTCACGTGGAGGCCGTGCCGCACCTGCAGAGAACCCTCGGCTTCATCAGGAAGCTCGGCCTCTCGGCCGGTGTCGTGCTGAATCCCTCGACGCCCGCCGTGATGCTCGAGGATGTCGCCGGCGATCTTGATTTCGTGCTCGTGATGTCGGTCAATCCCGGCTTCGGCGGGCAGGCGTTCATCCCCCACAGCCTCGACAAGCTGCGCCGCGTACGCGACGTGCTCACGCGGGCCCGCTCCACGGCGCCGATTGAGATCGACGGCGGAGTGGACACCGCGAATGCGGCAGCCATCGTCGCGGCCGGTGCCAGTATTCTCGTGGCCGGCAACGCCATCTTCGGATCGCCGGATCCTGAAGCCGCCACACGCGCACTGCGCGCCGCTGTCGCGGGACCCGCCACGGCGGCATGAATCGCCCGCTTGCCCGCTCGACACGAGTGCGCGTCCGCTACGCCGAGACCGATCGCATGGGAGTGGTCTACTACGCGAACTATCTCGTATGGTTCGAAGTCGGCCGTACGGAGTGGCTGCGCCAGGCCGGGTGGAGCTATCGCGACATGGAACAGGATGGCGTGTCGCTACCCGTGATTGAGGCGCATTGCGAGTACCGCCAGCCGGCGCGGTATGACGACGAGCTCGAGATCAGGACCCGCGCATCGACCTTGACGCCGGTGCGGGTGAGATTCGACTATGAAGTCGTCCGGATCCCTGGTGATACGGCCGTTGCCGAAGGTCACACGGTGCATGCGGCACTCGATACCCGGGGGCGTCCCTGTCGCCTTCCTGAGCGGGTGCGCGGAATGCTCGCATAGTGGAGCCCGTCGCCGTGCGCGGGGGGCTCATCAGAGCTACTGTCGCGAATTCCGCGTCTATACTTGGAGGTCGAAGCCCGTCCGGTTCAGATTGCATGCCTAAGCGGATATCCCTGCGCTCGTCCTGGTGCTCCACCTGGAGATCCCTGTTGTGCGCCGTGCTGGTCGTGGCCTCGTCTGCAGGCTGCGGCGCCAACCGGAACGTGCTTCCGGCTGCCACGAATCAGCCCGACCGCTATCTGTTCGATCGCGGCAACTCCGACCTGATGATGGAGCGCTGGACGAACGCGCGCGAGTACTTTCAACAGATTGTGGACAACTATCCGCAGAGTCCCGTACGGCCGGACGCAAAGCTGGGGCTCGGTGACAGCTTCCTCGGCGAGGGAACCAGCGGATCACTCGTGTACGCGACCAACGAGTACCGCGAGTTCTTGCAGTTCTATCCCACACACGCCCGTGCGGACTACGCCCAATACAAGCTGGCGATGACGCACTTCCGGCAGATGCGAGCCCCCGAACGCGACCAGACGGAGACTCGCGATGCGCTGCGGGAATTTGACGTGTTCTTCGAGCGGTATCCGATGAGCCCTCTCACGCCGGAGGTACGCAAGAACTGGCGCATCGCCCGGGACCGCCTCAGCGAAGCCTCTTTTCGCGTGGGCTTCTATTACCACCGGGCCCGTTGGTACCCGGGCGCCATTGATCGCTTCAAGGAAATCCTCCGTGACGACCCTGCCTATACGGGCCGGGACGCCGTCTATTTCTATCTGGCGGAATCCCTCACCCGAGCCGATAAGAAAGCCGAAGCGCTTCCGTACCTCGATCGCCTGGTCAAGGAGTTCGACCAGAGCGAGTTTCGCGAAGAGGCGGTGAAGCGCATGGAAGTTCTTAAAACTCAATAGTTTAGGCGGACACTTTGTCCGTCTCTTCGAAAGGTAGACACCTGATGGGACGCCAGACTTGCGCCCTCCTGGCGTGCGGGCTCCTCCTGGCCGGCACGCTGACCTCCGCCCAACGTGGACCCGCTGCCGCAGCGCTCCACCTCGATCCAGAGGTTCTGGCGCTCGCTTGCGCTCCAGCAATGGTCTACGAGAGGCCGATGACCTCCCTCCGCGTCACCGGCGGCCAGGACTCCGCCGTCCGGGTGGGCTATGCCCCAGGCGACCTCATCACGATCAACGCAGGCACGGACAACGGCATCGACGTTGGGCAGGAGTTCTACGTCCGCCGCGTGCTGCCCAACAGGGGGCAGGAGCCGAGCCGCGCGGCCCCTGGCGTCGTCCAGACGACGGGATGGATCAAGGTTTACGCCGTGGATCCCAAGATGTCGTTGGCCACCATCACCCATGCCTGCGACACGATCGACGTGAATGACTACCTCGACCCCTTCACGCTCCCGGTCGTGCCGGCACAGGCTGGGCGAGAGAAGAAACCGCAGAAGGAGAACTATGGTCGCATTCTGCTCGGTGCTGACCGGAGGCGGGCGTTCGGCAGCGGCGATTTCTTCGTCGTCGACCGCGGCAGCGACCACGGGGTCACGCCTGGGGCGCAGTTCGTCATCTTTCGCGACAAGCTGAAGGCGGAGAACTTCCTGTACGAACTGGGCGAGGCCGTGGCAGTCGATGTACGGTCCGAGTCGTCCACGCTGAAGGTCACGCTGTCGCGCGACGCCTTTCTCACTGGCGACTACGTGGCCATCCGGAAATAGAACCACGAAGTGCGCGACATCCGCGAAGACCACGAAACCATGTCGCGTTTCGTGACCTTCGGGGTCTTCGATGCTTCGTGGCTAACCCACTCGTGTGTTCTTGTTCGCCCGGCGTTCCCGCCCGACGTTGACATCGATGACGCGGGCGTTGGACAGCACGAGAAAGCGCCGGTAATAGTCGGCCGCGGAAACAACCGCGGCCACCATGACCACCCACAGCGCCGCATGGCCGATTGGCGCCAGCCACGGAAGCGGCCCCCATCCGATGATGAGCAGCAGGATCGCCGTCACCTGCGATGCCATCTTGACCTTGCCGAGCGGCGATGCCGGGATCGTGATTCCTTTCGCGTAGGCCAGGCTTCGGAGCGCCGTGACGGCGAACTCTCGGCCGATGATGAGCGCCACCATCCAGGCAGGAGCAAGATCGAGTTGCACTAGCGAGATGAATGCCGCCGAGGTGAGGAGCTTGTCGGCAATCGGGTCGAGCATCTGACCAAGCCACGTGACCTGCCGGCGCCGACGCGCCAAGTACCCATCCAGCCAATCCGTGGTGGAGGCAAGCGCGAAGATAGCCGCGGCCACCAGCTCCTTTGGCACGCCGAACACTTGCCGCCCCTCGAATTCCGTCAGAAGTACGACGACGAGCAGCGGCACCAGGAACATGCGGACGAGCGTGAGCGCATTCGGGAGGTTCATCAGCCGACACCGGAGTCTAACGTGTTTTTCATCGTGTATGATCGGGGATTGTCATGAAAGCCATCCTGCTGGCCGGGGGCATGGGCTCTCGGCTCCGGCCGCTGACCATCCAGACACCAAAGCCGATCGTCCCGATCTTCGACCGTCCCTTCCTGCATTACCAGATCGATCTGCTGAAGCAGGTGCCGGAGATCGACGAAGTCATCTTGAGCCTCAACTACCAGCCGCGCAGGATCGAGGAGGTATTCGGCGACGGGTCTCAGCTCGGAATCAAGATCCGCTACGTGGTCGAGCCGGCGCCTCTTGGCACCGGCGGCGCCATCAAGTACGCCGGCGGCGGCCTGCGCGAGTCTGTTGTCGTTTTCAACGGCGACGTGCTCACCCAGATTGACCTTGGTGCGGTCATCCGCCTGCACCGGGAGCGGAAGGCGCGTGCGACGATTGTTCTCACGCCGGTCGACAATCCATCCGCCTACGGCCTGGTTGAAACCGACGCGGGCCGCAACGTCAGACGGTTTCTGGAGAAGCCGAAGCCCGAGGAGATCACGACGAATCACATCAATGCCGGCATCTATATCCTTGAGCCGGACACCTTCGATCGGATCCCGAGTGACGTCCCCTGGTCAATCGAGCGGAGCTACTTCCCTTCCCTCATCGAACGCGGCGAGACCTTCGTGGCGTACGTCTATGACGGCTACTGGATCGACATCGGGTCGCCGGAGAAGTACACACAGGTCCATCGCGACATCATGGACGGGCGGTTCGCCGCCGCGCCGTTCCTGGGACAGCCTGCCCGCCACGGAGCCATCGCTCCCGACGTGAGGATCGAAGCAGGCGCCGTCGTGGAAGGCCCCTGCTTCATCGACGCCGGTGTCGCGATCAAGGCCGGGGCCCGTATCGGCCCCTACTCGGTCGTCGGCGGCCAGAGCCAGATCGAGGAGGGCGTGGTCATTGAGGGCTCAATCCTCTGGCCAAGTTGCCGCGTGAGCCGTGACGCAGAGGTGCGTGATGCCATCCTGGGCCGCAACTGCCATATCGGCCAGAGCGTCATCGTGACTCCAGGCACCGTGCTCGGTGACCGCACGGTCGTAACCGATTTCAGCCGCATCTGAGCGACATTCATTCATGCCAATCAATCCATCGATCTTCAAGGCGTACGACGTCCGCGGCCTCTACCCGAGCGAGATCAACGAGGAGGTCGCTCATCAGATCGGGCGCGGATACGTGGCCTATCTGAAGGCCACGCGAATCGGCGTGTCACGAGACATGCGGGTGTCCTCGCCTGGCATCGCCGCCGCGTTCATCGAGGGAGCCCGCGAGCAGGGTGCAACCATCATCGATTACGGCATGATGGGCACCGACATGCTGTACTTCGCGGTCGTCCAGGACGATCTCGAGGGAGGCGTCCAGGTCACCGCCTCACACAACCCCGGCGGCTACAACGGGCTCAAGATGGTCCGGGCCGGTGCATTACCGCTCAGCGGCGACGCCGGAATCGGCGACATCCGCGACATGATCGCCAACGACCGCCTGCCGCCGCCCGCCGCCGCCCGCGGCTCTCTGACCTCGCGCAACCTCGTTCCCGAGTACGTCCAGAAGGTGATGTCGTTCGTCGATCCCGCGGTGATCGAGCCATTCAACGTCGTGCTCGACGCGGGCAGCGGCATGGCGGGTCTCGTGGCGCCGCTGCTCTTCGATCGCCTCCCGTGCAAGGTCACTCGACTCTGCTTCGAGATCGACGGCACGTTCCCCCACCACGAGGCCAATCCGCTCATCGAGGAGAACCGCCGGGACATCACCGCGGAGGTACTGCGCCAGAAAGCCGACATTGGAATCGCGTGGGACGGAGACGCGGATCGCTGCTTCTTCATTGACGGCAGCGGCGAGTTCATCTCCGGCGACTTCATCACGGCGCTGCTGAGCGAAGCCTTCCTGCTCAAGCACCCGGGCTCCACGGTGATCTACGACCTTCGCGCCAGCCATGCCGTACGGGACACGGCAGCGCGCCTGGGCGGCACCGCCCTGATGAACCGCGTGGGCCACGCCTTCATCAAAAAACGGATGCGCGATGACGACGCCATCTTCGGCGGCGAGGTGACCGGGCATTACTACTTCCGCGACTTCTACTACGCCGACAATGGATTCATCCCTGCTCTGCTGATCCTCGAGCTGATGTCGAAGAAGAACCAGTCGCTGAGAGAACTCCTGGCACCATTTCGTGACCGGTATTTCATCTCCGGTGAAATCAACACGACTCTTCGGAGCATGGATGAAGTTCCGAGGAAGCTGTCGGCACTCGAGGCCCGGTACCCGGATGCCACGCTTGCCCGGCTCGACGGAATCTCCGTGGACTATCCCGGGTGGCACTTCAACGTCCGGGCATCGAACACCGAGCCGTTGCTCCGTCTGAATCTCGAAGCCAGTACGCCGGCGGAGATGGCACGTCGCCGCGACGAGGTGCTCGCGGTGATCAGGGGGTAGGTCGTAGGGCGACCGGTCGTTCGGCGGCTGGGTCGCCACGGACGTGGCCAGGTGAGTAAGTGGCTCGGTGGATGCGTAGTTTGGTAGACTTCCCACGTAGCTGCCTAGCCACTCAGCTATCCAGCCACCCAAGAAGCGGGAGTAACTCAGTGGTAGAGTGTCAGCTTCCCAAGCTGAAGGTCGCGGGTTCGAACCCCGTCTCCCGCTCCACATTGTCGCCCGGCAGTACGTTTTTCACTTCCACGTCTCACCAAGGCATGGAGACACCGGCGAACAGGGATAGCGCTCGGGCGTGAGATCCGGTTGGCGGGCCGGTCATCTGACCGATACCCCCACTGACAGGCCGACGATCGTCGCCCTCGGCGTGAGGTTGCCGCTCGCCAACAGGTGAAACCGGACGTCGAAGCCCGCGGCAAGCCGCGGGCTCAGGAACCAACGCGCCCCGCCACCCAGGTTCACGCTGCCGAGTAGTCCACTGTCAGCGGACCCACCCGTTGCTCCCGCCACACGCGACGTCACCTTTCCCGCACCGTACCCCGCACTCAAGTAGCTCCAACCGTCCGTGGTGCCGAAATTGAAGGACACCTGCGGCGCCAGCGTCGTGACAACCGCCGACACGTCCGGGTTCGACAGCGAACCGCGCGCGCGCATGACGTTGACGCCGACCCCGACGCGCGACAACCCCAACGTCCATGGATACACGTGCCCACCAACGTCGAAGCCGAATGCTCTCGAGGGTACGGGAAGCGCCACGGTGGAGGCGGAGACGGGGAAGAAGGGGCCTGCGCTCGGGACGCCTGTCAGCGCGCCTCGCAAATCAATCACGTAGGGGCCCGGGGGATCAGGCGCGTCTTGCGCCGACGCCACATTT
>JAKFXY010000098.1 GCA_021731165.1 Acidobacteriota bacterium | reverse complement strand
GCTGCGTTCGGCCACATCGGAACTCGGCAAGCTCGAGAAACGGCTCACCTTTCTGGCGACAACCGCGAGCGTGGTGCCGT
This sequence comes from Acidobacteriota bacterium, assembly GCA_021731165.1. Classification (GTDB taxonomy): domain Bacteria; phylum Acidobacteriota; class Vicinamibacteria; order Vicinamibacterales; family UBA2999; genus JAKFXY01. The sequence continues at coordinate 18,949 of JAKFXY010000098.1, read as the reverse complement.
TCGTCGGCCTGTTCGGCACGGTCGTGGGCATTATGATTGCCTTCTACCGCATTGGCCAGACTGGTTCGACGAACCTGGCAATCGTGGGTCCTGGCATCTCGGAAGCGCTCATCGCCACCGCGGCCGGGTTGTTTGCGGCCATTCCGGCGGTCTACTTCTACAACCACCTCACGACGCACGTGAAGGCGTTTGCCGCCGAGATGGATGACTTTTCGCTTGAGTTCCTGAACATCGCCGAGCGGAACTTCACGTAGGACCCGACGTGCCGAAAGTCCTCTCTTCGGTTCCACTGCCCGGCGGGCGCCTTGCCCGCGGACGTCGCGTCTCCTCGACGCTCGCCGAAATCAATATCATCCCGCTGGTGGACGTCATGCTCGTCCTCCTCATCATCTTCATGGTGGCGGCGCCGATGCTCCAACGCGGTGTCGAAGTCAACCTGCCCGTCGCGAACCGTTCGCAGGAGATCGCCAGCGAGCGGCTGTTCGTCAGCGTCCCGGTCTCCTTTCGGGAGGACCGCCGTGTCTTCATTGGCGAGGAGGGGGTGCGTATCGACGTGCTCACCGAGCGGGTGCGCCAGCTGATGGCGAATCGAACCGATCGACAGGTCTTCCTGCGCGGCGACGGCGGCGTCACGCTTCAAGAGCTACTCGACGTCATGGACCGTCTCAAGGCAGGTGGCGTGGACAAGGTTGGGATCGTGAACAAGTTACCGGGTGAGCAATAAAGGCGTCGTGACCGAGACCGTCAGCGACATCATCGCCGCGCGATCGCAGGAGCCCAAGGGGCTCACAGCCATCGTCGCATGGTCGGTTCTGGCGCACATCCTGCTCGTGGCCTTCGTTGTCTACATGCCGGCGAACTGGCGCGGTGAGACCGATGAAGGTCCGCGGACGGTGATGACGATCAGTCTGGCCGGTGCGCCGGGCCCGCGGAGTGGCGGGATGACGCAGATGGGTGGGCGTACGGTGCAGGACGTGGCGCCTCCTGAACCGGTGAGGCGCGCGGAGACGCCGCCGGCCCCGAAGGCTCCGGCAATGACCCTGCCCACCAAGACCGCACGGCCGCAGCCGAAGCAGGCGCCGAAAGATGCGGTTGGCCGTACCCCGACCCAGGGCGCCGAGCCTCAGGAGGGACCGGCCCGGGCGGAGACCGGTGTGCGCGGTCAGGGCTTTGGGCTGACCACGAGTGGCGGCGCGGGAACCGGTGTCCAGCTGGACGTCGGCAATTTCTGTTGTCCGGAGTACCTCGAGCAGATGATTCGCGCGATTCAGCAGAACTGGCAGTCGACGCAAGGCGTGGCTGGCGCGGTGGTCATGAAGTTCACGATTGCGCGCGGCGGTACCATCGAGGGCGTGCAGGTCGAGCGGCCAAGTGGTTTTGTCGCGCACGAGCTGGCGGCGCAGCGTGCACTGCTCCTCACACGACTCCAGGAGCTGCCGCCGCAGTTCCCCAACCCGACGCTCACGGTTCACATGAGATTCGAGTATCAACGTTGATGATGAAACCCCACGCCCCGCGCCGAGTGCTACGGCTGTGTGCCGCGGCCGCCGTGATCGCGCTGGTCATCGGCCTGCCGGTGGCCCACATGCGAGGACAGGTGCCGCCCGCGACGTCGGCGCTTCAGGAACAGACGCCTCGCCCACAGCAGCCGTCCGAGATCGAGCTGGTCATCAGCGGCGATCCAGGGACGCCGCCCCGGTATGCCGTGCCGGACTTCGTCGCGCTGACGCCAGATGCCGCCGACGTCGCGAAGACGCTCGGGCCGGTGCTGTTCGACGACCTCGGGTACGAGCGTGAGTTCTATATGATCCCGCGCGATACCTACGCGTCGATTCCGGTGGCGCGCACGGCGGAGCAGATTCCCTTTGCCTCCTGGCGTGAACTCGGCGCGGATGCCGTGGTGTTCGGTACCGTACAGCGCACCGGTGCCACCGTGCGGGTGCAGATACGGTTGTTCAACGTCCGCACCCGCCAATCGGTGTTCGCCAAGGAGTATGCCGGCACGGTCGCCAACCCCCGGCAGTACGCGCACACGATGGCGGACGAGATCCATCAGCAGCAACGCGCGCTGCGCGGCGTGGCGCGGACGAGGCTCGCCTTCTCATCCGATCGCAATCGCGAACGGATCAGCGGCCCCGTGGCGAACCGCGACGTCAAGGAGATCTACATCGCCGACTACGATGGCGAAGGGCAGCGTCGAATCACGGTGAACCGCGAGCTGAACATCACGCCGGCGTGGTCGCCCGATGCGCGTGCGATCGCCTATACGTCCTACCGCCGCGGGTACCCGGATGTGTTCGTCGCGCTGCTCTACCAGGGACTGCAGGAAACGCCCACCAACGGCGTGGGACAGAACTGGCTGCCGGTGTACTCACCGGACGGCACGCGAATCGTGTTCACGTCGAACCGCGACGGTAACCCGGACCTCTACGTGATGAACCGCGACGGCACCGGTGTGCGTCGGCTCACGAACCACGCCGCCATCGACACGACGCCGACATGGTCGCCCACCGGCACGCAGATCGCCTTTACCTCCGACAGGGCGGGCACCCCGCAGATCTACATCGTCGGCGCCGACGGCTTGAACCTGCGGAGGTTGACGACCAGCGAGTCGTATGCGGACCGCCCGACGTGGTCGCCGGCGCCGTTCAATGAGATCGCGTTCGCCGCGCGTACCGGCCCCGGCTACGACATCAAGGTCTACGACCTTGCCAGCGGGCAGACGAAACAGATCACCTTCGGCGAGGGGACGAACGAGAGTCCGGCCTATTCGCCGAACGGACGCCACCTCGCGTTTACCTCGACGAGGGGCGGCCGAGTCCAGATCTTCACGATTGGGCGTGATGGCCGTGGCGTCAAGCAGATTACCCGCGACGGAAACAACTACACCCCCGCGTGGTCCAATTGAGGATAACGATGAAGCGAGCAGCGATACCGTGCCTGTTGATTCTCGGCGTGTTGGTCGGGTCCTGCGCCAAGAAAGTGCCGCCGGCAACGAGGACGGCGCCCACTCCGCCTGTCACGCAGTCTCCTCAGGTGACGGAGGCCCCGTCCCGAGCACCTCAACGTGTCGAGGCTGGCCTGCCGGCGCCGTTGCCGGCATTGGCGGAGGATGCCATCGGCAACCGGACTCTCGACGACCTCAACCGGGAGTCGCCGCTCAGACCGGCGTTCTTTCCCCTGGACAGCTCGGAGCTCGATGACGCTGGACGGGCGGTCGTCGGGGCCAATGCGGAACTGTTGAAGAAGTACCAGACGTGGACGATCACGATCGAAGGCCATTGCGACGAGCGTGGAACCGCCGAGTACAACCTGGCCCTCGGCGAGCGTCGGGCTGTAAACGTGAGAGCCTATCTGTTGTCACTCGGCATTGCGCCCAATCGCGTCCGCACGGTGAGCTACGGCAAGGAGTTTCCATTCGATCCCGGGCACACCGAAGCCGCCTGGTCCAAAAATCGCCGTGGCCACTTTGTGATCACGGCGAAGTAAAATGGCGGGACAGACCATGAAGACGATTCTCGTATCCGGCTTCGCGGCGGGCATTCTCGTTGCGGCCATTGCGAATCCTGCCGTGGCGCAGAGCCGGGAGCAGCGCCAGATGATGGCCTCCCTGCAAATGCTCCAGGAGCAGACCCAGCAGCTCGCGATCCAGGTGGCGGCGTTGCAGCAGAGCGTTGACGCGAACGTCAAGGCGCTCGGCGGCCGCATCGATGATGCCAACAACGCGAACCGCCGCGCGTTCGCCGATCAGAAGGTACTGACGGACAGCATGGCGAGTGACGTCAGCAGACTGCGCGAGCGCACTGACGACACCAACGTTCGTATCTCCTCGCTCCGGGAGGAGCTTGAAGCCCTGCGTACCAGTGTACTTGCCATCCCGCAGCAGATTGCTGCCTTGGCGCCACCAGCGCCGCAGGTCCCCGCGGATCCGGGCGCCCCGCCGGCCCCGGTGCCGCAGGCACCTCCGCCCCAGGCTCCCGCGACGTCGACGGCCGGTCTCTCGCCGACCCGGATGTTTGAAACGGCGCGCGCGGACTACTTTGCCGGCCAGTGGTCGGTGGCGATTACCGGCTTCGAGCAGTTCCTCAAAGCGTTTCCTCGGTCGGAGCTGGCTGACGATGCGCAGTTCAATATTGGCGAAGCGCACTACGCGCAGAACGGCTGGCCCGACGCGGTGGCCGCCTACGGCCAGGTGATCCAGAACTATCCCGGATCGAATTCAATCCCGGATGCGTACTACAAGCGCGGACTTGCCCTTGAACGTCAGGGACAGGTGGAGGCCGCGCGCCTCTCGTGGGAGACCGCCGTCAAGAATTTTGCCGAGAGCGACGCCGGCCGGCTCGCGAAGCAGAATCTCGATCGACTCGACGCACGCCGACCGTAGCGGCGTGACCTCCTCTGTCACGGGAATCTGACTACACTATGTCTCTGGGCCCCGCGGACGGGGCATGACGACGACCCCCGCGACGGGGGACGTAGGGCGGGCCGGTCGCGGTCCCGCGAGACTTCCGGGACTCACCCTGGGGGCGCACTCGAAGGGCCAAGCCTGCTGAAAGGAACGAACGATGGGAAGCGTGAACAAGGTCATCCTGGTCGGCAACCTCGGCCGCGACGCTGAGCTGCGCTACACGCCTGGCGGCGCCGCCGTGGCCACGCTCAATCTCGCCACCACCGAGGTCTGGAACGACAAGGCAGGGCAAAAGCAGGAGAAGACCGAGTGGCACCGTATCGTCCTGTGGGGAAAGCAGGCTGAGAGCCTGCAGGAATACCTCACCAAGGGAAAGCAGATCTACGTCGAAGGGCGCCTGCAGACCCGGCAGTGGGACGACAAGGACGGCAACAAGAAGTACACGACGGAGGTAAAGGCCGACCGCATCACCCTGCTTGGCGGCGGCGGTGGCGGCCGCAGCATGGATCGCGGTGCCTCACATACCTCCGGCGGCGACGAGCCGCCCATGGAGCCGATCACCGACGACGAGATTCCGTTCTAGCGATGTAGCCGTGTCGCTGGGTGGTCCTGTTGCTGGGGGAAACACGCAGCGACCGGCCACCCGGCCTGCTGAGCGACCGAACTACCGAGCCACCCCGCGACCCAGGCCCTCACGACGTCCCCGCCCGTCCCTACGTCGTTCTCCCGTACCGGTCTTCCAACCGTACGACGTCGTCGAGCTCGGGAGTCGAGACCTCGAGGAGGTCGCAGTCCTCGATCGCCGTCATCCGGTGCACGGTCAGTGGCGTTACGTGCACGGAATCCCCAGGCCCCATTTCACGCTTCACGAGCGGACCTCCCAGGGGACCGATTTCAAACAGCATCCTCCCGGTGTGGACATAGATCGTCTCGTCCTTCTTGTTGTGGTACTGGAGGCTGAGGGCGTGCCCTCCCTTGATGTGGAGCACCTTGCCGACGTAGCGGTCGGTCTTGGCCCAGTGAAGCTCGTGGCCCCACGGTTTCTCGACGCGCGTCGCTCCGTCCGTTCTCTTGTCGATATTCCCCGTGCGGTCGCTCATGACGTCTTGACCTCGTTGCATTCGTCCCAGTGGCGTTGACCAGGCCGCCACTCCTCGATTTTCATCCCTTCGTGTGAATTCACGTTCGCCGTTCTGAGTCGCATGCCCATGGCGGCGAATGTCCGCGGAACGCGAAGACGAACCACGCAGGAGGCGCCTGGCATGGTGAAGGACGACGCGTCAGCTGTCCCGGTGCTTGACGCGCAGCCGCGCGCCCTTGACGCCGGCCAGCGACTTCTTCAGTGCTTCCGCAAGCATCACGGATCGGTGCCGGCCGCCGGTGCACCCGATGGCGACGGTCAGGTAGCTCTTTCCTTCCTGCACGTACTGCGGCAATGCGAACTTGAGGAAGGAGGTCAACTTGTCGATGAAGGCCTGCGTCGCCTTGTGTTTCAGCATGTATCGGACGACGGCGCTGTCGCGTCCGGTGAGCGCGCGAAGCGAGTCCACGAAGTGCGGGTTGGGCAGGCACCGCACGTCGAACACCAGGTCGGCGTCCAGCGGCACACCGTGCTTGTAGCCGAAGCTCACGAGGTTGACGACCATTTCGGCGCGACCGCTGCCCTCTTGCACCAGCTTCATGAAGCTCGCGCGAAGCTCGTGCACCGACAGGTTCGACGTGTCAAGGATCAGGTCGGCCATCGCCCGGATGGGACTGAGTTTTTCGCGCTCCTCCGTGATCCCCTCGCTGACCGAACGGTCGCGTGCCAACGGGTGCGGACGGCGGGTCTCGCTGAAGCGGCGCACGAGCGTTGAGTGGCTCGCCTCCAGAAACGTGAGCGTCGGATGGAGCGCCGGCACTGCGCGCAATTTGCGGTAGACACGAGGAAACTGGGAGAGGAATCCGCGCTCTCGAACGTCGACGACGATCGCCACCTTTTCGAGGCCGGCCTCCTCGCGCGCCGCCAATTCCGCGAGCGTGGGAATCAGGAGCACAGGCAGGTTGTCCACGCAAAAATAGCCCAGGTCCTCGAGTGCTCGAATCGCCTGCGTCTTCCCCGATCCGGAGAGCCCCGTCAGGATCACGAAACGGCGAGCGCGGGATGCCGGAATTTTCGCGCGCCGGCTGCTCGTGCCAGCGGGTTTCGGTGTCATGCGAATCCCCGGTGCCCGAAGGGCTCGTGGCTGGTGGCGATGGGACTCATCCTAGTACAGAACTTTGCGCTGGTTCGACGTCGGGATCTTCAACTCCTCGCGGTACTTCGCGATGGTGCGCCGCGCCAGATCGAGCCCCTCGCGCTGAAGGATGCTCACAATCTTCGAGTCACTGAGCGGCTTCTTGGCATCCTCCTGCTCGATGATTTTGCGGATGCGCTGTTTGATGGTGACCGAAGAGACCGCGTCGCCATACTGGCTGGCGATACCACTGTGGAAGAAGTACTTCATCTCGAACACGCCCTGTGGCGTGTGCATGTACTTGTTCGTCACGACGCGGCTGACGGTGGACTCGTGCATGCCGATGTCATTGGCGACATCACGCAGGACGAGCGGCCGCAGGTACTCGATCCCGTGATCGAGAAAGTCGCGCTGGAAGGTGATGATGCTCGTGGCGACCTTGTGGATCGTCTTCTGTCGCTGCTCCACCGACTTGATCAGCCAGAGGGCGTTGCGGAACTTGTCCTTGACGTAGGCGCGCGTCTCATCCGTATTGTCGGCCACGCTCTTGTCGAGCAGCCGGCGGTACACCGGGCTGATACGCAGCTGCGGCAGTCCATCCTCGTTCAGCACCGCCGCGTACTGGTCCTCGACCTTGACGATATAGACGTCTGGAATCACGTACTGTGATTGCGAGGGATTGTGACGGCTGCCCGGCTTCGGGTCCAGGTGGCGAATAAGCTCGATGTGCGGCTTCAGATCGTCGATCGACATCCCGAGCTTACGAGCCAACTCAGGCACCTGATGGTTTTGCAGCAGGCGCATGTGGTCGGTGATGATCTTTTCGGCCGGCGTGCCCATCATGCCAAGGTGCCGCAACTGCAGCAGGAGGCACTCCTGCAGATCCCGGGCGGCGACCCCGATCGGATCGAATCCCTGCACCAGCGTCAGCGCGCGCTCGACCTGTTCGAGAGGCCAGGGGCCCATGGCCGCGAGCTCGTCAACCGTGGCCACGAGCTGGCCGTCGTCATCGAGGTTGCCGATAATCGCCTCGCCGATCTCGCGGACGACCGGCTCGTCGGTCTGCATGGAGAGCTGCCACAGCAGGTGATCAGAGAGAGAAGCGATGCTGGACAGGGTGTTCTCGATAGGCGGGAGCTCCTTGACCTCGGTCGGCGTCCTCGCCTTGTACCCGTCGTCCAGGTAGTCGCCGAAGAAATACTCGTAGTCCTGGTCGTCCCAGGTGTCCCCCTTCTCCGCCGGCGGCTTCTCTTCCTGCTTCTCCTGCGCAGCCTCAACCGGCTGCAGCTCCTCCGTCGGCACTTCCTCGAGCATCGGGTTCTCGACCATCTCCTGATTGAGGAGCTCCGACAGCTCGAGCGTCGTCATCGGCAGCAGCTTGATGGCCTGCTGCAGAGACGGCGTGAGGATCAGCTTCTGGGCGAGCTTGATCTGAAGTTTCTGTGAAATCGACATACAGATGAGTGGATCAGTTCTTGCGTCTTGCCGAATCCATATTAGTCCAGACGGAAGTCGGCCCCCAGATAAATCCTGCGCACGTCGGCGTCATCCGCGAGCGACTCCGGGGTGCCGCTCTTGAAGATTACGCCGTCGTGCACGATGTGTGCTCGATCGGTGATGCGCAGGGTCTCGCGCACGTTGTGATCCGTGATGAGCACACCAATCCCGCGATCCCTCAAGTGAAAGATGATCTTCTGGATCTCAGTGACTGCGATGGGGTCAATGCCCGCGAACGGTTCGTCGAGCAGGATGAATCGGGGCGAGACGACCAGCGCGCGCGTGATCTCCGCGCGGCGCCGCTCGCCTCCTGACAACGTGTGTGCCGGAGCGTGCGCGAGCGGCGTCAGGTTCAGTTCCGCGAGCAGGTCCTTGAGCCGTTCGTGCCGCGTGGCCGAATCAAGATCCAGGGTTTCCAGGATCGCGAGGATATTCTGCTCCACCGTGAGGCCCCGGAAGATCGACGGTTCCTGCGGGAGGTAGCCGATGCCCTTTCGTGCCCGGACATACATCGGGTCGTCGGTGACGTCCTCACCGTCGAGAATGACGCGTCCGGAGTCTGGAGCCGTCAACCCGACGGTCATGTAGAAGGTGGTCGTCTTGCCGGCGCCATTGGGACCGAGGAGGCCGACCACTTCTCCGGAGGCGACTTCCAGGCTCACGCCGCGAACGACGATTCGGCCGTTGTACGACTTCGTGAGATCGTGGGTGCGAAGCGTGGACATCAGCGGGGGCTCGGCTCGGAGCACGCGCCGCTGCCCGTTCTCCGCGTGCGAATCTCTTCGTTGCCGTCCACGATGATTCGGTCGCTCGCCTTGAAGAATGTCAGCGTGCGGCCGGTTGTGTCCCCGCACTGTTCGACGACTCGCACGGGGGTTGGTCCGGAACTGGTCATCACGTAGCGCTCGTCGCCGGCGAAATAGGTCAGGCGCGCTCCAGTGGCCGTGCGCATGTCCACCTTCATCGTCACGCGCGCGTAGGCTTCCAGCCGCTCCACGCGGCTGCCGCTCTTGGCGAGAATAATCTCGATGCGCGCGGCACGCAGATCGCCCTGCGATCCGCTGACCTGCGCCAACTGAAGCTCGGCGGGTGGGCGAGGGGCCTTCGCCGCCGCTGCCCCCGAGCCGCGCGCCGTGCTCGCCTCGCCCGGGACCGATGTCGCGTCGTAGGTGATCACGCGTGCGGCCTCGGTATAGCCGATGCGCGCGGCCCGCCCGACGGAGTGGCCGGTGTCGAGCACGATGGTCGATCGCGCGTCGCCAGTGGCGATCAGGTCGCCGCTGGCCTGGTCGAGCACGATCCGGTCGGCACGGATGGCGGTTTCGCCCTGCCAGAGCGTTGCGCTGCCCGTGTAGGTGGCCTTACCCGCGCCGCCTTCGTACTCGAAGGACTGCCCGCTGACATTGGCGGATCGTTCCTGGTCGAGCAACCCTGGCAGCTTCGACGATTCCCGTGGGGGGATGCCGCGGCCGCCGGTCTCAGAGGCGCGTGCCTGGCCAGCCCGGTCCGCTGCCGGTGGCGTTGACGTACGAGGGCGGAGCGTCGTGTTCACCGAACCGGCCGCCGACATCGTTCGACCGGCCAGCGCGATGTCAATCGTGGTGGCTTCCACCGTGAGCTGTGCGTCGGCCACCCGCGGCCCGCCGCCGGCATCGCGCCCCTTGAGGCGCAGGGTCCCCTTGCCAGGCTCGTAGAGCATCTCGGCGCCAGACGCCAGGAGTTCCTGCTCCTCGAATGTCACCGCACCGGCGAAGGCGGCCGATCTGACCACGTCCTGCTGGAGCGCCACGTCCAGCGTTCGGGAGCGCACCAGGCGCGCGGCGGTCTCGCGCCGTGCCGCCTCGGTATACGCGACGTCTTCCGCAAATCGGACGGCCGTAAGTCCCTTTTCCCCTTCGCCGATACCGTCGAGCGTCCGTGCCGAGATGCTCCGGGCGGGCGCGTCGGGAGCCGCGGCGAGGTTCAACCGCACGCCGTCGCGGCCGACGAGACGGGTGAGGGATCCATCGGGCGTAAGGGAGATGTCCAGCGACTCGCCGAAGATCTGCCGGCCTTGAGCCTCCTCCCGCCCGTCCGTTCCGACGGCGCCTTCACCGCGGAGCACCACGTGCTCGAGCGTGCGCCCGTCGGCGGCATAGCTGAGATCGATATCACGCGCCGTAAGCGAATCGAGCTGCGCGCCACTCCCCATGACCCGCGAATGACCACGGAGTTCGATCAGCCCAACCTGGCCATCATCGTCCGAGAGATGGGCCACGCCCTGGTCTGCATCGATCACCTGCTCGCCGCGAACGACGTGCACCAGGCCGCCAAGCGTGAGCAAGTGCAACGGCCGGGTGAAGACCGAGCTGCCCGCCGTAAACTCGGTCACCATCGACTCGTCTTCGCTCGTGAGACTCACGGTGGCCTTTTCGGTGATGGTCAGGATGTCGGTGTTCTTGTCGTAGAGCATTCCGATGCCTGTGCCATGCATTCGCCCTCGCCGGAAGGCGAATGCGCCTGGCGTGCGCACGGTACCGTCGCCCTCGCTGAAGAAGGCCTCCGCGGCGCTGATCTCGAAGCCGTCACTGGCGACGAGCGTGACGTCTCCCGTGAGGCGGAGCTCCTGCTGCCGCTCCCCCGCCTGGGCCTCCCGGGCGGTGATCACATAGTCGCGACCACCGCGATTGCGAACGGAGATCTCGACGCCGACAAGCTTGCTGGCGCCCCCCTCGTACGTGAGTTGTTGATCGGCCTTGATCAGGTAGTCCTGCTTCACCCCGCGGACCTGCTGGAGGACATTTCCCTGACTCTCGATGATCGCCTTCGGATCGACGCGCTCGATCTTCGGTGCCGGGACAGGCTTGTCTCGCTCGCCCATGGCCGCATAGACGCCTATCGCGCAGGCAATGCCAAAGATTGCCACGCCGAGCCGTGCCCGCTTCTGCCAAGCCATCAGAGGGTTACAGGATAACCTACCCCCTCGTCGTTCAGCTCTCTGGAGCCTTGAAGTCCGCGACCGACAACTGCAGGTATTTTTCCCCGTTCCAGCTGTCCTGCTCGAGGGTAAACGCGACATCGATCGCGGCGCGGTGCTCGGTGACGAAGCTCTCGCGATCGGAGGCGCGCCACGCAATGCCACGGATGACGCGGCCATCCTGGCGAAACGACATCTTCAGGTGCCGTTCCTTGAGCCGCCGGGGACCATCCACGATTTCGACGCGGTTGGCACGGAAGACGGGGCTGGGATTCCCTGCCCCGAATGGGGCGAGGCGTACGAGTTCCGATGCCACCTGCGCGGTCAGGGATTTGAACGCCACCGGCGCGTCGATGCGCAGCCGCGGCCGCAGGTCGTCCGGCACGAGGCAGCTGTCGGCGTAGTCGTTGACCCGGGCGCGGAGCTCTTTGATGCGGGCGCTGTCGATGGTCAGCCCGGCCGCCTGCGTGTGGCCGCCGAACTTGCTCATCAGCTCTCCGCACGACTCCAGCGCGGCGAGCACGTTGAACGCGGGAATGCTGCGGCACGACCCGTGGGCGATGTCGCCATCGATCGAGAGCACGATGGCCGGCCGGTTGAACGCATCCACGAGTTTTGACGCCACGATGCCGATGACGCCACGATGCCAGCCTTCGCCGGCGACGACGATGATCGTGCGTGAGCCGATCTCGAGGTCGGTCTCCACCGCCTTTTTCGCCTGCGCGACGATCTCCGCCTCTTCCTGCTGCCGCCGGATGTTCTCCGAGTTGAGCTGCTCCGCCAGCCCACGTGCCTCGTCGGCCATCGACTCGTCTGAGGCCAGCAGCAGTCGGGCGGCAATGTCGGGAGAGCTCATGCGTCCGGCGGCGTTGATGCGCGGCGCGAGTACGAATCCGATGTGGTAGCTGTCGATGGTCTTGCCGGTCAGGCCGCATACGTCGAGCAGCGATCGGAGCCCGACCTTGTGTGGTCCCTTCGAGAGCATCTCGAGGCCGAGCTTGGCGATGATGCGATTCTCACCCCGCAGCGGTACCACGTCCGCCAGCGTGCCGATGGCCGCCACCTTGACGAACGCCGGGAACCAGCTCGATCGACCGGACTTCGTGCAGAGCGCCTGCACCAGCTTCAGCGCCACGCCGACACCCGCGAGATCCTTGTCCGGATACGCGCAGTCCTGTCGTTTGGGATTGATGACCGCCAGGGCCTCGGGGAGCGCCGCGTCAGGCTCGTGGTGATCCGTGATGATGAGGTCAAGGCCGAGCGCACGCGCGTGCAGAGCCGCTTCCGCGGCCCTGATGCCGCAATCAACCGAGATGACCAGCTTCACGCCGTCCGCGTGCAGCCTGTCGAGTGCGGCCGGCTGCAGGCCATACCCATCGCGCAGCCTCTCGGGAATGAAGTGGATGACGTCGGCGCCGAGTAGCTCCAGGGTTCGACGGAGAATGACCGTGGACGTGACGCCGTCCACGTCATAGTCGCCGTGAATCGCAATCCGTTCACGGCTGGAGATCGCAACCAGGATGCGGTCCACCGCGACTCCCATCCCGGCCAGCCGAAACGGGTCGAGCAGATCGTCGAGCGAGGGTTCGAGGAAGCGTCTGGCGGCCTCCGGCTCGGAGAAGCCGCGCATGCACAGGAGGCGCGCCGTTACGGGCGATATCTGCAGCGCTGCCGCGAGGCGGGTGGTGGCCCCCTCGTCGAAGGGCTGCTCCTCCCAGATCTTGGGGGCCTTCATGCACTCTTGGGGAATGCGGGGATCACTCCGTGATCCCCGCATTCCCCATCGCGCGGAACCGTTGGTATCTCGCCTCGAGCCGTGCGCCACTCTCCATGGCCGAGACCTCCGACAGAGCCTCAGTGAGCGCCGCGTCGAGCATCGCTGCCGCCTGGCCGGGGTTCGTGTGAGCGCCACCCACGGGCTCGGGGATGATCCTGTCGATCAGGCCGAAGCCCAGCAGATCGGGCGCGGTCAGCTTGAGCGCCTCGGCGGCCTCGATCTTCCGGTTCGAGTCTCGCCACAGGATGGCGGCGCATCCCTCGGGAGGGATCACGCTGTAGATCGCGAACTCGCTCATCAGGGTTCGATCGCCGACCGCGATGCCCAGAGCGCCCCCGCTGCCTCCCTCGCCGTGGACGATCACGATGACCGGGACATCCAGCACGGCCATCTCACGGAGGTTGAGCGCGATTGCCTCCGAAATGCCGCGCTCCTCGGACTCCACGCCGGGGTAGGCCGCGGGCGTGTCCACGAAGGCGATGACCGCCCGACCGAACTTCTCCGCCATCTTCATCGTGCGGAGCGCCTTCCGGTATCCCTCGGGCTTGGCGTAGCCGAAGTTCCTGAAGATCTTCTGCTTCGTGTCGCCGCCGCCCTTGTGATGGCCGACGACGAGCACCGGTTCGTCCTTGTATCGCGCGAACCCGGTGACCATCGCCCGGTCGTCGGAGAACCGCCGGTCGCCGCTGATCTCCGTGAAGTCGGTGAAGAGCAGGCTCACGTAGTCGAGGACGGTCGGCCGGTTTGGATGCCGTGCGACCAGGACGCGCTGCCAGGGGGTCAGCCGCCGATAGATGTCAGCGCGGATCGACTCGATCCGCCGGGCCAGGCCATCAATCTCCGCCTGCCGTGCGGGCGTCTGCGGGAGCATCGCGAGTGCGTCGATCTCCTTCAGCAGAACGGCAATCGGTTCCTCGAACTCCAGCGTGTCAGGAGGCATGGGTCGAATTGTAGAGCCTCATCGCAGGCTGACCGATCCGGCGCCGCAGATTTTCTCCACGTCGGACACCAGCCGTTCCGATGGCCGGACGCGAATTTGGGCATTGACGTCCATCTTCACCCGGTAGTGCCGATCGCGTTCGAGCACCTCGATGTCGAAGGCGATCCGGCGGTCGCCCTTGTGCTGCGCGAAGACATCCCAGAGGCGCTCGAACGTGCGCCGGTCATGCGGCGGGGTCGTCAAACGGATCGCGACGGACGTTGACAGGCGCTCCCGGACGAGGTCCAGCGGCGCAATCTCGGACGCGAGGATGCGGGCGGCTTCGTCGTCGCGTTCGAACTTTCCTTTCACCAGCACCATCCGGCCGTTCTCCGCCAGATGGCCGAATTGCTTGAACGCTTCCGGGAACACGACCACCTCGATGCTCCCCCCTGCGTCGTCCAGCATGACGACGCACATGCGGTCGCCTTTGCGTGTCTTCAGCGGCCGAAGGCCGGAAATGATCCCGCCGATGCTGACGTCTTCCCCGCCGTTGCGGCCCGTGCGGCCGCGACCGCCGTTCCTGCCGGATCCATCGGGATCAGGTGGAGACGCTGGAGTGGACATTCCGGAGACCGGCGCGCCCACGGCGTCCTCGTCGGCGTTCTTCCTGGCGTTCAAGTCGCCGGACGTTTTCGCGCCGTAGTCGCGCAGGTCGGCTGCATAGCGATCCACTGGGTGGCCGCTCCAATAGAGGCCAAGGGTTTCCTTTTCGAAATTGAGCTGCTCGATCTCGGACCAGGGCGGGACGTCGGGAAGGATCACGTCCGGTACGGCATTGGCGCCGCCATCGCCGACGCCAAACAGATCCACCTGGCCCAGGTCCTTGTTGCGCTGGTGACGATTCCCGTGTTCGCATGCGCCGTCGATCGCGGCAAACAGCCGAGCGCGCAGGTGGTTCGTCGGCGCTGCCGCGGTGGTCCTCGCGAGCGAATCGCACGCGCCGGATTTCACGAGCGCCTCGAACACGCGCTTGTTGGCGACGCGCATGTCGAGAATCTCGCAGAGCGCGTGCAGCGACGGAATTCCGCCGAGCGCCTCTCGTGCGGCGATGAGCGCGTTGATCGCTCCCTCGCCGAGCCCCTTGATGGCCGTGAGGCCGAATCGGACGGCGTCCTCCGCCTTGTCCACCGAGAAGTTGAGCTGACTGCGGTTCACATCCGGCGGCAGCACCTTGATCCCACGCTCACGGGCCTCCGCCAGATAGATTGCCAGCTTGTCGGTGTTCTGCGCTTCGATTGTGAGCAGCGCCGCGGCAAAGTGCTTCGGGTAGTTCGCCTTCAGGTACGCCGTCTGGTACGCCAGATAGGCGTAGGCGGTCGAGTGCGACTTATTGAAGCCGTACCCGGCGAAGTACTCCATCAGCTCGAAGATCTTCGCGGCTTTCTTTTCGGGGAACCCCTTCTGCCGGGCGCCCGCCATGAAGGCGTCGCGCTGTTTCGCCATGACGACCGGGTCCTTCTTCCCCATCGCCTTCCGGAGCACGTCGGCCTGTCCGAGGGAAAAGCCGGCGAGCGTTTGCGCGATGCGCATCACCTGTTCCTGGTAGGCGATGACGCCGTAGGTCTCGGCGAGGATCGGCTCGAGCTGTGGCAGCTCGTACTTGATCTCCTTCTTTCCTTGCTTGCGGGCGATAAAGTCGTCCACCATCCCCGACTTCAGCGGTCCTGGACGATAGAGGGCGTTGAGCGCGATCAGATCCTCGAGGCGCTCCGGCTTCGCCTTGCGCAGCAGCTCGCGCATCCCCGAGCTCTCGAACTGGAAGATCCCGAACGCCGCCCCTTCGCCGAACACCTTGTAGGTCTTCGGGTCGTCCAGCGGAATCGCATCGATGTCGAGGTGGATGCCCTCGGTCCGCTTGATCTCGTCCAGCGCATCCCGGATCAAGGTCAGCGTGCTGAGGCCGAGGAAGTCCATCTTCAGGAGGCCGACCCGCTCGACCTCCTTCATGTTCCATTGCGTCGTGATTTCGTCGCGCTGCCCCTTGTAGAGCGGCGCATAGTCCGTGATGGGGCCGGGCGCGATCACCACGCCCGCGGCGTGGACCGAGGCATGCCGCGACATCCCCTCGAGGCGGCGGCCGACGTCGAGGACCTCCTTGACCCTCGGGTCCTTCGCCGCCATCTCCTTGAGGATCGGGTTCTCGGCCAGCGCCTTGTCCAGCGTCATGTCGAGCGCCGGCGGTATCTGCTTCGCGATGCGATCGACGTCGGCGTACGACATCTCCATGACGCGGCCCACGTCCCGCACGACCGCCTTGGCCTTCATCGTGCCGAACGTGATGATTT
The DNA here is from genome assembly GCA_021731165.1 of Acidobacteriota bacterium. Lineage (GTDB taxonomy): Bacteria > Acidobacteriota > Vicinamibacteria > Vicinamibacterales > UBA2999 > JAKFXY01. The sequence goes on along the minus strand of JAKFXY010000098.1, from coordinate 2,828 downwards.
GCGCCACGTTCTCGCGGCCGTACTTCCGCGTCACGTAGTCGATGACCTCACCTCGCCGCCGCTCGCAAAAGTCCACGTCGATGTCGGGGAGCGAGACGCGCTCGGGGTTGAGGAAGCGCTCGAAGATGAGGTCGAAGTCGATGGGATCGACATCCGTGATGCGCATGCACCAGGCCACGAGCGAGCCCGCGGCCGAGCCGCGACCCGGGCCCACGGGGATCCCCTCTTCGCGGGCATACCGGATGAAGTCCCACACGATGAGGAAGTACCCGACGTACCCCATCTGCCGGATCATCGCGATCTCGTAGTCGAGACGCCGTCCGTACTCGTCGATCGAGTGCCGGAGTACGCCGGTGGACGCCAGTTGGCGCAGGCGGGTCAGGCGCTGGGCGAAGCCCTCGCGCGCCACTTGCTCGAAGTACTGATCGAGCGTGAAGCCATCGGGAACGCCGAACGACGGCAGGTGGTTCTGCCCGGTTGGAATCTCCACGTTGCATCGCTCGGCGATGAGCATCGTGTTCCGGAGGGCCTCAAGGTGATCCGTGAACACCACGGCCATCTGGTCGGCGGTCTTCAGGAAGAACTGGTCACCCGTGTAGCGCAACCGGTGGGCGTCGTTCACCGTCTTGCCGGTGCCGATGCAGAGCAGGATGTCGTGCGGCTGCGAGTCGCCTTGCCGGAGGTAGTGCACGTCGTTGGTGGCGACGAGCGGCAGGTTGAGCTCTCTGGCGAGCGGGACGAGCCCCTTGTTGACGATCCTCTGCTCGTCGATGCCCTGGTACTGCATCTCGAGAAAGAAGTTGTCCTGGCCGAGGATGTCGCGTAATCTCCCCGCCGCCTCGAGCGCCGGCCTGGCCTGCTCCACCTTCAGCGCGCTCGCCACCTCGCCCTTGAGGCAGCTGCTGAGGCCGATGAGCCCCCTCGCGTGCCGCGCGAGCAGCTCCTTGTCGATGCGGGGCTTGTAGTAGAAGCCCTCCGTATAGCCCGCCGAGACGAGCTTGATCAGGTTCTTGTAGCCTTCGTTGGACTCCGCGAGCAGGACGAGATGGTTGGTCTCGGTCTGCGGGCCCGACTTCTCGAACCGGCTTCCCTGCGCCACATAGACCTCGCAGCCAAGGATGGGCTTGATCCCGCGGGCCCGTGCGTGATCGTGGAACACGACCGACGAGAACATGTTGCCATGCTCGGTCACCGCGAGCGCCGGCATGTTCAGCTTGGCGGCTTCGTCGAGGAGCTCGTCGATGCGGCACGCGCCGTCGAGGAGCGAGAACTCGGTGTGCAGGTGGAGGTGCGTGAACTCAGCGCTCATGTTCGACGGCCGACTCATTCCCATTCGATCGTGGACGGCGGCTTCGAGGAGATGTCGTAGACCACGCGGTTGATCCCGCGCACCTCGTTGACGATGCGGGACGAGATCGACGCGAGGAGGTCATGCGGGAGCCTGGCCCAGTCGGCGGTCATGCCGTCGAGGCTTTCCACGGCCCGGATGGCCACGGTGAACTCGTAGGTGCGTGCGTCGCCCATCACGCCGACGCTCTGGACGGGCAGGAGCACGGCGAAGCTCTGCCACAGCCGCTCGTACCAGCCCGCCCGGCGGATCTCCTCCGCCACGATCTTGTCGGCCAGACGCAGAAGCTCGAGGCGATCCTTCGTGATCTCGCCGAGTAATCGCACCGCAAGCCCGGGACCTGGGAACGGCTGCCGGACGACGAATTCCCTGTCGAGGCCGAGATCGCCTCCCACCCGCCGCACCTCGTCCTTGAAGAGATCGCGCAACGGCTCGACCAGCCTGAATTTCATGCGCGCGGGCAGACCACCGACGTTGTGATGGCTCTTGATCACCACCGCCGGACCATGGGCGCCGGCCGATTCAATGACGTCGGGGTAGAGCGTCCCCTGGGCGAGGAAGTCGAACCCGCCGAGCTCTGTCGCCCGCTTTTCAAAGACGTCGATGAACGCCGCGCCGATGACCTTTCGCTTCTGTTCGGGATCGGTCACGCCCTTCAGGCGATCCAGGAAGAGATCCGAGGCATCGACGAAATCGAGCGGCAGGCGGAGCCTGTCCGTAAAGCGCTTGTTGATCTGATTGGCCTCGTCATGACGCAGCAAGCCGTTGTCGACGAAGATGCAGGTCAGGCGGTCGCCGATCGCTCGATGAATCAAGAGCGCGGCCACCGTGGAGTCCACCCCGCCCGAGAGCCCGCACACGACCTTGCCGGTCCCGACCTGCGCCTGGATTCGCGCGATGGCCTCCCCGATGAACGACTCGATCGTCCAGTCGCCGTCGCACCCGCAGACGTCGTAGGCGAAATTTCGCAGGATCGTGAGGCCGTGATCGGTATGCACGACCTCGGGATGAAACAGCAGCGCGTAGAGCGATCGTTCGAGCGACTCCATCGCCGCGATCGGCGCCGTGGCGCTCGTGGCCGCCACCTGGAAGCCCGGCGGCACGGCCGCCACATCGTCGCCATGGCTCGCCCACACCCGGAACTCACCGGGAACATCCTTGAAGAGCCTGGGTTGCGAGCCGCCATCCCTGACGCTCACCAGGGCGTGCCCGAACTCACGATGCCCGGACTGACGTACGTCGCCGCCGAGGACATCGGCCATGAGCTGCATCCCGTAACAGATGCCGAGCACTGGCGTGCCCAGTTCGAAAATCTGCGGTGCGCATCGGGGTGCTCCCGCCTCGGACACGCTCTTCGGCCCGCCGGAGAGAATGATGCCGACAGGATTTTTCGCCCGAAGCGTCTCGATGGAGGCACCAAAGGGTACGACTTCCGAGTACACGGACAGCTCGCGCAACCGGCGAGCGATCAACTGTGTGT
>JAKFXY010000061.1 GCA_021731165.1 Acidobacteriota bacterium | reverse complement strand
TAAGGTGTTTCAGCGTCAGCGCTCGCGAAGCTTGTGATCCACCTTGCCATCGGCGCTATATTCAGTGCCTGCCGTATAGAAACCCGCACTCGTCAGGGTGACCGTCACGTCGTCGATGCCCAGGTTCTCCCAGAACCAGCCGTGAATACCGGGATCCGGGGAGATGAACACGCCGTGGCTCTCGGTGCCTTCGCCCATGATGAACGTTTCGGCGTAGTCAGGTGCCGAGCCGTCAGGCTGTCCGTGAAAATCGTAACGGACCTTGCCGGTGGCACTCCATGAGTACACCATGCCGGCGCCTTTCGCGAGGCGGTACACGTACTCCCGCCCCTCGTAGGGACCAAGCTTCAATGTAATCACGTCCCGTTTGTACGGGGCCGGCATTTGGGTATCGAAGCCGAGCTTGAGCGGAGGAGGCTTGGGCGCCTCGGGTTCGGCTTTGGCGGCGTCCGGTGCCGGGGTTGCCGCCGCGGCGGGCGCGGCATTCTCGACTGGCTTCGCTGTCTGGTCGCCGGTTCCCTGGCAGCCCATGAGCATGAGGCCGCTCAGTGTCAGTGCCGCAATTGCCGCATGGTTCCTCATGAACTCCATCTCCAATGGTCTCGCGACCTTCGCAACGTTGACGACGGGCATGACCGAGGGGCGTTCCGCACTCGTTCACGCAGCTGCTTGCTCTCTCACGCTCCGCGGAGCCCTGTCTACCGCGGCGGCCCAGGCACGCCAGGCGCCGAGCGCGGCAGCAGAGCCGGCCGCGTGTTCTGCTGCGCGAGGTCCCAGCTCACTTGATAGACGAGGCGGGCGATCCTGGCCATCTTCTCATAGTTGATTCTGCCAGGGTCGTCATCGATGTCATGGTAGTCCGGGTGCAGCCCGGTGAAGAACCACAATCCCGGCACGCCGTTCTGGACGAACGGCCAGTGATCGCTGCGGCGAAGCAACTGCGAGGCGCTGTTGTCGTAGCGATACTTGATGTCGAGGCCGATGCCCGGGCTGATTCGGGCGATATTCGCTTTCAGCGCGGGCGTGCGCACGGAGCCGATGATGTTGAGCGCGTTGGCGTTCGACGCGGCCGTCTGCGGCTCGAGGCCGTTGAAGCGCCCGTCGCGGTCCATTGCCGGCACTTCCTCGTTGCGGCCCACCATGTCCATGTTGAGCACCGCGACCGTCTGCGCCAGTGGCGCGGCGGGCTGCAGCGTGTAGGCCCACGCCCCGAGCAGCCCATGCTCCTCCGAGTTGAACGACGCAAAGAGCACCGATCGCCTCGGTCGCCGACCTGCCTTGGCCGCGAGCGCATAGGCCTCCGCAATCTCCAGCAGCGCCACCGTGCCGGATCCGTTGTCGTCGGCGCCGTTCAAAACCTGCGAACCGTCCGCGCCACCGTGATCGAAGTGTGCCGACACGATGACCCACTCGTTCCTGAGACGTGCGTCGGAGCCCTGAATCATGGCCAGGACGTTGCGGTCCGAGAGAGGATTGGGATCGACTGCGGTGGCCAGGTGTCCTTCCGCGCCGGGCAGCCGCACGGCGGCGATGCCACCCGGTCGATCGGATGATCGCGACAGATCCTCGAGCGTGCGTCCCGTGCCGGCGATGAGCGTGGCGGCTGTCGCCGTCGAAATCCGTGCCGCGGGGATGCGGATGCTCTTCATCCAATCAGCCAGCGAGTAGGCGCCCAGTCTCGGCGGCTGTGGGGGCCAGTCACCGCCTGCTCGCGTGCCGGCCGCGGGGTCGGCGGGACCGTCGCTCGGGGCCGGATGATTGTGCACGTCGGACACGAACAGGATGCCCACCGCGCCCCTGGCCTGTGCGGCCTGGGCCTTGCGCAGCGTGCCACTCAGCTCGGAGGCGACAACGCCGTCGAACGGACTGCCCGGATCGTGCTCTCCAGGTTCATGATCAATGACGAGGACGATGGTTCCCTTCACGACGTCCTCCGCGCGGTAGTCGTCGTGTCGCAGATCCGGCGCCGTGATGCCGTACCCGGCGAATACCACCGGCGCCTTGACATCGGCTGTGGCGCTGAACCACTCCGTGTTGAAACCCTCGCCATGGGTGACGGACATCGGGGAGCCGTTCTGAATCACCTCGAGCGTGTTCGTCGGGCCGAGCGTGACCCTCGTCACGTCATAGTTCTGAAAGTATCCGGGCACCGCCGCGGCGAGCCCCAGCCGCTCGAATCGTGACTTGATGAACTCGGAGGTGATGAGATTCTCAGGCGTGTTCGTGAGGCGCCCGCGCATCGCGTCCGACCCGATGAAGAACAGGTCGGCGCGCAGGTCCCTCTCGTTGATGGAGTCAATCTGAGGGGGGGGCGATTGCGCCAGCGCCGGGAACGTCACCAGGGTGACGACGAGGACGGCAAGGTAGGGCGCGATGGGTATCATTCTGGTCTCGGCCATCATCATCTACGCGGGTGCGCCCGCTCGGCTGTGATTGATCTACTCGATCCGTAGTGTGATAATTCAATGGGAGCTGAAAGGAGCCGCACCATGCCAAGCAAGCCGAGCCTCGACGAGTAACTGAATAGTCCGGGTCCGAATACCCGGGTGGGCCGGTTTCAATCGCCGGCCTCCTTGAAATATCGGTTGAGTTCAGGGCCAATCGCGGCCAATTGTGGGTCCGTGGCTCCCACGTCAACCACCATCTTTCGGATCGCCTGCGTCTGCTCGTCCGTCAGGACCAGCGGCGACCGTTTGTCGAACCACCGCGCATAGGGACGGTTCATCTCGAAGAGCAGAATCGCGCAGTACGCGTCCAGGTACGACAAGGCCTCCTCGAGCTTCACGGCCTCGCCGGGATCCGCGCGCGTAACACGCTCGCTGAGCCAGTCCATCAGATCGACCGATGCACCGCCGCCGACTCGCCGCTCGAAGTCGAGTTCCTTCAGGATGCTGTGTTTCTTGGCCTCGGGATCGAGGGACGCGCACGCCCGGTCCAGGAGCCGGCGCGCCGTTTCCTGCTTCTGCGTGGCCGCGCGCTCCCCGGCTGCACTCTCCGCGATGAACAGGCGGCTGTACGCGGTGATGAGGCCGGTCACCAGCTGTTCGCCGACGTGATTCTTGAAGTAGTACGTGTTGTTGACCAGACTGTTTCGACGCACCTGGAACATCAGCAAGGCATAGAATGCGGCATTGAGCGCCGCCTGGCGGTTCGGATCGGCGGGCGGCGACTTGAGCACCTTCCGCGTGTTCTGTACGAGCGAATCGGCGAAGGTGATCAACGGGGCATAGTAGCGAACGGCGTACTCGTGACTGACCGGCAGCATCGTCCGCCAGGCGTCGGATTTTTCAGATCGGTCCGTTGCGTGTCCCTCGCGCTCCCCCTGCAGTGTGCTCAGGCGTTGCTGGAAGGCGTACCCGAGGGCCGCGAGAATGATCGGCAGCGCCCACATCGGCAGCGACGAAAACAGCGCCACCGTCAGCCGTGCCCATCGCGGCGTGATCGCAAGAACACCGACGGGGACGACGGACCTCGACCAAATCCAACGCGAAGCCGTATTCGTCCCGGCGCTGGCGCGCCGATCCTCCGTCCACTCAACGGTTGCGGTCACGTTACCGCGTGTTGCCGTCGATGCACGAAGCGTCCCGGACACGCTCACGCTTTGACGCGGCGCCAACGACGGGCTTACGACACACGCGGTGCGCTGTGCGAGCATCGCCCGGTCCGTTCCCTCCAGGCACCAGTCTGCCCGGGCAAGCCCGATCGTTGACGTCCCAACCTGCGTGATGCGGACGTTCAGGAGATCGTGATCCGACGCGTTGGACAGGGTCAGGTGAAAGGGGACGGACTGGTTCGTATCGGCTGCCTCTTCGTCGAGTGTCCCACTCGCTGCGACGACTGATGCCGTCTGCGCGCCGTCGCCGCGCGTGCTGCCGCTGTCGTCAGCCGCCGGAAGTGCCTGCCACGCAGCGAGTGCGGCCGCCACGATGACGACCGTGGCAACGACGAAGATGACCAGGTAAGGCCGCTTGATGTTCATAGAGCATGTTGTGAAGCTGGCTAGCCGCCTCCTCGGCTCGAACCACGCGGTCACGACATCCGGACATGAATTCGGGCGGGAAGAGAGCGGAACAGATCGTGCCGCGGGCGCGATACGTCAGCGCGCCCGCGGCACATCACAGCCTTACGACTGCCAGATGGGCTTGACCGGCTTCGCGACCAGGAACGCCGGATTCGCGCCGGGCTTCGGTCGGAACTTCTGCACGCGGCCGTTGTCCACCTCGGACACGTAGAGATTGCCTTCCTGATCCACGCTGATGCCGTGCACGCCCCAGAGTGCGCCGGGGAACATGCCGAGCGTGCCCCAGGCGTACAGCAGGTGTCCCTGTTGGTCGTACTTCAGCAGCTTGTGCGTGCTGCGATCGAAGGTCCAGATGTTTCGATCCACCCCGATGTAGAGCAGGTGCAGGCTGGAGGGGTCGGCGTCGATTCTCCAATCGTAGAGGAACTTGCCGTTCTCGTCGAACACCTGCACGCGGTGATTGTTCCGGTCGTTGACGAACACGCGCCGGCTCACCGGATCGACGGCCACGCCGTGGACGTTGTTCATGTAGTTGGGCCGCTTCTCGTTTGGAGGAATGCCCTTGATGCCCCAGTCCATCAGGAACTTTCCGTCCTTGTCGAATTTCGCGACGCGCGTGCCGGTGTAGCCGTCGGACACGAAGAAGGTGCCGTCGGGCAGCCAGTCCATGAACGTCGGACGGTTGAAGTGCGTCGCGTCGGCGCCCTCCTGTTCCGGCGTGCCGATCGTCTGCAGGAGCTTCTTGCCGTCATTGGTGAACTTGTAGATGACCTGCATGTTGTCATCGACGATCCAGACGTTCTTTTCCGGATCGTATGGACTGATGAAGACCGAGTGCGGACGCCGCATCAGCTTGTCCCACTGCGTCCAGCTCTCCACGATGTCGCCATTGGCGTTGGCGATGACAATCGTGTTCTCCCACTTCGCATCCACGCCAAGCTTCCGATAGGGCGGCCCCTGGATCCCGTAGCCTTCCTCTTTGCCTTCCCACGCCGTGAGCCACTTGCGGGTGTCCTGATCCGTGCCGCCGACTCCCGGGAGCGAGGCGGTGGTGGCGCTCCGCCACATCCCCGCCACAGGGAAGCTGATGCTCGGGCCGACCTGCGGGAGCAGCACGCCCCGCGGTACGGGCAGCTTCGGCAGCTCACCGCGGAAGAGCATGAACACGCGGTTCGGGCTCTCGGCGAACACACCCTGTCCGGCTCCGTAGGTCCACTTCTCATTGCCGGGCAGCGTGCTGATGTCTTTCGGCCAGCCCTTCACGACTTCATAAGGCCCCGTCACGTCTTGTGCCCCAAGTGCACCGGGAACGGCCGCGAAGCCGTTCGCCGGCGGCGCACCCTGTCCCTGTCCCTCGACCGACCCTCTGCCACTCGTCCAGAGACCGACGCCGATGCCAAGGGCGAAGGTGACAATGGTCAAAATCACTTTGCGCATACATTTCTCCAGGAAAACTCAAGACCTCTGCGATCGACAGCCGGGCAGTCGCCGATTAAGCGCGTCTTATATACCATATTGGCCACCTGAACAACGTTCCTCCGCGCACTGCCACGCGCGTCCATCTGACGCGCGCGCCTCTATGGCCCGTGCCCGTTTCGCTGGTCGCGACGCTCCGGTCTATACTCCACGCGTTTCCGGACTCGTCATCGCACCGCCGCCTTCATGCATATGCAGATCATCCTGTTCACTCTTCTCATGAATCTTGGCCTCGCGGGCCAGACCGGGGATCGTTTCACCGGCACGGTCGTCGACTCCTCTGGGGCACCGATCGCTGACGCGACCGTGCGACTCGAGGCGTCAGGCACCACGGTCGGAGAGCTCCGTACTGCCGACGATGGCCGCTTCGCATTCACCGTCGCGCCTTCCGGTACGCTTCGGGTCGTTGTCACCGCCAGCGGTTTCGCGGTGGCGACCGAGATCGTGTCCGACGGCAGCCGGAGCGTGCAGGTGACACTGCAGCCGGCTCCGTTCTATGAAGCTGTCAACGTCACCTCGTCGCGCACGGATGTGCCACGGGCGGATCCGACCGTGACCATGACGGTGCTCTCATCGTCGGAGCTGCTCACGAGCGCTCCGGTCACCCTCGACGATGCGTTGAAGTTGGTGCCCGGCTTCACGCTCTTCCGCCGGACGTCGTCGCGCACAGCGAATCCGACGACGCAGGGGGTGGCTCTCCGCGGAATCGGGGGCTCGGCGCAGAGTCGATCCCTGGTGCTGACCGACGGCGTGCCGCTCAATGACGCGTTCGGCGGATGGGTCTACTGGAACAAAGTGCCGCAGGTGGCCATCGATCGTGTCGAGGTCCAACGGGGCAGCGGCAGCGATCTATATGGCGCGGATGCCGTCGGCGGCGTCGTCCAGCTCCTCACCTTGCGTCCGGCCCGCCCAACTGGCCGGGCGCTCCTCGAAGGCGGCAACCTTGGTACGGGCCGTGTCTCGTTGTTTGGAGGCGGTCGTACGCGTGGATGGCGATACAGCACTGGCGGCGAGTGGTTCACGATCGAGGGGTACATCCCAGTGGCGGTGGAGCAGAATCCTGGAATCGCGCCGCGGGGGCCCATCGACAGCGAGGTCGGTTCGACGCATCGATCGGCGCTTGGATCGACCGGCTATCAGTTTGAGGATGGTTGGCGCTTCGACCTCACCGCCAACGTCTTCTCGGAAGATCGGGAGAACGGTTCGCCTCTTTCCATCAACAACACCCAATCGCGACAAGGGGCCGCTGAAGCTGCTGGAGGGATTGGCGGCGGCCTGCTCAGCCTCCGGGGATTTGGTGGCACGCAACAATATCAGCAGACGTTCACCAGCGTGAACGCCGCTCGCAGCTCGGAGACGCTGAATCGCGACCAGCACGTGCCCACGACCTTCGGTGGCGCGGGCGGACAGTGGTTTCGTCAGTGGGGGCGCCATACGCTGCTGATTGGCGCCGAGGGGCGATATATCAAGGGCAGCTCGATTGAGACGCCGTACTCGCAGGGGCGCGCCTTGGCCATCGTGGACGCTGGTGGAACGCAGCAACTCGGTTCCGTCTTCGTACAGGACACGGTCGCGGTGAGCGATCGACTCACGCTCGTATTGGGCGCGCATGGCGACAGCTGGCACTCGGAAGCGAAAGCCACCGCCTACTCGAAGACGCTCGGGTCGCTGAATCCGCGCGTGTCCGGTTCCTATCGCGTCGCCGACAGCGGGGTGACGGTGCGAGGATCGGTCTACCATGGCTTCCGGGCCCCGACGCTGAACGAGCTCTACCGAAGTTTCAGCTCCGGCAACACGCAGACGAGGCCCAACGAGGCGCTGGGTCCTGAGCGGCTGACGGGCGGCGACGCCGGCGTGATGATCAACCGGGGACGGGCGTCGGCCCGGGTCACCGGCTTCTGGAATGTGCTGGACGGCGCGATCACGACCGTCACGCTGTCGAGTACGCCGCAGCTCATCGTGAGGCAACGCGCAAACGCCGACACGTTGCACGCCGCTGGCATTGAGTTCGAAGGGGACCTGCGGCTGCCGGCCTCATTCTCGCTGGGCTTTTCGAGCGGTCTGGTGAACTCGCGGTTCAGGGGCGACACGACGCTTCGCGACAAAAGGGTGCTGCAGGTGCCCTCCTACAACTTGGGCGTGAATCTGCGCTACAGCCACCGTGAGTGGACGGCGTCGTCACAGCTCCGCGTCACGGGACCTCAGTTCGAGGACGACCAGAATCTCTTGGAGCTTCGACGCGCGACGGTTCTGGACCTGTTCGGCAGCCGGACCGTCGCACGCAAGATCAGTGTGTTCGTCGCGGTCGAGAATCTGTTCGATGCGACGTACGATGTCGGTCGCACACCCATCCTCACCACCGGCCTGCCGCGCGCCGCGCGCGTGGGTGTCCTGTTGACGGTGCCGTAAGCCCGGCGTAGCGGCGCTCCAACGATCTTCTACTTTGGCCGCGGTGAAGCGCCGCCGAGGTCGTGTCCGCTGGACGCGCTAGGGTGTCGGGCCGCTGTGTCCCGAGAGGGCGACGTCGAGATACTCGAAGATTGCACGCGCGCTGTTGATGAGGAGCATCGCCTCGGCGTCGCCGAGCAGGCCACTCGGTTCCAACGTGGCGCCGAGACGCATCGCCTGCGTGGCATCCAGTACCGAACTCAATGCGTTCAAGAGTGCTTCGGCGCCCGGATGCCGCGCGTCGAGTGCCCTGAGCGCCGGATGTGTCCGGAGGCGGGCGAAGAGTTCCGACGTCGAGGGGTTGCCGTCGCTGGCCGACGAGAGGTACTTCGATTCGCAGGCGGCCTGAATGTAGGCGTGCAGCGCCGCCATGGCCCGATCCGCCACCAGCGATCGACCGTGCGACTGAATCAGGACGTCCGCTTCATCGAGGACGTTCCTCATCGTCTCGGTCGAAGTGGAAAAGACCGGCACCGCAATCTTCGAGCTGTCGCCGACCTTGCCCTGGTGCAGCGTCAGCGATTGATTGCATTGACGAAACAAGGCGTTGATGGCGCTGGTGTAGCGCTCCCTGGCGACGACCTGGTCCCCGGACGTGACGTGGCTTCGTTCACAGAAGTCGCAGATTTCCCAGACGGGAAACGCGACACATTCATAGAAGAACTCCACGAGATCGAGAATGTCTCTCGGCTGGAGCGTTGACGGGTCGGCGACCGGCCAGCCCATGCGGCCCGTCCTCTGCTGGACCGCACGAGACAGTGCGTCGGGGTCACAGCCCCCTTCATTGCCGCAGGAGGCCTGATAGCCGAACTTGAAGTCGAGGTCGCTCCCTTTCGCGAGCTCGTCCACGTACGCCACGAACGCCGGCCAGAATCCGGCTAGCAGGGCGTCGGCGGCGGTCGGTTCGGACGCGACCGCCTCCGACGCCCCACGATCACTTGATGTTTTTCCGGAGCCACTCATGGATGAACTTGGCGATGTCGTCGCTGTTCCTGTCGAGAAACATCTCGTGCATGTTCCCCTTGAAGCCGACGTCCTCCAGGCGGAAGAAATCAACCTTTGCGCCACCCTGGTTGAGCCACTTGGGTATGCAGGCGTCGAACACGCGGTGATAGGTGCCTTCAGCGGAGAAGGACAGTATCCGCATGTTCTGGAAGTTCACCAGCGTGTGAGCGGGCTCATCCTGAAGGTAGCAGCCGACCTCGTCGCCAGGGCGCTCCGACGGTTCGAGGTGCACCTTCAGCTCCGACAGACTGGTGATCGGCGGGTCGAACGTGTTCGGCGTCGTGGTGAGACCCCAGGAGTTCGGGTTCACGCGGGTGTAGGCCACCTTCGCGGTGTCCACGTTGCCGATCTGCGGGCCCCCCGGTTCAATCGACACCATGCCGGCGATGAGCTTCGGCCTCTGCTCGGCGACGTCGAAGCCGATGCCGCCTCCCTGCGAATGCGTGAGGAGGATGACCGGTTTGCCGATCGTGTCGAGCAGCGCGATTCCGGCCGGCACGGCCAGCTCGGCCTGGTTGTTGACGAACTGCATCTGGCCCCTGATGAAGTTGTCGAAGACCGGGTCGCCCATCATGCCCTTCTTCGGATGGTCGCTGGGCCACTGCGTGTACTTCTGCATGCGCGGGAAATTGCCTCCCGAGGTTGCAGGCGCGGTCCAGATCTGCGAGAGCTGGAGCGCGGTGCGAATGCCGAGCGTGCCGTTCACGCCAGGCACGTACGGCGACCGGCCTCGCGCCGGATAGTCAACCATATAGACGACGTAGCCCTGGTTGACCATGTAGTGCGCCCAGCCGGGCCGACCGTCCGGCGTCTGCTGCCAATTCACGCTGGACTGGCCGTTGCCGTGGAAGAAGACAATCGGGTACGGCTGGCGGACCTGCTTCGGTACCCACACCTCGACGTACATCGCGCCGCTCATGACCTCTTTGCCAGGCTCGCCGACATACTTGCCGCCGACATAGAAATGGCCCATCCGCCCGATGCTCTCGGTGGAGAAGGTCGTGATGTTCGCCGGCGGCATCGCACCTGAACTCTTGGCGTTCCCGCCCTGTGCTCCGATCCTCGGGCTGGCGAGCCATGCAACCGCGGCGGTCACCAACACCACTCGTACGATCCGATCAGTCATAGCCACGTTCCTCACAGTGTGGGGCTGAATATCCCAGCGGGGATGACGCCTGCAGGCAGGGACGGCCCGAGGTTTCCTGTCAGTCGGGGACAGACGATATGACGCTCACCTGACGTTGTCAAACCGGGGAGTGCGTCGCGCCGAAGTCCGGAGCGTCGGTTTTCTTGGGGCGGAAACCAACGGCCCAGCTACTTGCCGCCGATACTGATTCCGTGATATCCGTTTCACTTCTGGAGGACCGCACATGAAGCGTACGTCGTTTGTCGTGATGGCTACCTGTTTTCTCGTTTCGTCCGGCGTGTTGCTTGCCCACCATGGAGGGAACCTCTACGACACCACGAAGGCAGCCGTGATGAAGGGGACGATTACGAAGTTCGAGTGGGGCACCCCTCACAATCAGATCTATTACGACGTGAAGACCGACAAGGGCGAAGTCCAGCATTGGGTCGGCTCAACCGAACCGGCCGGCGTGATGCTCGAACAGGGTTGGACGAGGCGATCCCTGAAGCCGGGTGATGAAGTCACGATTCATATCTTCGCCGCGAAGAACGGCGCGACGGTCGGAAACCTCCAGCGGGTCATTTTTGCTGACGGCCGAGAGCTGAACGCTGGGTTTGGTGGGCCACGCGCAGGCGGGGCGGGTGGGGCAGGCGGCGGCGAAGGCCAGCCGCGTCCCTAGCCGACCGCGCTCGCGGACCGCTTATCCGCTTACCCGGCGCGGCCACCTCGAGGAGAGGACGCCATGAGTACGATTGCCCTGAAGGTCAACGGCCGGAGTCACACCCTGGACCTGGACCCGGCGACGCCGCTTTTGTACGTGCTCAGTGATGACCTTGAACTTCGCGGCCCGAAGTTCGGCTGCGGCCTGGGGCAGTGCGGCGCCTGCACGGTCATCTCCAATGGCAGGGCAATCCGCTCCTGCACTACTCCCGTCGGTACGGTAGCCGGCGCCGAGATTACGACGCTCGATGGATTGGGTACGCCCGAGAAGCCCCATCCGATTCAGCAGGCGTTCATCGATGAGCAGGCGGCGCAGTGCGGCTTCTGCCTGAGCGGCGTGATCATGACGGCCAAGGCGTTCCTGGACCAGAACCCGAAAGCCTCGGAACCGGAGATTCGACAAGCGTTGTCCGGCGTGTTGTGCCGCTGCTTCACACACACACGCATGCTCAAGGCGATCGGTAAGTACGCGGAAGGGAGGAACGCATGAGCGTCCACCCATTCACCCCCGACGCCAACGCCGCCCTCGATCGGCTGGGCTTTACCCGTCGGCGGTTCCTCAAGGGATCGGGCGCCCTCATCGTCGGATTCAGCGCCGTGGGGCTGGCCGACACGCTTGGCGTGGCTCCCGGCGTGGGCTCCGCGCAGACGGCGCAGGAACGCCGGAGCCGGCTTGATTCGTGGATTGCCATCGCCGCCAACGGGGCGGTGACCGCGTACACAGGCAAGTGCGAGCTTGGCCAGGGCCTCTTTACCGCGCAGACACAGCTCGTGGCCGAGGAACTCTCGGTGCCCCTCGCCCGCGTCACGCTCATTCAGTGCGATACGTCGGTGACGCCGGATCAGGGCGGCACTTCAGGCGCCCAGTCGCATCCGACCAACTTCAGGCAGGCGAATCTGGCGCTCGCCGCGGCCACCGCGCGCGAGGCGCTCGTGCAACTCGCCGCCCGCCGGCTCGGTGTGCCTGCCGAGCAATTGGCGGCAACCGATGGCGTGGTCCGCGTCAAAGCGGATGTGTCGCGCGGCGTGTCGTACGGGGACCTTGTCGGAGGTAAGCGATTTGAACTTCCGCTCAACCCGAGTGCAAGGCGGAAGCCCGCGAGTGAGTGGACGGTACTCGGCACACCGGCACGTCGTCTGGATCTTCCCAGCCTGGTGACCGCGCGGGTCGAATTCGTCCACAACGTTCGGGTGCCTGGGATGCTGCACGGCCGTGTGGTGAGACCTCCCTCGGTTGGCGCCACCTTGGTCGGCATCGACGAGAGTTCGGTCGCGGGGATGCCCGGATTCGTGAAGGCAGTGGTCAAGAAGGACTTCGTGGGGGTGGTGGCCGACAAGCCGTGGCAGGCACAGCAGATCGCCGCGAGACTCACGGTGACGTGGAAGCCCGGGCCGGCGCTGCCGAGCCAGGCAAGCTACTACGATCACATGAGAACGCAGCCGAGCCAGGACACGGTGTGGGTGGACTCGGGCGATATCGAGGCGACGCTCTCGAGTGCGGCCACGGTGATGCGAGCCACCTTCCTGCACCCGTATCAGATGCATGGGTCGCTTGCGAGTTCATGCGCCGTAGCCGACGTACGAGGCGGCCAGGCGACCATCTGGGCCGCGACACAGAACGTCTTTGGGTTGCGGAGCACCATGGCGATGATGCTTGGCGTGGAGCCAGAGGCCGTGCGTGTGGCCTTCAGGCGGGGGTCGGGCTGCTATGGGCTCAACGGCGTGGACGCCGTGGCGTTCGATGCGGCCCTGCTGTCACAGGCGTTGGGCAGGCCCGTTCGCGTGCAGCTCACGCGCAAGGACGAGATGGCGTGGGAGAACTACGGCACGCCGTTCGTGATCGACCAGCGTGTGGGGCTCGACGCCAAGGGCACGATCGTCGCGTGGGATACGGTGAGCTGGACCGCCGGACGAGGCGGCCGGGTCGGCGCCGCCACGCCAGGCAATGTGGTGACAGGATTCCTGACGGGCTTTCAGCCTGCCGCCTTCGCCCCGCGGGGGCCGGCGCCGGCGACGGCGCCGTTCAACGATCAGAATAGCGCGCCCGCGTATGTGACGGGCTGTGTGGGCGGCACGTGCGATGGCAAGGGGACGGTCGCCAGCGAGCGTGCGATTGTGCGCCGCGTCTGGTCCCCGTTCTTCACGGGCCCCTTGCGTGCCCCTTCGCAGCTCCAGAACACCTTCGCGCACGAGTCCTTCATGGACGACCTGGCCGCAAAGGTGAATGCGGATCCCGTGGCGTATCGCCTGCGCCACTTACGCGACCCCCGCCTCATCGATGTCGTCAACGCGGCCGCGAAAGCGGCGGCCTGGACGACGCGGCCCTCCACCAGGCCGGCGCGTCGCCGCACCGGTGTGATCACGGGCCGCGGCTTCGCCAGCGTGGCGATGGAAGCGGGCGCGGCGACCAACGGATGGGTTGCCATGGTGGCTGACATCGAAGTGAATCAGGACAGCGGGAACGTCGTGGTGAAGCGTTTGTTCATTGCTCACGACTGCGGTCCCATCTCAAATCCCGACGGGTTGCGAAACCAACTGGAGGGCGCCGCTCTGCAGGGCATGAGCCGCGCGCTCAGGGAGGAAGTGACCTGGGACGGCGAGAAGATCACGACGGCTGACTGGCGCGCGTATCCCTCGCTGTCGCTGGGGAACGAGATGCCGGTCATCGAAACGGTGCTGCTGAACCGGCCGGATCAGCCCGCGACTGGCGCCGGCGAAACGACAACGGCGTTGATTGCGGCCGCGATCGGGAATGCCATCTTCGATGCCACGGGTGCGCGCCTTCGGCAGTTGCCGTTCACGCCCGTCCGCGTGAAAGACGCGTTGGCCGCGCGCGCCTGATCGACTGAACCTTCCTTCCTTGCCGACCTTCCCGTAGCGACCGTTTCGGTCAGCCGTGCCTCGATCCATTCACTAGCGAGGGCGGTACGTTTTCACGTCAATGCTGTCCCGTGTGACCTCTGAGGCCGCGTGCGGGGTTGTCTTCTGAGGGAGGCATACCCATGTTCCGGTATTGCGGCGAACAGGCGCGAGGGTGCTCAATTGCGTGCCGATGAGAGCGACGATTTTTTCGAGGATGGGGCGGCCGAGATATAAGGACGACTTGGGAGACGTGAGCGAGAACGGCGGCCTGACGCGAGACGAACCCGTTGCCTCTCCGCCTGCACCAACCGAAGCGCGCGCCGAGGGGTTCGGCAAGCTCGTTCAGCTGAGTCGATCGCGCTGCGAGGGATCGCTGGCAGCTCTCGCGCGCCGTCTTGCCGACGACATGCACCCGCGACTCATTGCAGTGCTCGACTTGCGCCTTGACCAGACGCTCGCGGAGGTCGGCAGGCAGTTCGGGGTGAGCAGAGAGCGTGTCCGGCAACTGGAGGCGCGGGCCAGGGTTCACTGCTTGCCGTTGGTACGCGACTGGGCCGCACCCTTTGAGGCGCGGTGGCGCGATCAGCTCCGGTCATTCGCGACGTCGGAGGAGGAGCTGTTTGCGGAGTTGAGGGACCGGAGGTTCAGCGCTGAACCCCAGAACCGCGTCGGGAGGCTCGCATTGGCGATGCTGATACCGGAAGCGAGGTACCCCTTCCGGTTCAAGAGAACGCGGGTGACGGGGTGGTGGACGCTTGATTCCGCAGACGCGCATCGAAGACTGCAGAAGCTCGGCGCCAGTGGCCCGCTGACGAATCCAGAGCTCGGTGCGGTTCTCGAGAATCTCGGGGTTCCCTCCGCGTTTCCGATTGTGCTGGTGCTGAATGAGGCCCGATCGCCCCTTCGATTCCGCCTGGACGCGTCTGCGTGGGTGAGGCCGAAGGCCTACCACCGGGATGCCGCCGTGGCGCTCCTGCGGCAGCGGGGGGAGCCGATGGCGTCCTCGGACCTTGCCGCGACGCTCGGACTCAACAACAAGGCCTTGGTCGCGAACCTGGTCCGAGACCATCGAGTGAGACAGATTCAACGATCGCGGCTGTGGACGCTGGTGGACTGGAGGCGCTCCCGCAGCGAGACCCATCACGGAGAGAGCCGGCCGACGGTGTGACGTTGGTTCTCACGCGAGACGCCCGGCGCGAGAAGATCGCGGTACGGGCATACCGGTGTTCCGGTATTGTCGCTGATTGCTCAATCGGCTAGGTTGCACCCTCAATCATGCGTTGCGGCATCTCCCATCGCGGGCCTACTTCCTCAAGATCAGCGAGCAGGTCGGGACGAATACTCCTTGGCGTCGTGGGCGCGGCAGCCGCGTGGCTGCTGGCCGTGGCGTCGGTGGCCGGCCAGGCGGCGCCGGCGCAGAGGCCTGTGATGGCGGAGGATGTCTTCAAGAGTGTCCAGGTGCTCAAAGGGATCACCGTCAACGAGTTCATGCAGACGATGGGGTTCTTTTCAGCGTCGCTGGGGCTGAACTGCACCAGTTGTCATGGGGAAGACAGCGGCAGCGACTGGGCCAGCTACGCCGACGACAAACCGCTGAGAAAGCAGACGACGCGCCGGATGGTCCTGATGGTCAACGCGCTCAATCGCGCCAGCTTTCAGGGACGTCAGGTCGTGACGTGCTATTCGTGTCACCGCGGCGATATCCGGCCCCAGATCATTCCGAGCCTGGAAGTTCAGTACGCGGAGCCGGCCTATATCGAACCCGATGAACTGTCGGAGCAGGCGCCCCGAGCGCCGGCTGCCGATCAGGTCCTGGACAAGTACCTGCAGGCCGTTGGCGGCGTGCCGCGGCTGGCTGGCATCTCCAGCATGTCCGCGACAGGCGTACGCCAGGACTACGACGACCTCATCGAGAAGTACCCCGTGGAAGTCTTCGCCCGCGTGACTGGACAGCACGCCACCACCGTGCGCTCCAGGAACGGCGATCGCTCGACGGTGTTCGACGGAACCGGCGGATGGATCGCGGCACCGCTATCGGAGGTGCCGGTCCCCGTGCTGCCGATGACCGCGGAGGAGTTGGATGCCGCCAAGGTCGATGCGGCGCTGTTCTTCCCAGCCACGCTCAAGCTGGCGTTGACCCAGTGGCGTGTCGGATTTCCCACCACGATCGACAATCGCGACGTTCTGCTCGTCCAAGGCTTCAGTCCGGCGGGATCGCCAGTCAAGCTGTACTTCGACCGGGAATCCGGGCTGCTGACGAGACTGGTTCGCTACAGCAAGACGATCGTGGGCCGCGTGCCCACGAAGGTGGACTACGGAGACTATCGCGACGTCTCCGGGGTCAAAATCCCATTTCGCGTGGTGACGACCTGGACCGATGGACGGTCGGTGACGGAGCTGAGCGACGTGCGGGTGAACGTCGCAATCGATACGAGTAGATTCGGTAGGCCGGCCGTGCCCGTGCCCCTACCTGAACCCGCAGCCCGGTAGAGAGGAACACCGGTTCAGTTTGAGGAACAGACGATGGAGGCACCCCGTGAGAAATAGGCTATTGGCAGTCGTGGTCGTGGCGGCGGGCGTCATGGCGGTTTCAGTTCCGCTGTTGGCACACCACGGCAATGCGGCGTATGCGACGGCGACACAGATCACGTTGAAGGGAACCGTGACGGAGTGGTTCTGGGCCAATCCTCACTGCTTCCTGAAATTCGACGTCAAGGATGAGACGGGCAAGATCGTCAATTGGGCGGCGGAGGTCAGTAACCCGCCTGACATGGTGAGGGCAGGCTGGACCAAGACCTCGTTTAAAGCCGGTGATGAAATCACCGTTGTCTTGATCGTCGCGAAGAACGATCTTCCAGTCGGACGTATCAGGCAGGTCACGCTCGCTGACGGCCAGGTGTATCGCACCGGCGGCGGTCAGCAGCCGCCCCCGGCGGCAACGCCGTAGCGATGCGGCAGAAAGGATTCCGAACGATGACAAAGCGTCTGTTGGTGGCGATGATTGCGCTGGCGACTCTGATGGTGTGCGCGCCGGGCTTACGCACGTTCCTTGGTGCGCAAGCCAGGCCCCAGGCCAAGCCACTGGAGCCTTGGAATAACACGACACAGGCGGTGCCTCCAGGAACGGTCTTCCCGCCATCAGGGCCGGCTCCGCGCCGAAGCCTCGCCGGAATCTGGGACGCGGGCGGCGGCGCCGGCATCCAGGCCCTCGGCGCGAGGAACATGCCTTCAACCACCAGGCCTGAGCATCAATTGCCGTACACGCCTGCCGGGCTGGCGGCGCTGGCGCTCAACAAGCCTGGGTTCGGCGTCAATGAAGTCGCCCCAGGGTTGATCAACGACTGGCTGAACTCCTGCGATCCCGGGGGCTTCCCTCGAGCCAACCTGTATGAGCTGCGGACCCTGCAAATCATGGAGACACAGGGCCAGGTGGTCCTGCTGTACCAGTTCCTGCAGGTATGGCGGAAGATTTGGACCGACGGCCGGCAGCTCCCTACGGATCAGGAACCACGGTGGTACGGATATTCCGTTGGTAAGTGGACTGACGACTATACGTTCGTCGTGGACACCGTGGGCATGAATGAGACCACGTGGATCGACAATGCCGGCCGCCCACACAGCGACGCGCTCAAGGTCCAGGAGGTATTCCACCGCAAGGACCGTGACACGCTGGAGATCTCGACCACGATAGACGACCCGAAGTTCTACACCAAGCCCTGGGTTGCGCTCGACAAGTTTCCGATGCGTCTGATGCCGGCAGGCTTCGACATGATGGAGATGCTCTGCTCGGCCTCGGAAGTCGCGGCCTACAACAAGGCTGTCGGAAACCCGGTCAGTAGTCCCAAGTAAGAGTCACGTTTCCCAACACTCCCATATCGGACGCCTCCAGGCGGATTCCCCCTGGCGCGAAGGTTCATCCCTGGATGGTAGAATCAGGGTCCTTTCGCGCGAGAAGAGAGCTATGTCATACACCTTTCGAGATCTCGCGTTCGCCTTCGGCATTGGTCGGTGCGGATTTCGTTTCGGCTGGTATTCGTAGCCGCACTCGTTGCTGTGGGCGCGGCGGGTGCCGGCTGGTACCTCAACGCGCGGCGGAGCGTGGCTGGACCGTCACCTGATTCCGACGAGTACCGGCAACTCGTAAGCGCCTTCTACCGCGGGCTCGCGGCGCTGGACACCGGCCTCCTGGACAACGCGCAAGCGGACTTCACCCGAGCCACGGTGATTGCGCCGATGGAGCCTTCCGGCTGGGCGAACCTCGGGCTCGTGCACCTGCGGCGGGCCGAGCCCGACGCGGCCGCGCAGGCGATCAATCGGGCGGCGGTTCTCGCACCCGACAGCAGCGACATCGAGATGCTGAAAGGCGCGCTCGAGCTCTCGCGCGGAAATCTCGACGCCGCGATCGCCCGGCTGCGTCGAGCCGCCGCGCTCGATCCGCGCAGTGTCCGCCCGCGCTTCGCGCTCGCCGAGGCACTGGAACGCGCGCGCGAGACAAGCGATACCGCTGCAGGTGCCGAGGCGGAGCAGCTCCTCGACGCGATTCTCGCTCTGCAGCCGGACAATCTGGCGGTCCTCGTCGAGCGTACGCGGCTGGCCGCGCGCCGCGGCGATGCCACGAGGTTCGATGCGCTCGTGGCACGTATCGCCGTGCTCTCTACCGGGTGGCCGGCGCCCGCACTCGAGCAGCTCGTTTCCCTCCGTGCCGCGGCCGGCACCAACCCACAGGCGGCCGGCCGCGAGCTGGCCTTTCTCCGCAACGTCCTCGCCCCGGTGCCCGCGTATCGCGACAGCCTCGCGGCCGTGCGCGTGCCCTCGGAGCTGATCGCGGAGGCATTCGATCGCTTCATTGCGCTGCCGGCTCCAAGCTCGACGCCCTCGGCTCCCGACCGGGCACTCACTTATACGGACGAGCCGTTGGACGCCGGCTCCGCGGCGAGGGTCGTCGCATGGCCGATGGGCGCGGACGGCACGCCGGGCGTGTTCGTGGCTGACGATGCCGCGCTCCGGCGCGTGGGCGCGCAACCGGCCTCGTGGCCCTTTGCGGGCGTGGACATCGTCGTGCCGCTCGACTGGAACCACGACTTCCGCACCGACCTGCTCCTGGCGGGAAACCGGGGGAGTCGCCTCCTCCTTCAGGATGGCGAAGGAATGTTTGCCGACGCCCCGCGTGCGGCGCTCGGTGTCAGAGCGGCATCGCTGGCCGTGGCCGGCGCGTGGACGGCTGACCTCGACATGGACGGCGACCTGGACCTGATATTGGGCGTGGTTGGCGGAGAGCCGCTTGTCATCAGGAACAATGGAGACGGCACCAGCCGCGAGCTCCGCTCATTCAGGGGAGTTGACGGCGCGCGCGGTTTTGCGTGGGGTGATCTCGACCGGGACGGTGATCCAGATGCGGCGATGCTCGACGCGGCCGGCTCGGT
>JAKFXY010000008.1 GCA_021731165.1 Acidobacteriota bacterium | reverse complement strand
CGCAACGTCTCCGCCCGCGATGCGGATACGCTCCGCGATGTAGGCCGCCGCCTCCTGGGCCGTTAGCGCCGCCAGCGTCGAACGCAACGCCACGCGCTGTTTCAGGGCCATGAGCGCAGGCTGCCGCAGTCTGTCCACCAGCTCGACCTGCCCTACGAGCACGACCGGGAGCAGCTTCTCGTTACCCACCTCGAGGTTCTCCAGCATGCGCAGCTCCTGGAGCAGTTCGTCGGGCATGGCCTGAGCTTCATCCACCAACAACGCCGTAAGCCTCCCGGCCTTGTGCCGCTCCAGCAACGTCGCGCGTAGCTCACGAAGGATCAGCGTCTTCGACTTCTCCGCCGCGTCCGCCAGCCCCACCTCGAACGCCAGAAACTGGAAGAATTCTTCCCGCGTAAGCGTCGGGTTCGACAGGTAGATTGCCGCCGCCTCGACGCCTTTCTGGCGCTCCAGTGCTGCATGCACGAGCGTCGTCTTGCCCGTCCCCGCCGGGCCGACGAGCAGCGTCAACCCCTTGCGACCGGCAATCCCGTACTCGATCGTGCTGAGCGCCTCCCTGTGGCCTGCCGTCATGAACAGGAACCGCGGATCGGGCGTCAGGTCGAATGGACGGACGCGAAGGCCAAAATAGGATTCGTACATTTAGAGGAACCGGCTCAAGAGATCGAGCTTCCACACGAGCAGCCCACCGCCGCTCACGATGATGAGAATGCTCGCCGCGGCGACCAGGAATTTGCGCCGGGCCAGCATGCGATTCTCCTCGCGCGTCATGATCGCGGGTACCGTCGCCAGCACCGGCAGTGCGAGTGCTCCAATGACATCCTGGTCGGTGCGCAAGCTCGAATCGGCCATCTCCGTCAGGCCGATGATCGCGAGCGCAAGAATGAGGCCTCCGGCGATGCCTCCGGCGTTAATCAACGTGCGGTCAGGGCTGAACGGCCTCTCGGGCAACCGGGCCGGGTCGATCACCTTGAACTGTTCACCGATCTGCCGCCGCTCGAGGTTCGCCGCCACTTTTGCGTCCTCGCCCTTGGAGAGGAGGGACGTGTACACGTTCCTGAGCGTGTCGTAGTCGCGCGTCAGCGCGATCATCTCGGACTCGCGCGTGGGGATAATGTCGACGCGGCGCTGATACTCGGGAATGGTGCGCGCCAGCGTCCTCTGCGATTCCTCCTTGTACGCAATCTGCCGGTCTATGGCCTCGACTTCGAGCCTCAGATCGCGAATGCGGTTCTGGCGGATCCGCTCCTGGGGCGAAACCGAAGGGGTTGCTTGCTCGACGACCGACACGGGAGTCAGGGCCGCCTCCGCCTCCGTCTTCTTTTCGAGGTCGGCGATCACCCGCTTCATGCGCTGCACATCGGGATGCGACGGACGCAACCGCAGCTCCATCACCTGGAGCTGGCTCCTGGCAAGCTCGAGCTGCGCGGCGATCGGGCCTGACGGCTCGCCATTGGCACCGGTCTGCGACTGTGTGAACGCCGACGGCGGCACCGCGGTCAGCGGCGGCGCAGGTGGCACCTCAACCATCAGATCGCCGATCTGCCGCTCGAGGATTAGGCGCCGGTCGCGGTCGCGGTTGATCGATTCGGCCAACTGCGTCACTTGCGCCTGCATACCGTTGATCGTCTGCAGATTCGAATCGAGTTGCGACGGCAGCTCTCCGGAGTGTTGGCGGCGATAGTCCTCCAGTTTCTTCTCATGATCGAGCAACCGGCGCCGGGCTTCGTCAAGCTGGCTGTCGATGAACTGATTCGCGCCTTCCGCCAGCACCTCGCGGTCGCGAAGGTTCTCCTCCACGAACAGCGACGCGAGCCGCTCGGTCACCCTCATCGCCGTGCGGGGATCGTTTGAGACATAGCTCACCCGAAACGCATCGCCCTTGATGATGGTGACGGCGATGTCGTCTCTCATGTCGGCGACGATGTCCTCCATCAACTCCGTCTGGCGAGTCTCGGTGTACAAATCGAAATCCTGAATGATGCGCTCGAGCCGCGTGCGGCTAAGAATCTGCTGGCTGATCGCCGGCAGCCGATCCTCGATGCGCGAGGTCACCGTGGACCGGACGTAGTTTTCCGGAACGCGCTGACCGACAACC
The DNA here is from genome assembly GCA_021731165.1 of Acidobacteriota bacterium. Classification (GTDB taxonomy): domain Bacteria; phylum Acidobacteriota; class Vicinamibacteria; order Vicinamibacterales; family UBA2999; genus JAKFXY01. The sequence goes on along the minus strand of JAKFXY010000008.1, from coordinate 17,221 downwards.
TGGATCAGACTTTCCGAGCGATACCGATCCGGAAGGATCTGCCCCACGAGCACTGCCGCCACGGCGACGGTGACCCACAGCACCGCAATCAGCCACTTGAACTTGGCCAGCAGGAACAGAATGTCCGCGGGGGAATATTGACGTCCGGGAAGCACGCCTACCGCCTTTCTCGTCGTGGCGGGCGCTCGTCCCGCAGCAGGGGAATATCCAGGGTGACTCCAACCCGGCCCGTCTGACGAACGTCATCCAGCCTCAGTACGTTCAGCACGTCCACGCTGTTGTCGATGTCTTGTTGGTACGCCAGATACTCGAGATAGATTCCTGCCCGCCGGCCGACGGGGAAGGTCAGGCGAGCGGTCCCGGTGGTCGTATGGTACGAATGGCCGTTGCTGCTGAAGCCGACATCCTGCTGATTGATCACCGAACCGAGGGACCGGCTGGCAGCGACGACCCAACTCGATCCGCCGAATACCCGGCCGCCGGCTCCTGCAATGATGGAGTCGGTAATCACCGGTCGGACGAACCCGGCCGCAAGCTGGTCGCCTCGGTCATAACCGGCATAGACGCGGGAATACCGGCCAATGGCTTGGGTCAGGCTGACGTTGCCCGTCAGATAGACTCGCCGATCCCGGCCGTCCGTCAGGATCAACGCACCGGTTCTGGCGCCCAGCGTGAGCCCGCGTCGCGTAAGCGCGAATCCGCGAGCGATATCGAGTCCGGCGTCGATGTTCTCGAGCAGCACAGTGTCGGGCCCAGTGCCTACGAAGTAGTCCGCCACCTGACGGCTGTACCCGACTCGCAACCCAACACCGTTGAAGATTCTGTACCCGAGATATCCAGACAGCCCGTAGTCACGTGAATCGCGGTTCTGGTTGGAACTGTAGTCCGTGCGATTGAAGGCCGCCTGCACCGTGGCATTGGCTCGCGACGTCAACTGCTGCGAGAGCGATACTCCGACACTGCGCCATGTCGCGGGGCTCGCCGCCACGGCAAAATCGATCGCCGAGGCGGGCAGCATCCCTGACCGCTCACCAATAAGGGCCGCCGGTATGAACTGCGTCCCGAGAGCGGTCGTCATGGCCTGGGCAACGGCACCATCGGCGAACGCCCCCGAGAAGGCGGTCGTGGGCAGGGCCAGCGCGAAGTACCGCTGATACCCAACCGAGCCGAATGCACTTATCCGCGTGCTGGAAGTGAGGTCAAACGCCGCGCTGGTTCCGAGTGTTCGCCCAAGCGGGACGAACTCGCGATCGTCGTATCCGCGGTAGGCGATGTCACCGGTCACCTGCCAGGACACCGGCGTCTCGAGCGGCCTGAGCGTCACACGGCTCCGGAGATCAGAAACAATATTGGTATCAACCAGCGTGGCGGTGCCTCCTGATGTATCTATCCGACCCCAGCCGTCGGTACCGGCCGACGCCTCCAGCGTGAGATTCACGACGTCGCGGCCTCGAATGCCGCGCTGGAGGCGAGGGTCGCCAGGCGTCTGCCGCGGATCGATAGCTCTACCCTGGGCCTCTCCAGGCGGCACGGTCGGCGCCTCCTGCGCCGAGACGCGCGCCGCCATTCCAACCCCGGAGGTCAGCGCAAGAACGACCAGACAGACGCGCGTCAGCATGTTCACGGAACGAGTACCACGTCGCCCGGCTTCAGCAGCACGTTCTGCTGGAGCTTCTTCCGCTTCGCCACGGCCGCATAGTCGAACGGCAGCGACAGCGCCTGTCCATTCTCCGTGCGCATCACGACGATCTCGTCACGTTGGGCGAATTGGTTCAAACCACCTGCCATGGCAATCAGTTGCAGTACAGTCGTCGGGGTCGTGAGCGGATACGGACCGGGACGGGTGACTTCTCCGGTAATGAACACCTTGCGGCTGTTGATCTGTTTGACGGTGATCGTGACCGACGGCTCCTCGATAAACTCAGCCGAGGCTTTCGCGATTCGATCCCGGAGTTGCTCCGGCGTGGATCCAGACGCATCGATGTCGTTGAGCAGCGGGAGCGTGATCTTGCCGTCTGGCCGAACCACCACATCGGTTGACATGTCCTTGTCGCGCCAGAAAACGACCGTCAGCACATCATCGGCGCCGATCACGTAGTCCGCTGGCGTCGCCACGCCACCTGCCACGGGGGGAACCGCCGACGGAGCTGGAGCCACGACAGGTCGCGGAACACCGCCAGGCACGGTGCGGGTCCCCTGGCCGGCTGCCAGCGGTGAGATCGAACCAGCGATCAACAGCAGTGCGCACGCCATACGCCAATCGTGAACTCTCATCTGTACTCCCTGAAGGGAACCTGACATTCATGCTTTCGCAGAAAATTCAGGAATTTCTTGTATTCGCTCGCATCCATGTTGAACAGCCGGGCCACGATCTTGTAGTTGCCTCGTGCTTCCTCCAACCCCTTGCCGACGAGGTCGCGCACGTGGGCCTTGGTGATTTCACGGTTCATATAGAGGGGATAGACCGCAGTCCAAAACGATTCGCGCCCCTCGACGACGCGCTTGTACAAGTCGTCGGCAACCGTCCGTCGCCGTTCCTTGCGCACTTTCCCGATGCCACGTCCGACCCGAATGTCCGTAGGTAGGTCGTCTACCTTAATTATCTCGTGACGACCGGTCACGACCAGCCGCTCGATCACGTTCTGCAGCTCGCGCACATTGCCGGGCCACGAGTAGTCCGAGAGGGCCGCAACCGCTTCCGGTTCGATGTCTTTGACGCGATAGCCGTTGACGCCGACGAACTGCTTGAGCGCAGACTCCACGAGCAACGGCACATCGCCTTTCCGCTCACGCAAGGGCGGAACGGTAAAGTGCACAACGTTCAACCGGTAATAAAGGTCATCCCGGAACAGCCCCTGTGTAATCAAGTCCTCGATACGGCGATTCGTCGCGGCAATCACTCGGACGTCCACCACCCCCTGTGACCGCTCGGTGCCAACCTTCTGCAGTTCGCCGGTCTCGAGAAACCGAAGCAACATGCCCTGCATACGCAGAGTCATCTCGCCAACTTCATCCAAGAACACCGTGCCGTCGTCGGCGAGTTCGAGCTTGCCCGCCTTGTCGCGGTAAGCGCCGGTAAAACTGCCTCGTACGTGCCCGAACAGTTCCGACTCGAGGAGCGTCTCCGGGAGACCCGCGCAGTTGACCGCGACGAACGGCTTCGCCGACCGCCGACTGGCGGCGTGAATGGCTCGCGCCACGACCTCTTTACCCGCGCCGCTTTCGCCCGAAATGAGGACCTTCGCGTCAGACCGGGCGACACGCTCGATCTCCTCCCGGAGTTCGATGATCGCCGGACTCACGCCCGTCAATTCCGAACCGTTGTTTCTCATCGAGCTACGCTCACCCTCGCTGCCGCGACCCACTCCAGCCGTGCGTTGCCGGGAGCCACTGCTGGAAATCCAGACATTGAAGAACTTGCCGTGCAATCGTCACTTCAAAAGGTTTGCCACCTCTAGCGCAGACTTTGTTCTGGGCAATATGGACAGTCTAGGCCCATATCTCTTAAACCAAAGGGAAGGGCTCAGGAAGCGTGCGGCCGTGCGGTGTGCGGTGTGCCCCGCTTGCGGCGTGATTAGTCCTATGACTGGATGACTTATATCTCCGAACTACCACCGGACGAGTATTAATATGGTACACATGAACGCTCGTCACACATGCCAATTAACTCAGGTTTTCGCGATTTTCGTAATATGTTCGTTCATGGGCTTTGTTGTGGCCGCCCAGGTCAAACCAACCCCTGATATCCACTACGTACCAACACCTCCACAAATCGTAGACGCCATGCTGAAACTCGCAAGGTTGGGCGAAGGAGATGTTGTCTATGACCTCGGTTCCGGCGACGGACGCATCGTCATTGCCGCAGCCCGCCAGGCTGGTGTCAGGGGTGTGGGTATCGAGTTGGATGCGGGTCTGATTCGAGTTGCACGGGCTGAAGCCCTAAAGGCGCGGGTCTCGGATAAGGTGACTTTCTCCCAGAGCGACCTTTTCGCTACAGACTTGTCGGAGGCGACGGTCGTCACGCTGTATTTGTCGCCGTCCGTGAATTTGCGGCTGCGGGCCAAGCTCCAGCGGGAGCTTCGTCCCGGTACCAGGATTGTGTCGCACCGTTTCCCAATCGGCGACTGGACACCTGACGAGGACGTGGTGGTCGGCGGCACTCACGTTTACTCCTGGACAATCCGTTAGGGCCTGCGCGAGGGTCTTTCGCAGGGGTTGTCGATGTGCCTGTCGATCGCGTGCTAGATTCAACTCTGACTATGTCCACTGTTCATGCGATTCTCGCCACCATCAGCGACCGTCCTGGAATGCTCTACGGGCTGACGAAGGTCTTGGCCGACCACGAGGCGAATATCCGCTACGTGGACATGCACGCCAGCGGCGATCATGCGGAGGTCTACCTCGAGTTCTCGGTCGAGGATGGTGCCGGCGGCGTTATAGAGAATCTGCGTGCGGTGCCTGGTGTCACCAGGCTCGAGGAGACACCATCGTTCTCCAAGATTTACGGGAAGCGCATCATCATCATGGGCGGCGGGGCTCAGGTGGGCCAGGTCGCCCTTGGCGCGATCTCTGAAGCCGACCGCCACAACATCAGGGGCGAACGCATCTCGGTGGACACGATCCCACTGGTGGGCGAGCAGGACCTGGCGGCTGCCGTCCGCGCGGTGACCCGCTTGCCGCGGGTGAAGCTCCTCGTGCTCGCTGGATCGCTGATGGGTGGCGCGATCACCGGCGCCGTGGAAGAGATCCGCAAGAATGGGGTCTACGTGATTTCCCTGAACATGGCGGGCAGCGTGCCCGACGCCGCGGACCTTGTGGTGAGCGATCCCATTCAGGCCGGAGTGATGGCCGTCATGGCCATAGCCGATACCGCCAAGTTCGATCTCATCCGGCAGCAGAAGCGGAAGTACTAGCGGAGCACGATGACATTTCTCGGCATCTCAGGCAGCCTCAGAAGGGACTCGTTCAACACGCGCCTGTTGCGGGCGGCCCAGGAGCTTGCGCCAGACGGAGTGACGATCAACATCCTCGACATCTCGGATGTGCCTCTCTACAACGAAGACATTCGCGTGAGCGGCTACCCGCCGGCCGTCATCGCCATGCGCGAGGCGATACGGGCGGCTGACGCGCTGCTCATTGCCACCCCCGAATACAACTACTCGGTCCCCGGCGTGCTGAAGAACGCAATCGACTGGGGCTCTCGACCGCCCGATCAGCCGTTTGCGGGCAAGCCGCTTGGCATCATGGGAGCAAGCGGGGGTTTGAGCGGAACGATGCGCGCGCAGTACCACCTTCGACAAATCGCCGTCTTCGTGGACCTAATCCCGCTGAACAAGCCGGAGGTCATGGTGCGCAGCGGCGGCGACAAGTTCGACGCCTCCGGACGCCTGACCGACGAGGACACCCGCGCTCACGTGAAGAAGCTGGTCGAGGCACTCGAGGCCTGGACGCGCCGGCTCCGCGGGACGCGGTAAACACGAAGGCTCCGGACATGCGGTTACCCGTTCACAGGGCCGGAGTTTTTGTGTAAGCTCAGCAGAATGCCGTTCATCATCACAGACCCGTGCATCGATACCAAGGACAGCGCCTGCGTGGATGTCTGCCCCGTTGATTGCATCCACCCGAGAAAGGACGAGCCGGAATTCGCGTCCACGAAGATGCTCTATATCCACCCGGAAGAGTGCATCGACTGTGGCGCGTGTGTCCCGGCTTGCCCGGTGGCCGCCATCTACGACAGCGTCGAATCGACCCCGGCCAGCCAGCAAGGGCTCGTGGAGGCCAACGCGACCTTCCGCGCCGGCGATGCTGACGCCCTTGCCAGGGCCGAGGCCATCGTCGCGGCTCATGTTGCCGCCCATGCGGATCTGATGGCCGTCCCGGCTCCCGAACGCGCAGCGGCGCACGCGAAGTAAGTCGAGGCAGGGCGAAACGGGAGGGGCCAGGCTATGCGGGCCCCGGTCGGCGGTTCTGTTGGGCGCGGCGCGATCAGGGTGCCAGGCGATCGCGTTGCCAGGTACCGTCGGCCTGTCTTACGTACCGAAGCCGATCGTGAAGGCGGCTCTCTCGGCCCTGCCAAAACTCAAGTTCCTCGGGAATGAGGCGATAGCCGCCCCAGAATTCGGGACGTGGGATGGCGCCGTCCATATGTGCCCGCTTCGCTGCTTCGAACAACCCTTCCAGCACTTGGCGGCTCTCGATACGCTCACTTTGGCGTGATACGACTGCCGCAAGTCGGCTCTCGAGTGGCCTCGAGGCGAAATAGGCATCCGATTCCGCGCCGCTGACCTTGTGAACGTTCCCGTACGCGCGCACCTGGCGATGAACCGACGGCCAGTAGAACAGCACACTCGCGCGCCCGGTCTCGGCCATCTCCCGTGCCTTGCGGCTGTCGTAGTTCGTATAGAACACGAAGCCGCGGTCGTCGAGGCCCTTGAGCAATACCGTGCGGACCGAGGGACGGCCGTCCCTCGTCGCGGTGGCAAGGGCCATGGCTGTGGGATCAGCTTCGACTCTCTGAACCTGCTCGAACCAGGTGTTGAACTGCCGAAACGGATCTTCGTCACTGTGCTGCTCGTCGAGCGGCTGGCCCTCGTAGTCGCGCCGGATGTCGGCTAGGGACATTCAGGTTCCAACCACCAACCGGATAGCGTCGTCTTCAACCGCGATTCGAACGACGCCCCCATTCTTCAGGTCTCCGAATAACATCGCCTCCGAGAGCGGCTTCTTGACGCGCGATTCGATGAGACGAGCCATGGGACGTGCGCCAAACGCACGGTCAAACCCCTTGGCCGCGAGCCACGCTCGTGCCGCAGGATCCACCTCGATGGTGATGCCCTTGGCCGACACCATGAGACGCAGCTCGTCAATTTGCTTGTCCACCACCCGCTCGATCTCGGATACGCCAAGCGCATTGAAAGCGACGGTCGCATCCAGACGGTTGCGGAATTCCGGCGTGAATGTCCGCTCGAGCGCGCCGCGCTGGGAACCGCCTTGTCCGGTCTCGGTGAAGCCCATATGTCGATCAGACAGGTCGCGCGCCCCGGCATTGGTCGTCATGATGACGATGACGTGGCGGAAATCGGCCTTGCGTCCATGTGAGTCGGTCAGCGTGGCATGGTCCATCACCTGAAGCAGGATGCTGAACATGTCCGGGTGCGCCTTCTCGATCTCGTCCAACAGCAGCACCGCGTGAGGCGACTTTCGGATTGCGTCAATGAGAAGGCCTCCTTCTTCGAAGCCCACATACCCGGGTGGCGCGCCGATCAGACGGGACACGGCGTGTTTCTCCATGTACTCCGACATGTCGTAGCGGAGAAACTCTACGCCAAGGATTCGCGCGAGCTGCCGCGCAAGCTCGGTCTTGCCCACGCCGGTCGGCCCCGCGAAGAGAAAGCTGCCAATCGGCTTCTCCGGTGAGCGCAGGCCGGAACGCGACAGCTTGATCGCCGAGGCAACCTCGTCGATCGCGGCGTCCTGACCGAAGATCACCCGCCTCAACTCCGGGGCAAGCGTCGCCAGCGCAAGCCGGTCGTCGCTCGACACGGCCTGCACCGGCACACGAGCCATGTGCGCCACGATCGTCTCGATCTCCGCGGCGCCTATCTCGGCGGCACGCCGATCGAGTGCGCCATCGCCTGACTTCGACGGGGCCAGCAGCTTGTGCGCCGCCCCGGCCTCGTCCATGACGTCAATCGCCTTGTCCGGCAGGTGCAGATCCCTCAGGTGCTTCGCCGACAACGTCACCGCCGCCTCGAGCGCCGCGTCTGTGTACTTCACGCCGTGATGGGACTCGTAGTGGGGACGCAGACCTTTGAGGATCTCAAGCGTTTCCGCCTCAGAGGGCTCGGGCACGTCTATCTTCTGAAATCGCCGCGAGAGGGCGCGGTCTCGGTCGAACGACTGCTTGACGTCGCCGAAGGTGGTGGAGCCAATGCACCGCAACGTGCCACCGGCAAGTGCGGGCTTGAGGAGATTGCCGGCGTCCATCGCGCCGCCAGATGCCGATCCGGCGCCAACGATCGAGTGGATCTCGTCGATGAATAGAATCGCGTTCTTCTCCCTGCCGAGGCTATCCAAGACCTGCTTCACGCGCTCCTCGAAGTCTCCACGGTAGCGGGTGCCCGCCACGAGCGAACCGAGGTCGAGCGCGTAGATCTTCGCGTCCTTCAGAACCTCTGGCACGTCGCCCTGGTGAATCCGTAGCGCCAGCCCCTCAGCCAACGCCGTCTTGCCCACGCCGGGCTCGCCCACCAGGAGCGGGTTGTTCTTGCGGCGGCGACAGAGCACCTGGACCATGCGCTCGAGCTCACGCTGCCGACCGATCAGTGGATCGATTTGTCCGGCGGCAGCGCGGGCCACCAGATCGGTGGCAAACGACTCGAGCGGATCAACAGGAGGGGCCGGCGCATCAGGGTCACTCGGCTCCGTCGGAACCGACTGCCGACCGGCGGCGCCGTGCGAGATCACCCTCAACAGGGTCAAACGATTCACACCCTGGCCTCGGAGGAAATACGCCGCGTGGCTCTCTTCCTCCTGGAGGATAAAGACGAGAAGACTCCCGCTGTCCACTTGCTTGGCGCTGGCCCCCGCCGCGTGCCCCACGGCCTGCTGAATCACTCGGTCGAAGCCGAGCGTCGGCTCCGGCTCCACTCGTTCCGGTGCGGGCACGGGCGTGAACGCTCTGGCCATCACCTCGTCGAGCTGGCGCTTCAGATCGCCAATCTTGGCGCCACATGCCACCAGCACGCGCTGTCCGTGTCGCTCCTCGAGGATCGCGCGAAGCAAGTGCTCCAAACCAACGGAATCGTGGCGGAGATCGGTGGCCAGACGAAACGCGAGCTGAATCGTCTCGAGGGTCTCTGGCGCGAACGGTACTGGAGGCTTACTCATCGGGCTCGGGTTCCATGGTGACGAGCAGCGGAAACTCGTGCTCCTCCGCCAATTGCCGTGCCCCCCGCGTTTTGGTCTCCGCCACATCGTGCGTGAAGACGCCCGCGATGCCCAGTCCTGACCTGTGGACGTTCATCATGATCGCAAATGCCTCGGCTCTGGGCTTGTGAAATAGCGTCTCGAGAATCCAGACCACGAACTCCTGGGTCGTATAGTCGTCATTGTGCAGCAATACGCGCCACATGCGCGGCCGCTGCACCTGCTGCTCGGCCTGCGTCTTCGTGAGCGTCGATTCACGGACGGAGGGGTCACTCATTCGTGATGGTCGAGGTCGTCGTGATGTTTCTAATTGTACTCAGGGCACCGGTATGGCGAGGTCGAAACGCCACGGCGGCGGTATCCCTGGCTCGGCTGTCAGGCGCCGGACGTGAGACAGAAACTCGGCCCGCGGAATCTCCCGGGCCCCGAGAGACGCGAGATGCTCGGTGGACATCTGGCAGTCAATCAGTGTGAACCCCCACCGTTCAAGCTGTCGTACCAGACAGACGAGCGCCACCTTCGACGCGTCTGTCCAGCGCGTGAACATCGATTCCCCGAAGAACATCCGCCCAATCGCCACACCGTACAGCCCGCCTACGAGGTCACCGTCCACCCACGCCTCGACCGAATGGGCATATCCACGTTCGAAGAGTCGTGTGTACGCATCGAGCATCTCTGGCGTAATCCAGGTGCCTTCGTGGCCAGCTCGTCGCTCGGCGCAGCCGAGCATCACATCCCGGAAGGCCGTGTCGATCCGGACGTCGAAGGGGCCCGAGCGGAGGACCCGCCGCAATGAGCGCGACGTGTGCAGTTCGCTCACGAACAGGACCATTCGGGGGTCTGGACTCCACCACAACAGGGGGTCCCCCTCTCCGAACCAAGGAAAGATGCCGTGGCGGTAGGCGTCGAGGAGGCGTTCTGGCGACAAGTCAGCACCGGCGGCCAGCAGTCCGTTGGGCGTCGCCATCGCCGACTCGACCGGTGGAAATGGATCGGATGAGTGGAGCCAGGGAATCATGACGATAACATCTCGTAGCACATGTCGCTCACACGGTTCGCGCCTTCGCCGACAGGGTACCTGCACCTCGGCCACGTCGTGAACGCCATCTACGTTTGGGGCACTGCGCGGCGCGCCGGAGCCCGCGTGCTCCTCCGCATCGAGGACCACGACCGCATCCGGAGCCGGCCCGAATACGAGCGCGCCATCCTCGAGGACCTCGACTGGCTGGGCTTCGAGGCTGATGAGGGCCGCTCTCCGGTGCTCCGCCAAAGTGATCGCCACGCGGTCTACGAACAGGCGCTTTCCCGCCTGCGACGTACCCACCATGTGTACGCCTGCGACTGCTCCCGCAAGGAAGCCCGCCTTCGCCACACGCAAGTCTCATTGCAGCCCCATCCACTGGAGGCACGCGTCGAGGAGGGACGCTACGACGGCCATTGTCGCGACCGGGGCCTGGCGGAGACTCCCGGGCGCAGTCTGCGGGTGCGCATTGAGCCGGGAGTGGAGTCCTTTCAGGATCTTTGCCTCGGGCCAGTATCGCAGTCACCCGCTGATCAGTGTGGCGACCTGTTGTTGCGCGACCGGCACGGGCACTGGACCTACCAGTTCGCCGCCACGGCCGACGACGCTGAGCAGGGCGTGGATCTCATCATCCGTGGCAACGACCTGCTGGAGTCCACGGGGCGTCAATTGCGGCTCGCGCACATGCTTGGCCGGTCAGGGATGCCGAAATTCCTGCACCATCCGCTCCTCATGGCGGCTTCGGGCAGGAAGTTGAGCAAATCGGAAGGGGATGCCAGCCTCCGCGAACTGAGGGCCGCTGGTGTCTCACCCGCAAGTGTCATCGGCCGGGCCGCCGTCGCGGGTGCGCTCGCCCCTGACCCGCGGCCGGTCTTCGCCCGTGACGTGGCTGGGCTCTTCTGAACCGGCTCCTGGGATTCTTACCGCGCCTGCACAGGGTTCTGGGTTAGAATCGTAGCCCTTTACGAGCATTCCGTATCCTTTACGAGGAGATCCTTGGCCGTTCGTTTGTTCATCGGGAATCTGCCGTACGGCGCGACTGAGGCGGACCTCAGAACCCACTTCGCCGCGGTAGCAGAACCGTCCCACATCGTCATGCCGGTCGATCGTGAGACCGGTCGCCCACGCGGCTTTGCATTTGTCGAGTTCGCTGAACGCCCCGTGGCCGAGGAAGTCATTCGCAAGTTCGACGCGCAGCCGTTCCAGGGCCGCAACCTGGCGGTGAGCGAAGCACGCGCGCGTGAGGATCGTCCTCCGGGCCCGAGGCCTGGTGGATTCGGTGGAGGGGGCTTCAGCGGGCCGCGCCCTGGCGGTGGTGGCGGGTTCGGCGGGCCACGTCCGTCCAGCGGGGGATTTTCACCGGGAGGTGGTTTCGGTCCTCCGGGCAGCCGCGATCGCTCGGCCAACTTCGGCCCGCCCGCGCCGCCGAAGCGGCTCCGCAATGCGAAGAAGCAGGGCCAGGAACACAAGGTACGTGGCCCGATCAAAGAAAAGAACACCGGTCGGACCTACGCACTGGACGACGTCGAGGAAGGCGAGGCGCCGGACATCGACAACTTCGCGACATCAGCACCGCCAGACGCGGCGAACGCTGGCGATGCGGGAATCGACGACAACGACGGCGACGCGGACGAATAGCTGGCCGGCTGGTGGAGCGATGGCTCTACCAGCTACCCACCATCAGGCTTACGGTAGTCGAACCAATCGACCGCAAAGTCGAGCGTCAGCTTCCGAAACACCATCGCGCGCCCTGTGCCCGTCAGGCGCATTGACGTCGGCATCCAGAACTCGCCTACCGGCTCCCTCGTGAGCGACACCGTGGTGCCTTCTCCAAGGCGAGCCACGAACCCAAGGCCGAACGACAGCGACTCCACGGCGCGCGCCTCGACCTTCTCCACTTCACGCGCCGACTCGTTGACCCAGATCTGCCCCTCGAACGCGTGTGCCATCTTTCCCTCGCGTGTCTTGGGCTTCGCGGACGGGCGCGGCGAAAACCGGACGACGATCATGGGGCGGCCGTCGAGCATCTCCCGCCTGTCGATCGAGAAATCCAGCGCTCCGACGACATCCTCGAGAGTCGCGCGGCTGCGGGGACGGTTTCGGCCCCGTCGCTCGACGCGCTCGACCGGGGCGTTGACGACTGGCATGCCATCCCGCTCGACAAGGCGCCGGTGCACGACCGTGCCGTCCACGCTCGGGACCACGTCGTAGACGCGCGCGGCGCCGGTACCAATGCGCCCGAACGGGTTTGTGTGAAGTTCGGTGCGCCGCTCCTTGTAGGCGAAGACATTCTCGCGTGCCTGGGCGTCGGCGAGGTTCTGCCGGACATCAGCGAAGAAGGGTTCGGAATCAGGGAGCGGGTGTCCGTCCTGCCCGCTGAGCGGCGCCGTCACCGTAAACAGCGCCACTGCAAGTACGCGGATGACGGCCCGGAGGAGCGTCATACACGGCACAGTCGCTCGGCGGCGAATTCGAGCGTCTCGTCACGCTTGGCAAAGCAGAAGCGGAGAACCGGCCCGGGATCAGCACCCTGGAGGAACGGTGAGACTGGGATCGCCGCAACCCCGTGATCCCGGATCAGGCGGAGGGCGAATGCCTCGTCCGGTTCTTCAGTAATGGCCGAGTAGTCGAGCATTTGGAAATACGTCCCGCGGCACGCCAGCGGCTTGAACCTCGACTTCCGGATGAGCGAGAGAAACGCATCGCGTTTCTGCTGGTAGAACGGGGCGAGCGATGTGCACAGCGGATCTCTCGCCACGAACTCGGCGTATGCGTGCTGAACCGGCGTGTTGACCGCGAACGCCACGAACTGGTGGACGCGCTGGATCTCGACACTGAGCCGCTGCGGTGCCGCCGCATAGCCCACCTTCCATCCGGTGGTGTGATAGGTCTTCCCGAACGAGCTGATCACCACAGCGCGCTCCGCCAGCTCCGGATAACGCGCGAGGCTCTCGTGACGCGCACCGTCGAAGACGATGTGCTCATACACCTCGTCGGCTACCACGACCGCGTCAGTCCGTTCCAGCGCGCGTGTGAGCCCGCGGACATCGTCACGATCGAGGATCGTGCCGGTCGGGTTGTGCGGTGTGTTGATGACGATGACTCGGGTTCGGGCTGAAACGGCGTGCCTCACCTCATCCCAGTCGATCCGGTAGTCCGGTGGCCTCAGCGTGATCAACCGAGGTACTCCCCCGCTCAATTCCACCGCCGGCAGGTAGGAGTCGTACGCCGGCTGGAAGAGGATTACTTCGTCACCACCGTGCACGAGCGCGGTGAGCGTGCTGTAGAGCGCCTCGGTGGCGCCGGCCGTGATGGTGATTTCCGTCGCTGGATCGTAGCGTCGGCCGTAGAGCTGCTGAATCTTCTCCGCCAGTGCGGTCCGCAGCGCGAAGACGCCAGGCATCGGCGCGTACTGGTTCTGTCCGGCCCGCATGTGCCGCGCCACGGTATCCACGAGATCGGGCGAACAGTCGAAATCGGGAAAGCCCTGTGAGAGGTTGATTGCGCCGTGCTCGGTGGCCAGCTTCGACATGACGGCGAAGATGCTGACCCCGGTGGACGGCAACTTCGATCGGAGCGCCTTGATGTCGGGCATCGATTTCATTCAACCACGAAGGGCAAGAAGATCACGATACAAATGCCAGAGAGACGCGGAGCGATCACCACGCACTATCCACCATCCAGCCATTGATGAGGTTTCAATGAGATGAGTGGGTATCTGCGCCGCAACTCAATCACTCGGTCGGCATAGCCCACCTTCGGGATCTCACACCGCACGAGGCGGCTGCGAAGGCGCCGGATTTCAAAGCGGTAGAGGTCGCTGACGAATTCGTGCACGAGCTCCGGACGTGTTGCCGGAGTCGGCTGAATGCCGTAGGCCCAGAGCTGTTCCAGCACATCAGGCCTGTAGCGGTAGATCGTCATCACGGCACCTCGACCGGAGCCGTTGCTCGAAGCCTCTGAGCGGCACGTGCCGCGCTGGCAGTGATGCGCGGAGTCGAGCCGAGCTGCCCCGCCGCCGCTGCGTACGCCCGCTGCGCCTCGGCGTAGCGGTGTACCCGCATCCAGAGATCGCCCGCGGCCTCGAAGGACGACACGTAGGGTACGACCGGCTGTCCGGTAGCCTGCAGCAGTTGTTCTAGATGGTTTGCCTGAGCAAGGAATACCGCCAGCTCATCGTGCTCACTCTGTGCCGCGGCCGCTGCGGCTAGCAGCACAAGTCTGGCCACTTCCGTTGGAATCGACCCCGTGGCGCTCACGGCGAGCGATGCCGCCGCCGAACGCACGAAAGTCAGCGAAGCGTCGGTACCACCCTGCCGCCAAGCCTCCTCGGCCGCTATCAACCCGGTCAGATACAGTCCGCCCACCGCTGCGTCCTCGCACCCGTCGGCCGCGGCAGCCTGCATGCGCGCGGCGGCGTCGGCGAGGCCGAGCGCGCTCACGTCGGGCAGACATGGCGTCTGGCCGCCGAGCAACGACGCAAGGAGCACGGCCACTACCATCGCAGCAGCCTGAAGTATCCCTTGAGCAACGACCGGACGGCCGGCGTCAACGATCCGCGACGATAGCGGTCGCCAGCCTTACGCATCGCCTCGGCTACGGTCGGATACGGAAACACCGTAGCTGAAAGGTCGCCAAGCGTGCCGCCGGTTCGCAGCAAGTGCGCCACGTGGCCGATCAACTCGCCGGCATGGGGTGCCACGATCGTGGCACCGACAATCCGCCCCTTCAGATGATGGATTCTCACAAAGCCGTCGGTGTCGCCATCGATGAGGGAGCGATCAACCTCGGTGAGCGGGATAGTGACGCAATCCGCGGAGCCGACCCGCTCTCGCACTGCGAGCCCTGGTGGACCGACCGAGTCCTCCCGACTCTGATGTGTCCCCTTGATGAGACCTATACCCGCGACCTCTGGAAACGTATAGGTACACCACGGAATCACGAGCGCGCCGAACCGCTTGCGGCCAAAAAACAGCGCGTTCTGAACGACCGTGCGCGCCATTGCGTCCGCGGCATGGGTAAAGCGGTACGACGAGCAGACGTCGCCCGCCGCGTAGATGCGTCTGTTCGACGTGCGGAGGCGATCGTCCACCTGTACACCTCCTGGGCCCGTGACGACACCGGCCGAGGCGAGGTGGAGGCCTTCCACGTTCGGTGTGCGTCCCGTGGCCACGAGTACGGCATTGCCGGTCACCTCACCCGATGTCCATCTCACGGTGGCGTCGGCCGCGCCGTATGTCACCCCCGTTGGGCTCACGCCCAGCAGGAGGCGAACGCCGTCGTGCTCGAGCCGCCTCGACACGATCGCGGCGGCGTCCGGATCATCCCAGGGCAGCAGTCGGGATGCTCTGTCTATGAGCGTTACCTGGGAGCCGAGCAGCGCGAAGGCCTGCGCCATCTCGCAGCCGACTGGGCCGCCCCCCAACACGAGAAGTCTCGCCGGCGGTTCAGCGAGGCTGAAGAGGCTGTCGCTCGTGAGGTGTGGACCATCGGCCAGACCAGGAATAGGCGGCGCCGCCGGGCGCGCACCAGTCGCGATGACCGCCCGGCGGAACCGGAGCAACCTGCCTCCGACAGCCACGGTCCGCCGATCCGTGAACGACGCATCGCCGAAGAAGACGTCTACTCCGAGTGACGTGAATCGTGCCGCAGAATCGAGGTGCGCGAGAGCAGATCGGCGTTCACGCAGTCGCGCCATCACCCTGGCGAAATCCACGGCCGAATGTCCCATGACGCCCGCAGCGGCGCCACGCCTGGCCTCGTCCACCGCGCGGGCCGACCGCAGCAGCGACTTGGAAGGCACGCAGCCGGTATTCAGGCAGTCGCCGCCCAGCAGCTCCCGTTCGACGAGGGCGACCTTCGCCCCGAGGCCCGCGGCACCCGCGGCGGAGACAAGGCCGGCCGTCCCGCCGCCGAGGACAACGAGATCGTAGAGAGGGGCCGGCTCCGGGTTGCGCCAGTCCGGTGGACGGACGAGAGCCCGGAGTGCCAGGTCCGAATCGTCTTGGGGATCGATGGCCATCACTGGCTGATAGAATATGTGTCTTTACAGGACAATCACGCAGATGAAGACAGGACTTGTTGGCTGGCGCGGAATGGTCGGGTCGGTGCTCGTGCAGCGGATGCGCGAAGAGCGCGATTTCGACGTCATCGACCCGGTGTTCTTCTCTACCTCGCAGGCGGGCGCCGCTGCGCCCGCGGTTGGCAAGCGCGTGCCGGCCGTGAAGGATGCGAAGGATCTCCGCGAGCTTGCCGCGTGCGACGTCCTCATCTCATGCCAGGGCGGTGACTACACCAGCGAGATCTATCCCGCGCTGCGGAAGGCCGGTTGGGAAGGCTACTGGATCGATGCCGCATCCACGCTCCGCATGAATGACGGAGCCGTGATCGTCCTCGACCCGGTGAATCGCAACGTCATCGACGAGGCACTCGATCGGGGCGGAAAGAACTTCATCGGCGGCAACTGCACCGTCAGCCTGATGCTGATGGCGATGACCGGGCTCTTCCGGGCCGGCCTCGTCGAATGGGTCAGCGCGATGACATACCAGGCGGCGTCAGGCGCCGGGGCGCAGAATATGCGCGAGCTCGTCTCACAGATGGGCGCAGCCCACGCCTCGGTGAAGTCGCTGCTCGACGATCCCGCCAGTGCGATTGGCGACATCGATCGCACAATGGCTGACACGCTGCGCGGCAACACCTTCCCCACGAAGCATTTCGGCCATCCGCTCGCCGGGAGTCTCCTGCCATGGATTGACAAGGATCTCGGCAACGGGCAGAGCCGCGAAGAGTGGAAGGCGATGGCCGAGTGCAACAAGATCCTCGGCCGGAGCCAGCGTCCGATTCCGGTGGACGGGATCTGTGTGCGCGTGGGCGCCATGCGGTGCCACAGCCAGGCGCTCACCGTGAAGCTGACCCGCGACGTCCCGCTCGCCGAGATCGAGACGCTGCTCGCGTCGGCGCACGAGTGGGTGAAGGTCGTGCCGAACCAGAGGGATCTATCGCTTCGAGACCTGACGCCCGCCACCGTCACCGGCGGCCTGCAGGTTCCCATCGGTCGCCTGCGCAAGCTCGCGATGGGTGGTGACTACCTCGGCGCGTTCACCGTGGGCGATCAACTGCTCTGGGGCGCGGCCGAGCCGCTGCGTCGAATGCTGCGGATCCTCGACGAGCGGCGGGGCGCCAGCCTCAAAGCCCAGGACCCCCGGCTCATCGCGGCCGAGCGCTAAGAAAAAATGGGCGGGCCGCAAGGACCCGCCCCATCTTCCCCCACTC
>JAKFXY010000083.1 GCA_021731165.1 Acidobacteriota bacterium | reverse complement strand
GCCAGGGTCGCATTGGCGACGTGCACCTCTGTTTTCGGGACGGGCTGGACTTGATACGGCTCCGCATAGGCAGTCGCCGATGTTGCACGACCCGGGGTCGTCTGGAAGGTGAACTGCGGGCGGGGCAGGTGGGCAACGGGAGACTGCTCGTAGTTCAGATAGCCTTGCCCCTGCCACCCGGTCAGCATCTTCACGACGTGATCGCCAGACGGTCCTGTCGCGCGAAATCGCGCGACAGCGGATCCCTTGGTGCCGGCCGCAGACACGAAGCCGACCAGGTTGTTATCCCAGTTCACCACCCACGTGCTTTCCATCGTCCGCCACCCGAGCCCTTTGACGGTGAGCTCGATTGGTGTTCCTACAGGGCCGGACGTTGGACGCATTTCAAAGCTTTGCGTCACCTCGATGCCGTTTTGGGCGACGGGGGTGCCATCGACGAGCGCGATGACGTCGTGCACCCCGCCGTAGTCCTCAGGGATAGCGAACCGCGCGTCGAGCTTGCCGGTGCCGTCCACCGTGAACCGGCCAAGAGACGAAGTGGACGGCGAGTACTTCTTGCCGCGGAAGTGATAGTAGTCTTCGACGACCCAGCCGCCCGTCACGGTCTTCCACGTCAGGTCCACCGTTTTACCGGCCGGAAGACCAGTGGCCGTGGCACGCACTTCGGCGCCCACGACCGGCTTGTCGTAAGTGAGCTTCAGTTGGCCGATTGGGGTCTTGGTGTCCGCGGCGGCCGGCGAGTCGGCCGCCGCAGGTGATTCAGAAGGAAGGGCTGCCGAGGACGAGCAACCGGTCAGCCCAATGAGCGAAAGAATCGCGACGCCGGAAAGTAACCAGCGTCGCATACTCGTTATTCGACGATCGAGATCTGTGAGGTCTCGTACGAGAACGGTATGAACTCCGCCGTCCGTCCGAACCGGTCTGTCGCCGTGATGGTGTAAGTGACCGTGCCTATCGGGGCGTCGTCGGGTACCGTCCAGGCGCCCGTCCAGAGGTTAACCGGCGCGCGCAAGTATCCTCTCGGTGGCGGCGCCGCTGGGCCGGCGGCACCGCGCCAGCGGAGCTGGACATCGACGGTCTTGCCGCCGTACGTTACGTGCCCCACGAGCACCGCCGTGTTTTCCACTTCACCCGAGCCGCCGTCAAAGGCGGTCATGCGAAATCCGACGCGCTGACCCCTCTTATAGCGGTTCGTCAGGATGCAGTTGTTTGGCGTGCCCGGACGCTCGAACAGCGAGATGTCACCCCAGATGACCAGTTTGCCTGAGGGGTGGCCGGGCTGCGGAGCAGGTGGAGCCGCGGGCTGGCCCCTGCCTGGTGGTGGTGCCTGCCCGGCCGGCGCTGGCCCCGCTGCCGGTGCTTGTCCAGCGAGAGACGCGCCCATCGCGACGACCATAGCCAAACCCGCCGACAATGCCGTCGCTCTGTACAGGGTTTTCATAGACAGCCAAATTCTCAAGTTGTTGACTAGTTCCCGAAAGTCGTCGATCCCGTATTGCCTGACTTGCCGACCTTCTCGTAGTGGGCGTTGTTGTCACGCACCGAACAGACCCACTGGTAGCGAAGGAACCCCGTCGCCGACTTCGTGAAGTTCCGCTTTCCCGGCCATGGCTTCGTGTATGCGCCCGGGTCGTCAACCGTCATGTCAAGCTGCATGGTGCCGTCCGCTGTCTTCTTGTAGCGCTCGATGAAGTGAAACCTCTCGGTGCGGGGATGACCCAGCTGATCGAGCCACGAGCGGTCGTTCACGCCGACGGTATCGATGACGAGCGTATCGTCGTTCTCATACCAGCCGATTGAGTGACCCCAGTACTGCGGATCCGGATCTTCCGGATGCTGGGCGTTCATCCACACCACGCGATAGGCCGGACCTATCTCGTGGAGCAAGTAGACGGCCTCGGTGGTCTGAATGAACCTGGTCTTACCGGGATACATGTAGATACGCCCAAGTCCGAGTGGTTCGCAGGTGTGAATCGCGGGGTCCGTCGTCCGCTCGAACATTGCGTCAGGTCCCGTCGGTGGGACCTGCTTCATCGTGTAAGCAAGCGACCACGGCTGATACGGAATGTCCGGCTCCTTGCCTCGCATTCGGCCAGCTGGGTCCGCAGCACTCAAGCTCTGGCCAATGCCCGCCACGCTCCAGTCGCCTGAGAGATCGGGCACTTTCGACGTCGGCTTGGGGTTCGGGGGAGTGGTCGGCAGGAAGTTCTTCAGGGTATAGACGTCCATCGGCGGCTGGGGTGGTTCTGCCGCCTGTCCGCCTGCCATGGCCGGGTTGGCCAGCGCGATTGTCGCCGCCAGGGCAACTCCTGACACGAAGCGAATGTGCATGACAAGATCCTCGTTTAGCGTAAGTTCTTGCGAACGCGGGCCGCTGACAGACTGACGACTTTAGGGAGCAGGCGCCGCGCCACCGGGTCTGGCACCAGGTGCACCCGCCGCCGTCAACTCCTTGCCGTCAGCCAGAACAATCTTCTGGAGATTGCCCACCGTGGCTCCGTTCTTGGCCGCGAAGATGTGCACCGTCACTTCGTCACCTGGCTTCAGCGAACGCCGGGTCCACCCGCGCTCCAGCATGACGCCAGCCGGCTCGGTGGAGGCTACCCAGTGCTGCATCTCGCCCTTGTCGCTCATTGCGTCAAAGTAGATCTGGTTGTGCGGCGTGCCCCACTCGAACTTGGTGATCGTGGCCTTCATGACGGCTGCCTTGGTCGTGTCATACAGGTTGCCCCCATGATGGGCAAGCACCGCACCGCCCCCGAGCAGAACGCCCATGGCGATGGTCATGACGATTGATAATTTCTTCATCTGAGATTCCTCCAACAGATATGTAGCCGACAGGCCACCCCCTTTGTAGCAGAGTACCGGCAATTGTCAAGAGACTTGGGCTGGCTGGCTGGCCGGGCGACGCATTTTCGGTCTTGCTGCCGGCCGCGCGAACGAGTCTAATTCGGAGGGTTTTCAGGAAAGCCGCGTACAACTCATCAGGACGAAGGAGTCGTCAGTCGATGGTTATCAGACATGGTCGGACCTTGGTATTTTTCGCCGGGATTCTCGTCCTCGGACTTACCTGGGCGAGCGTGGCTGCCCAAGCTCCGCAGGGGCCGCCGCAGCAGGCTCCGATCCGGACGGCCCAGCAGCAGTTCAAGAACATTCAGGTGTTGAACGACATCCCAGCCAATCAGATGAACCTGAGCATGCACCTCATCGCGGGCCAGCTCGGCGTGGGGTGCCAGTATTGTCATGTCTGGGAGCAATGGGATCGGGAGGACCGGCCGCAAAAGCAAATTGCCCGACGCATGATGATCATGACGAATGACATCAACAGAAACTCGTTCGGCGGCGCGCGAGCCGTCACCTGCTTTACGTGCCATCAAGGTCGTCCGAAGCCGGTGAGCACGGTCGTGCTTCCCTCCCCGGTGGTTCCCCGATTCGACGATCCGCCGCCTCCGCCCGCTCCCGCGTTGCCGACGGTCGATCAGATCTTGAGTAAGTACGTCCAGGCGCTCGGCGGCGAACAGAATCTACGGAAAGTGACCAGCCGGGTGATTACGGGTAAGAGAAATATTCCGACGGGCCCTGGGGGGATTGATTCAACTCCGGCCGAGGTCGAGATCTTTCAGAAGGCACCGGGTTTGACCTTGAACGTCTACCGGACCGAGAAGTTCACTATTTCCGACGGCTTTGACGGCACCACGGCTTGGGCACAGACTGTGGCGGGTGCCGTCAATGACCTGCCAACTCCGGATCAAGGTCGCGTCAAACGAACCGCCAATTTCCATGAGCCGCTCGAGATGAAGCAGAACTACGCGCGCATGAGCGTGCGTGGCGTTGAGTCCGTGGGCCGGCGTCAAGCCTATGTCGTGCTTGGTGTGCTCGAAGACGACACACCGGAGCAGCTCTACTTCGACACGCAGACGGGCCTGCTCCTGCGTCGCGCGACGTTCATGCGAACCCCTCTTGGGGACAGCCCGTTCGAGATCGACTTTGACGACTATCGAGACGCGGGTGGCGGAACGAAGATTCCGTACGTCGTTCGCATGAATCCGGCGGGTCCGCGTACCGAGCTTGGAACATCCTCCACGTTGCGCATTGAGAAGATCCGAAATGGTGTGTCGATTGACGACAGCCGGTTTGTGAAACCGCAGCCTCGGCCCCGGCCGCCGGCACCGGTACCAGCACCAGCTCCGGCTCCGGCTCCGGCTCCGTAGAGCGCGGTGCCAATCACATGCCACGGGCGGGCGGAAGTGGCCACGCTCGTGGCACGTCGGGCGTGCCGATCTCGCGACAGCGCGTTCACGAGGTCGCGGCAGATCACGCGTGAGAGCGACGCACTGGCGTACTGATGAGGTCCGACCTCGTCATTCTGAGGTGGTGCACGCAGACGTCAGTTCTCGCGTCTGGATCTCCTTGCGCACTACGTCGGAACTTTGTACGATTGCGACCAATACGAATCATTCGTGAGCGACACGAACGTTTCTGTCGTTGGGAATCGAGGGCCTGAGTGAGAATGCGAGTGCGCGTGAAGTCAGTGTTCGCTCTGGCGGCGATGGTGGCGTTGTCGGCCGTCATCGCAGCGCAACAGCCGGCCCCGTCCGATGCGGACCTGGCCCAGCCAAACTTTTTGCCGATCGGCCCCCCGGCCGATTTGAAGTCTTCAAAAGTACCTGACCTGTCCGGCGACTGGAGCGTGGCGGGTATTGGCCAGAGCCTCAGCGCTGCGGATCCTGGCGGCAGAATGCGAGGCAAGGAACCCGACATCGCGTATAAGCCGTGGGCGCTCGCATCCACGTTGGCACAGGTGCCGCCGACGGGACCCGATGCGAACTTCGAGCGGAACACTGACCCGGCCATTCACTACTGCGAGCCGCTCGGACTGGGACGTATCTACATGTATCCGGGTAAGACCAGGTTCATTCAGACCACCGAAGCCGTGTACATGCTCCACGAGATTGGTCCGGTCTATCGTGTCATCTGGCTGAATGCCAAGCATCCAGAGGATCCGGATCCGCAATACTGGGGCCACTCAATCGGCTGGTATGAGAACGACGATACGCTCGTTATCGACACCGTCGGCGTGAACGATCGCTCCTGGCTCGATCAGATCGGCCATCCGCGCACGGAGAAATTTCACTTCATCGAGCGCTATAAGAGGATGGCCGACGGCACCATACAGCTCGACATGACGGTTGACGATCCGGGGGCGTACACCAAGCCGTGGCCCGGAAAGAGGAACTTCAGGAAGTCCGAGACAGGGTTCCTCCGCTATCAATGGGTGTGCTCCGTGCGTGACAACAACGCCCACTACGACAAGGTCGGCAAGTCAGGCAATACGGGATCGACGACATTCCAGAAGTAGGCGTGAATCCCGCGGGCGTGGATCCACGCTTCGCTTTCTGACGCGATGAGGAAATATGAAACTCGTTCCCCAATCGATCATCTTCGGCGCGCTGGCGACAACAGCGGCGCTGTTCATCGCGAGCGCCACGTTGGTAGGTGGGCAGGCGCCTGCCGCGCCGGCGCCTGCGCGTAGGCCAGCCCCGGCGCCCGCGACACCCGCACCTGCCCAGAGGCCGGCGGCGACTGGGCCACGGGCGCAGATGGCTGAGGACGTTTTCACGAACATCACCGTGCTCAAGGGCGTTCCCGCGGATGAGTTCATGGCGTCGATGGGGTACATCTCCAACGCGCTCGCGGTGAACTGCACGTATTGCCATCTCGGCGATGGCGGCGGGGGATGGCCGGAATACGCGAAGGACAACGACAAGAAGCGAACCGCGCGTCGAATGATCCTGATGATGAACGCTATCAACAAGGAGAACTTCGGTGGGCGGCGCGTCGTGACCTGCGTCTCGTGCCACAACGGCAACATTCGCCCGAAGGTCACGTCGAACATGTCCGTGTACTACAGTGTCCCAACCACAGACGAGCCCGATGCGATCACGAGACAGGCGCCGGGGGCTCCTTCTGCCGAACAGGTGATCGACAAGTACATCCAGGCGATTGGTGGAGCCCAGAAGCTGGCGGCTCTGACAAGCTATGTCGCCAAAGGGACGTTCCTGTCGTACGGAGAAGCGGACCCTGGCAGGTTGGAGATTTTCGTGAAGGCGCCGGCTCAGCGGGCCGAGATTCGCTACGGTGGGAGCACCACGGTCTACGATGGTCGCAACGGTTGGCACGCCGTGCCGGAAGCCATCAGTCCGTTGTCGCAGCGGGTGCTGAACGGTGCCGAGCTCGATGGTGCGCGGCTCGATGCGATACTCGCGCTTCCCGGCCAGTTGAAGACCGCGCTCACCGCATGGCGCGGGGCCATTCCGACCGCGCTCGGCGATGCCGACGTGCAGGTCATTCAAGGGACCACGGCCAGTGGGTTCCCCGTGAAGTTGTACTTCGACGACGAATCGGGTCTGTTGCTGCGTCAAATCCGCTACATCGAAGCGGCGATCGGCCGCAGCACCTGGCAATACGACTACTCGGACTATCGTGAGGTGGCCGGTGTCAAGATCCCGTTCAAATGGACCTTCATGTGGCAGTCCGGACAGTCAGTGGTGGAGTTGACGGACGTACAGCCGAACGTGGCGATTGACGCGGCGCGATTTACCAGGCCAGCCGGGCCTGCGTCTGAAGCGCCGGCGCGGTGACGGCACTCCGGCGCCTGCTGCTTCCGGTTACGGTCTTCCTCACGGGGGCGAGCGTCCTCATTGTCGAGGTGCTCGCCGTCCGTGTGCTATCCCCTTACTACGGGAACACGATCTTCACGGTCTCCAGTGTCATCAGCGTCATTCTCTTCGCGCTGAGCGTCGGCTACTATGCCGGCGGCGCGCTTGCCGACCGACGCCCCTCGCTCACGTGGTTCTTCGGCATCATTCTGGCCAGCGGCCTGCTGCTCCTTGCGCTGCACGTCCTTGGTACGCTCGTGCTGCCGCCGCTCAGTGGTGCGCTCTCGATTTCGGTCGGTCCGCTCGTCTCAGCCGCGATCCTGTTCCTGCTTCCCGCGTTGTTGCTCGGCACGTTGTCGCCATATGCCGTCAAGCTGCAGAGCCTGAACGTGCCGGAGCAGGGTGTCGGGCGCGTGGCCGGGACGATTTTCTTCTGGTCGACGCTGGGCAGTATCACCGGAAGCTTGCTGGCCGGATTCGTGCTGATTCCCAGTTTCGGTGTCGACCGTATTTTGATTGCGAACGGCATTGGACTGAGCGTGCTCGGGTTTGTCCCGCTCGTGCTCCTGGGCGCACAACGCACTCGAATGTCCGCGTCCCTCATGGCGTTGGTGCTCGTGCTGGGAGCAACGTGGTGGGCGTCGGCCTCGGTGAGCGGAGACGTCATCTACGGCAAGGACAGCCCCTACCAGAAGATCACGATCTACGAGGGCGAGTACTACGGCCGGCCGTCGCGGTTCCTCCTGCTCGATCGCAGCGAGTCAGGGGCGATGTTCCTTGATTCGGATGATCCGACCGACCTCGTGTACGACTACACAAAGTACTACGCGCTCTACAAGATCTTCACGCCTCGCGTGGAGCACGCGCTGGTTCTCGGCGGGGGAGCCTACTCGATTCCGAAGGCCCTGCTGAGCGAACTGCCGAATGCGATCGTTGACGTCGCCGAGATCGAGCCGTCGTTCTTCGATCTTGCGAAGCGGTACTTTGGCGCCACCGACTCACCCCGCCTGCGGAATTTCGTGCAGGACGGCCGCAGATTTCTCTACGACTCAGACGTCCAGTACGACCTGATCTTCGGCGACGTCTACTACTCATATTTCTCTGTTCCGCCGCAGTTCACCACGCAGGAATTCTTCGCACTGGCGCGCGAACGGCTGGCACCCGGGGGCGTGTTCATCGCCAACATGATTGGCGACCTCTCGCGGCGGCAACCGTCGCTCATCATGGCGGAGATCAAGACGTTCCAGACGATTTTCCCCAACAGCTACTTCTTCGCGGTCGATGCGCCGGAGAAGGCGGATCTCGTCCAGAACATCACGCTCGTGGGCTACAACAGTGACCGGATCGTTGATCCTGCCGCGGCGGATGTCACCAGCCACCCTGACCCGCTGATTCGGTTCCTGCGCTACAAGGCGCTCGATGTCGGCCGGAGATTCGAGCTTTCGGCGTATCCCCTGCTCACCGACAATTTCTCGCCGGTTGAATACCTCACCGCCAGAGTGCTGCAGCGATCGCTGGGCAGGCCTCCCGGCGTGGACGGCGAGGAGATTCGTGCGGTGGTCGATCAACAGCTGCGATACGGTTCTCGTAGCGTAGGGACACCCGGGCATCGAAGAGTGCTGGACTTCCTGCTTGCCGAGATGCAGCTGTTGGTGCAGGAGATGAAGGTACAAACGTGGCCGCAGCCCGGTGAGGGCGGAGAGTCTCCCGGCCTGACGAACGTCATCGGCCGTCTGTACGCGTCGGAGGAGCGACGCGTCGTGCTCGCGACGCATTACGATCGGTCGGCGCCAGGCGTCGGGGTTCTCGTGGAGCTGGCCCGGACGCTCATTGCCTCGCCGGTCGTCCCGCGGTTCGGTATAGACCTCGTTTTCCTTGACGGGGGAGATGCCGGGAAGGCCTACTTCAACACCCATCAAGGCGAGATGTATGGAACCCCTCCTGTCCGCGTGCTGGTCGTCGAGGACGAGTATCCTGAAATCCTAAGGGAATTCAGCGCAGAACGTCTTGAAACGGTCGCGCAGACAATCCTCGACGATCTGGCTCGAACGGACTAGCGTCGCGACCTGCGCCCAGGTCTCGCATTGCCTGGCCGTCTCCGGCGCCTGCACACCTACTCGGATTATCAGGCGACCGCGGCGGTCCTTCCTCCCTCCGGCTCGTTCATCGCGGAGCGCAGCATCGTAAGCGCCGTGTACACGACCACCGCGACAACGAGCCATCGAACGTACGTCAGGGGCAGCGAGCGGACGATGTAGGCGGCGATGACGACCGCCGGGATGCCGCCGATCGCCAGACCGAGCGCCGCGCGCAGGCTGTACTTCTCCTTCCGGATGAATTGGACGCTCGCCGTCGGCATCAGGAACGCGCATGAGCCCATCATGATCGGAAACGCGGCGGTGGGGTTCATCCCCATCAGGCTGATCATGATCATGCAGGGCGCGTACATCCCGATGCCAAGAGTCATCAGTGCCCCGAGCGCGAAGTTGATGGCGATTGCAATCTGCAACTTGGTGCCGCTCAACAACAGGGCGTCCCCGCCGCCTGGAAAACGGCCGAGCGCGGTCATGACCATCAGCCCCGCAGCCACAAGCAGTGCGATGCCCATGCCCGCCCGGATTGCCCGCCTCGGCCACGAGGAGACGATCGCGGCGCCGATATACGACCCGGCGACCGCGCCGAGGATCAGCAGCGCCAACGTGTTGAATTGCACTTCGACGATGGTGATGTAGATGAGCGCCTGTGCAACCGTCGGCAGCGCGTGGCCGACGTTCAGGGTCCCCGGAATCCTCTGATCGGGAACCAGGCTCCACAGCCGGAACATCGTGGTGGTGGTTGCAAACGATCCGATACCGAGCGTGTCGAAGAAATTGGTGACGAAGCCGACGGCTACGTCGAGGAGGCGAGGCGATTCGCGCCGCTCTTCGCGGTGGCGCCGGGACACGCGCGCCCAGAAGACGATGAAGGCTGCCGTGATGACCAGAAGGGCTGCGAGCAGGACGGTCTTCGGGGTTACCATCGGCCGATTCTACCGGATGCCGGGGATTGGTCGAGGGCGGGGCCTATGCTAGAGTCCTCAGCCGTGAGCAGGTCCCGCGCGCGCTGTTTCAGGAGAGATCAAGGAGAGATCAGATGTCAGGCATGACCGCCTTAATGCCTCGTCGAATTGGAACGCATTGGTATTCAACGACATTTGTGTGTGGCCTTGTCCTGGTGTGGTGGAGCCTCCTGATCGCGAGCGTTGGAGCGCAGAACCTCGGAGGCAGTCCCGAAGCGAAGAGGGTCAAGAGCCCAGTTCCCTCCACGCCCGCATCGATTGCCGCCGGTGCGGCGGCTTTCAAGAAATACTGCTCGTTCTGTCACGGTGAGGGGGGCAAGGGCGACGGAAGGTTTGCCCCCAAGGGGTCGATGCCCGCCGACCTGACGGACGCGAAGTGGGACCGCGGTTCCACCGATGGCGAGATCCACGCTGTGATCGTGAATGGCGCGGGGCCCAAGTTCGAGATGAAGGGGCTCAAGATGCCCGATCAGGACATGTGGAACGTGATCAACTATCTGCGCAGCATCGGACCCGCAGCCGCGAAACGATAGCCTCAGGAAACGACGCCACCGGTGGTAGCGCGCGTGATTGGGATTCTGGCGGTGTGCGCCTGGTGCGCGGCGCTCGGCATTGGGTGTAGCGCCCTGGACACCAGTCCCAAGCCGGCAACGCAGGCCCTTCCGCCGCTGCCTGGCCAGGCCACAGGCGTGCTGACGACTGCGCACGAGTCGTTCGGTGCCGCGGTCAACGACTTCTTTGCCCGCCGGCCTGAACCGGTTCAACCTATCGAGTTTCCTCACAACACGCATGTCAGCCAAGGGCTGACGTGTACGGAGTACTGCCACGAGAGCGTCACCAAGGGACCGGTGGCGGGCCTCCCGAGCGTGAAGACCTGCATGATCTGCCACGAGGCGATTGCCACCGACCGCCCGCGAATCCAGCAGATTACGGCGCTGCGCGACAAGGGGCTCGATCTCAACTGGCAGCGCGTCTACGGCTATCCGGCGCAATCGCACGTGAAGTTCAATCATGCGCCGCACGTCCGCGCAAACGTTGACTGCGCGACGTGTCACGGCAACATCGGCGGCGGCACGGTCGCGCAAGTCAACGTCAAGCTGAGCATGGGCTTTTGCGTCAATTGCCACAACGAGAAGAAGGCGCCGGTGGATTGCCTGACCTGTCACTTCTAGTAGGCTGCATGGACCGCCGATCATTCATCAAGCTCACCGCCGTCACAGGAGCGAGCGCAACCCTCGCGAACTGCGGCAATCCCGAGAATCAGCTCATTCGTTTCGTGCCCGATGACGATCTTGTCCCCGGCGTGGCGGTTTGGAAGCCAAGCGTCTGCCCGCTGTGCAGCGCGGGCTGCGGGCTCAGCGTGCGCGTCATGGAGGCGGACGTGGAGACGGTCCGAGGAGGCCAGGCCGGCGTTGTTCGGATGGGCGTGGCGAAGAAGCTCGAGGGCAATCCCTTGCACCCTGTCAATCAGGGTGCGCTTTGTGCACGGGGGCAGGCGGCGCTCCAGGTCACATTTCATCCCGACCGGATTACGCAGCCGCTCAAGCGGTCGGGCAGCCGCGGCGATGGCCGTTACGAGGCGATTACGTGGGACGCGGCTCTCGCCGAGCTCACGTCGAAGCTTGACGCCTTGGCCGCCGCGGGTAACCAGCGGGCGCTGACGTTTCTCTCGCGCCGGGTTGGCAGCCAGCGCCAGGCGCTGGTAGAGGAGTTCCTCGCCCGTTTCGGGGCGCCGCCGCAGGTGACGTTCGAACTGTTCGGGGATGACGTGCTGCGCCGCGCCAACGCCTTGAGCTTCGGCCGGGAGCAAGTGCCGACCGTTGACCTGGCGCGCGCCCGTTATGTGGTGAGCTTCGGTGCCGACTTCCTCGGAACCTGGAATTCGCCTGTCGCGCAGGGAGCCGCGTACGGCGTGATGCGTCAGGGGCGCCCCGGGCTTCGTGGCGCCTTCGTGCAGGTTGAATCGCGCATGTCGCAGACCGGCGCAAATGCCGATGAGTGGGTGCCGGTGACGCCTGGTACCGAAGGCGTGCTCGCTCTCGGCCTGGCGCAGGTGATCGTCTCCGCGAAGTTGCGTCTCGCATCTGCAGCCGGCCGCGCCGGCGCGCTCATCGACGGGTGGTCCGGCGGACTTGTGGACTTCACCCCGGAGAGGGTAGCGGCTGTCACCGGTGTCCCCGCTCCCCGCATCGAACGGCTCGCTCGGGCCTTTGCCGGGCAGACGCCATCGGTGGCGGTCATTGGTGGTGCGCCACTCGCACACACCAACGGTCTGTTCAATGCGCTGGCGGTGAATGCGCTCAGCGCGCTCGTGGGGAGCGTAGGACAGCCGGGCGGTCTGCACTTCACGCCCCAACCGCCGCCCCTTTCGATGTCACCAGGAGCGGCGGCCCGCGCCACGGCATCTCCCTCAATCGAGAAGTTGGCCGCCGACCTGCTGACGCCTGGCGAGGCGCCCGTTCAGCTCCTGATGATCGATGGCGCGAACCCGGTTTTCACCACCCCGCGCGCGTGGAAAGTGAGAGACGCCATCGGGAAGGTCCCCTACATCGTCAGTTTCGGGCACTTCCTCGACGAGACAAGCATTCTGGCGGATCTGATTCTTCCGGATCACACCTTCCTTGAGTCATGGGTGGATGCGATACCGGAATCGGGATCACTCGCGGGTGTGTTGAGCATGGCGCCTCCGGCGATGCGCCCGCTGTATCAGACGCGCTCGACTCCGGATGTATTGCTCGAGGTTGGGAGGGCGTTGGCGATGCCGCTGGCGCCGGCGTTTGCCTGGCAGACCTACGACGAGATGCTCAAGATGGCGTTTGCGTCACTCCCGGTCACCGCGGCGGACGCCGATGCGTGGACCGCTGCGCAGACCCAAGGCGGCTGGTGGGGTGACTTCCCGGCAAGTGCTCTGGTAAGGCCACCGACAGACATGGCGCCCTCCCCCGCGGCAAGTGTCGTGGCGTACGCGGAGCCCCAGTTCGACAGCGCGGCCGAGGACTATCCCTTCCACTTTCTGCCGTATCCCTCGTCTGCTTTCCTCGACGGCTCGCTGGCTCACCTGCCTTGGCTGCAGGAGATGCCCGATCCGCTGACGTCGGCGATGTGGAGCAGTTGGATAGAGATAAACCCAGCCACGGCAGAGCGTCTTGGCATCGCGCTGGGCGATATGGTGGACGTTGCGTCCGTGCAGGGCACGTTGCGCGCGCCCGCGGTGATCTCACCAGGGATTGCACCTGACATCATCGCGATGCCGGCGGGTCAGGGACACCAGACCTACACGCGTTACGCCAGCGGCCGCGGTGAGAATCCGATCGCGTTACTTGCGCCGTTGACAGAGGCCTCTACAGGAGCGCTCGCCTGGGCGGCCACGCGCGTCAGGATCTCTCGCGTCGGCGATCCGGACGGACGGCTGATTCTGTTCGCCGGAGGGATGAGGGAAGAGGCGGAGCCTCGCAGGTAGCCTATGGCACATAGATGGGGGATGGCCGTCGATCTCGACTCCTGCACCGGCTGCGGAGCTTGTGTGACGGCCTGCCACGCCGAGAACAACATTTCGACGGTTGGCGCCGAACAAGCGGCGATTGGCCGTGCGAAGCATTGGATCCGCGTCGAGCGCTATTGGGAAGGAGACTTCCCGGACGTTCGTCTCAAGTTCAGGCCCGTGATGTGCCAGCAGTGTGATGCCGCGCCGTGCGAGCCGGTGTGCCCGACCTACGCGAGCCACCACACGGAGGAAGGGCTGAACGCCCAGGTCTACAACCGCTGCATCGGCACGCGCTATTGCGCCAACGCCTGCCCGTATAACGTCCGGTTCTTCGACTTCTTCAATCCATCGTGGGACAAGCCGCTTCATCTCCAGTTGAACCCAGACGTCTCGCTGCGCGAGGTCGGTGTCATGGAGAAGTGCACGTTCTGCGTGCAACGGATCAAGTCTGCCAAGACTCAAGCCCAGGCCGAGGACCGCGAGCTGAAGGACGGGGAGATCCAGCCGGCGTGCGTCCAGTCGTGTCCTCCGAAAGCGCTGGTGTTCGGTGACTTGAATGATCCCGAGAGTCAGGTGTCACGGCTATCGCGTTCGACGCGCGGCAGCACGCTGCTCGAGGACATTGGCACGCGTCCGAAAGTGAACTACCTCGCGCGGCAGACACAGCTATGACTTCGGCGGCACCCCATCAGCGGCTGCGCGACGACCTCCTGCGCCCTCTGTTGGAGACGTCCTGGCGCTTCTACCTCCTTGTGGGCGTTTTGGGAGTCTTCGTTCTGGCGGGCCTGGTGGCCTGGGCCACGCAAATGTGGTTCGGCTTCGGCATCTCCGGGATTCGATGGCCGGTCTACTGGGGCTTTTTCGTCACGAACTTCGTCTTCTGGATCGGCATCAGTCACGCGGGGACACTCATCTCCGCGATTCTGCGGCTGGTGAATGCGGGTTGGAGGCGGCCAGTGACGCGTTGCGCTGAGGTCATCACGGCCTTTTCGCTGGTCATCGGCGCGATGTTCCCCCTCATCCACCTTGGGCGTCCGTGGCTGGCGTTCTGGCTCGCGCCATATCCGAGCGAGCGCCTCCTGTGGCCGAACTTCCGGTCTCCGCTTGTGTGGGACTTCTTCGCAATCAACACCTATCTGACCGGGAGTGTTCTATTCCTGTTTCTACCCATGATTCCCGACTTTGCGGCTGTGCGCGACCGGAGCTCCGGGCTCCGGCGCCGTGTGTATCGGGTGCTGGCACTCGGATGGCGGGGGACGCCCAAGCAGTGGCACCGGCTCGAAGCCGCCATGTCAATCATGGCTGTCGCCATTGTCCCCGTCGCCGTCTCGGTGCATACCATCGTCTCCTTCGACTTCTCGATGGCCCCGGTGCCGATGTGGCAGTCAACGATCTTTGGCCCATATTTCGTGGCCGGCGCAATCTTCAGCGGCATTGCCGGCTTGATCATCGCCATGGCCGCGCTGCGGAAGTTTCTTCACCTCGAGGACTATCTGCACCCCGTGCACTTCCAGAACCTCGGCAAGCTGATGCTGGTGATGGCGCTGCTGTGGGGCTACTTCGTTTTCAACGAGCGACTGGTCACCTATTACGGGAACGGCCCGTCGGAGATGGCGGTGTTCTGGCGGACGCAGCGTGAATCGTTCGCGCCGCTCTACTGGACGATGGTGACGTGTAATTTCGTTCTGCCGCTCGTCATCCTGGGCATCACCCGGTTTCGCACGATCACCGGCTGCGTCATCGCGTCTTTCGGTGTGGTCGTCGGAATGTGGCTCGAGCGTTTCCTTATCATCGTGCCGTCGCTCGGCCACAAGTACCTGCCATACAGTTACGGCACCTACCGCCCACAGCCGGTGGAGATCATCATCACGGTCGCCACTTTCGCCGCGATGTGCTTGCTCTACGTGCTCTTTGCGAAGTTCGTCCCCATTATTTCGATCTGGGAGATGAGAGCGGTGCAACATCCGTCGCCCGCGCTGATTCCACCCGCCACCGCCGAGCACCCGCTCGGGGAGACGCACGCGTGAAGGCGATCTACGGGTTGTATCTGCACGGGCAGTCGGCGCAGCGCGCCGTGGATCGGCTGAGGGCCGAGGGCTTCACCGACGAGACGATTACCGTGATTTCGTCTGAGCCCAGGGAGGACTGTGACTTCAGCCACATGCACGAACCAACCTGGATGTGGTGGATCGCGAGCGGCGGCGGGATCGTCGGCTTCACGATCGCGACGGCGCTGCTGCTCCACGGCGAGACGTCGTGGCCGATCGTGGTGGGCGGCCTGCCCATTGTCGCCTGGTGGCCGAACCTGATCATCATGTTCGAACTGACGATGCTCGGCGCCATTCTCGCGACCGTGCTCGCGCTCATCGTCACTGCGCTGCTGGCGGACCGCAAGGCCATGCTCTATGACGCGGAGGTTTCGGACGGGAAGATCCTCGTCGGCATCGAGAATCCTCGTGATGAGATCATCGAGACTCTGCGGGGCGCTCTGCAGACGGCGGACGATGCGCGTGTGAAGACCATCTAAATGGTCGTGTTCGCATGAGGTTACAGGGATTTTTCAGATTGACCAACGGGAGGGCCTGCGAGGGCGTGGCGTCTGCCCCTGGTCAAAATTGCGCCTTCGTGCGCGGGCATGCTATATTCGCCAGGTTCTTTTGGGCCTAGGACACCCTATCTAGGCACAACCGCCCTGGAAGAAAGCCGGACAGGCTGTTTTCCTGGAGGGGACGCGGCAGCCGTGCCGCGCTTCTCTCGACCCCTCGACATGCTCAGGGTTGTCCTGAGCGAAGCCGAAGGACGAGCATTCAACCAATAGGGTTAGTAGGTTTCAGGCGCCAGACGCCGCCGTTCTTCGAGGCGTGCGTTCTTCAGGCCTGGGACACGTTCGGGGCCGCCAGGCTGGTGGCCCCGACGCGTCGTTTTACCGGAGTGGCTCGTGCCGTTTCTGCGCTTGGCGGAACGGCTTGGTGCCGTTCCCTCTGTGCGTTTTGTCAGAGGATTCATGCCGACTATCAGTCAGCTCGTCCACCAGGGGCGCAAGAAGATCGTCTTCAAGACGAAGAGTCCTGCGCTGCAGGTGAGTCCGCAGAAGCGCGGCGTCTGTGTCCGCGTGTTCACCCAGACTCCGAAGAAGCCGAACTCGGCCCTGCGCAAGGTGGCTCGCGTCCGTCTCACCAACGGCATCGAGGTGACCACCTACATCCCCGGCGTCGGTCACAACCTCCAGGAGCACTCGCTCGTGTTGATTCGCGGCGGCCGCGTGAAGGATCTCCCGGGCGTTCGGTACCACGTGGTTCGCGGCACGCTCGACGCAGTTGGCGTTCAGGGTCGTAAGCAGGGTCGTTCGAAGTACGGCGCGAAGCGCCCGAAGTCCTAGGAACGTAAGACATGCCTCGCAGACGAGAGATTCCGAAGCGCGAACTCGCGCCAGACCCCGTGTACAGCAGCACGCTGGTTGCCAAGTTCATCAACACGGTGATGAGCGACGGCAAGCGCAGCACGGCGGAGCGCATTCTCTACAAGAGCTTCGACATCATCAAGGAGCGCACTGGCGACGATCCGTTGAAGATCTTCAAGAAGGCGCTCGACAACGTGAAGCCGAGCCTCGAGGTCAAGTCGCGCCGGGTTGGCGGCTCGAACTATCAGGTGCCGATCGAGGTGAATCCGAATCGCCGGACGTCGCTCAGTATCCGTTGGCTCGTCACCTATGCACGCTCGCGCGGCGACGGCAAGACGATGCAGGAAAAGTTCGCGAACGAGCTACTTGACGCGGCGAACCTCCGGGGCGGCGCCGTGAAGAAGCGCGAAGACACGCATCGCATGGCGGAGGCCAACAAGGCATTCGCGCACTATCGCTGGTAACGAGAGATGCCCCGGCAGACACCGCTCGATCGGACGCGCAACATCGGCATCATGGCCCACATCGATGCCGGCAAGACCACCACGACCGAGCGCATTCTTTTTTACACGGGCATCACCTACAAGATCGGCGAGGTCCACGAGGGCACTGCCGTCATGGACTGGATGGAGCAGGAGCAGGAGCGCGGCATTACGATCACGTCGGCCGCGACAACCTGTTTCTGGAAGGACATCCGGATCAACATCATCGACACGCCGGGTCACGTGGACTTCACGGCCGAGGTCGAGCGGTCGCTGCGCGTGCTCGACGGTGCCTGTGCCGTGTTCGACGCGGTTTCTGGTGTGGAGCCGCAGTCGGAGACGGTGTGGCGCCAGGCCGACAAGTACCGCGTTCCGCGCATCTGCTTCGTCAACAAGATGGACCGCATCGGCGCCGATTTCAAGGCGACGCTCGGGCAGATCGAGACCAAGCTCGGCGCCAACGCAGTAGCGATTCAGCTTCCCATTGGCTCGGAAGAGAAGTTCCTCGGCGTGATCGACCTCGTGAAGATGAAGGCGATCACCTACAAGGACGAGACGATGGGTGCCGACTACATCGTCTCGGACATTCCGGCCGAGATGCTGGCCGAAGCGCAGCAGTACCGCGAGAAGCTCATCGAGAAGGTCAGCGAGCACGACGACAAGCTGCTGGAGAAGTATCTGGGCGGTGAAGTGATCTCCGAGGATGAGATCAAGCGCGCGCTTCGTAACCGGGTCATCACGTCGGTTTACAGCGAGCCCACCCCCTTTGTCGTGGTCATCTGTGGCTCGGCCTTCAAGAACAAGGGCGTGCAGCCGATGCTCGACGCGGTGGTGGATTACCTGCCGTCGCCGCTCGACGTTCCGCCCATCACCGGGCTGGATCCCGACGCGAAGGAAGAGTCCCTGCTCGAGCGCCCGGCCTCCGATGATGCGCCGTTTGCCGCGCTGGCGTTCAAGCTCATGACCGACCCGTTCGTCGGCCAGCTGACCTTCATCCGCGTGTACTCCGGGGTGCTGACCTCTGGCTCGTCGGTCTACAACTCGACCAAGCAGCGTACCGAGCGTGTCGGCCGCCTCCTGAAGATGCACGCGAACAAGCGTGAGGAAATCAAGGAAGTCTACGCGGGCGATATCGCCGCCGCGGTGGGGCTGAAGCAGGTCAGCACCGGCGACACGATCTGCGACGAGAAGAAACCGATTGTCCTCGAGTCGATGGACTTCCCCGAGCCGGTGATTTCCTTGGCGATCGAACCGAAGACCAAGAGCGACCAGGAGAAGCTTGGGCAGGGCTTGTCGAAACTGATGAGCGAGGATCCGACCTTCAGGGTGAAGACCGACGAGCAGACTGGTCAGGTGGTGATCGCCGGCATGGGCGAGCTGCACCTCGAGATCATCGTGGATCGCTTGAAGCGCGAGTTCGGTGTCGAAGCGAGCGTCGGCAAGCCGCAGGTCGCCTACAAGGAGACGCTCACGCGCCCGGCTGATGGCGAAATGAAGTACGCCAAGCAGACCGGCGGCCGCGGCCAGTACGGGCACGTGAAGATCCATCTGTTTCCGGGCGAGCCTGGCACCGGCTACGTGTTTGAGAACGAGATCGTGGGCGCCTCGATCCCGAAGGAGTTCATCAAGCCGGTCGACGAGGGCATCAAGGAAGCGCTCACCCGTGGTGTGCTCGCGGGTTATCCGATCGACGATGTGCGCATTGAGTTGTACGACGGCTCGTACCACGACGTCGACTCGTCGGAAATGGCGTTCAAGAT
Organism: Acidobacteriota bacterium; assembly: GCA_021731165.1. Classification (GTDB taxonomy): domain Bacteria; phylum Acidobacteriota; class Vicinamibacteria; order Vicinamibacterales; family UBA2999; genus JAKFXY01. The sequence continues at coordinate 518 of JAKFXY010000083.1, read as the reverse complement.
TGCTGGCTCCATGGCGTTCCAGGACGCGGCGAAGAAGGCCAAGCCCGTGCTGCTCGAGCCGGTGATGCGCGTCGAGGTCGTCGTCCCCAAGGACTACATGGGTGATGTCATGGGTGATCTCGCCAGTCGGCGCGGGCGCATCCAGTCGCAGGAGGACCGCGGCGGCACGCAGATTATCAACGCGCGGGTCCCATTGTCGGAGATGTTCGGCTACGCCACGGACCTGCGGTCGCGGACTCAGGGGCGTGCGACGTACTCGATGCACTTCGACCGTTATGAGCAGGCGCCGCACAGCGTGAGCGAAGAAGTGGTCGCCCGGATCCAGGGCACGAAATAACAGACGCAGACGGAGCGAACTTCGATGGCGAAAGAGAAATTTGATCGTTCGAAACCGCATGTGAACGTGGGGACGATCGGGCACATCGACCACGGGAAGACGACGTTGACGGCGGCGTTGACGAAGGTGGCGGCGGACAAGGGGTGGGCGAAGTTCGTGCCGTATGACGAGGTGGCGAAGG
>JAKFXY010000058.1:11633-19424 GCA_021731165.1 Acidobacteriota bacterium | reverse complement strand
CGAGAGCCGCTGGAGCGGGACACCTTCTACAACATCGTGAACACGTTCGAAGACGTCGGGTTTGCCAGCCGGTCCTGACCCCATTGCCGACCCTGGTCTTGCGGCGCACGACCCAAGCCGTATAATCACATCGGGCCCAGGCTCCGCGGCGATAGCCGGTCAGGAGCGTGGCCTTTTTAGTGTCCAGAGTTTGCGAAAGATTTCACAAAATCCGATGAGCGCAATCATCCCACTGAATGAGTTCGAGAAGGCACACATCTCCGAGCGCCAGGCGCTCCCGGAGCAGTACCTCGGCCTTTCGGATGCTGAGATGGATACACGGATCATGGCCGCGCGGAAGACTCTGGGCGACCGGCTGATGATTCTTGGCCATCACTACCAGCGCGACGAAGTTATCAGGTTCGCCGATCACGTCGGCGACTCGTTCAAGCTCGCGCGGCAAGTCGCGTCGCGCCCCGAGGCGGACTACATCGTGTTCTGCGGCGTGCACTTCATGGCCGAAAGCGCGGATGTATTGGCCTCACCGCACCAGCAGGTGATCCTGCCCGATCTCGCGGCAGGCTGTTCGATGGCCGACATGGTGGCGCCTGATCAGCTTGAAATGTGTTGGGAAGAACTAACACAGATGGGCGTCACCACTCGGCAAAGCTCGGGACAGGCGGGCGTGGTACCCGTGACCTATATCAATTCCACGGCTTCTATCAAGGCGTTCGTAGGCGAGCGCGGCGGTACGGTGTGCACGTCGTCAAATGCCGCGGCTACACTGAAGTGGGCGTTCGCGCGCGGCAAGAAAGTCCTGTTCCTGCCGGACCAGCACCTCGGACGGAACACTGCCTACAAGATGGGGATTCCGCTCGACGAGATGGTCGTGTGGGATCCGAACGAGATCTTCGGCGGCCTCGACCCAGGCCAGGTCGCGCACGCGAAAATGATCCTGTGGAAAGGACACTGCTCGGTCCACATCCGTTTCTCCGCAAAGCAGATTGAGAACCTCCGCAAGCAGCAGCCTGGAATCCGGGTGATTGTGCACCCCGAAGTACCGTGGGACGTCGTCCAAGCGGCCGACGACAGCGGCAGCACCGAGTACATCATCCAGACGGTGAAGGAGAGCCCGGTGGGCTCAGTGTGGGCGGTGGGCACGGAGGTTCACCTCGTGAACCGCCTCGCCCACCAGGTCGCGCCCGAGCGAACAGTGGTATCGCTCGATCAGTTCGGCTGCCTCTGCTCGACGATGTTCCGCGTGTCCCCCAACCACCTCCTCTGGATTCTCGAGGAACTGGTGGAAGGGCGTGTCCATAACCGCATCGTCGTGCCAGAAGAGCAGAAGCACTGGACCAAGGTCGCCCTCGATCGGATGCTTTCGATCTCCTAGCTCACGGATACGTTCTCGCGCGTCACTGCGGCTTTGCTGACGCGTCGGTGAAGCCGCCAGCCCCCCCGTACTGATTGTTCTCGTTACAGATGTACTCCATGATCTCGTCGCCGGGGTTGCTGAGCCGGGCCGCGAATTTCAGCGTGAACGGCTTGGAGTACGCTCCCGGGTCGTCGATAGTCACTTCGCGGGTGATATTGCCCATATTCACCCGCGTGTACCGCTCGATGATGTGCATTTTTTCCGTCTGCGGGAATCCGCGACGATCCATCCAGACACGGCCATTGAAGCCGACCGAGTCAATCACCAACGTGTCCTTGTCCCACCATCCGATCGAGTGCCCGAACCAGGTGCCCTCGAGATCCTCGGGGTGCTTACGCCCATCCATGAAGATCTGACGGTATGTATGGATGTTCCCTTCATTCAGGATGTAGAGGTGCGTGGCCTTTTTTCCTGACGTCGGGTACTGCACGAACCGCCACGGATATGGAGCAATGCGGGGTACGCCCATCGGCAGGCAGTAGCTGGAGGGATCGGCGGTGGGGTCCAGTTTGGACATCATTTCCTTCACCCAGGGCAGCGCTGGAATCTCGCCTGGCTGCAAGCCTCCCTGTTGTTCGAGGTTTTGTTCAGATCCGCCACCGACCCAGAGCCCGCTCAGGTCCACCGAGCCGTCGGGCAGTCTCGGTGTCGGCGTGGTCGGCGGAGGGGGACGCCGGACCCCCTGGCCAATAGCCCCAACGGCGCCGCCACCCTGTGGCGCTGGTTCCTGCGGCTGAGCGAGGAGCGGCAATGTCGCGGCGATCGCCGCACAGACGATAAGAAGTCTTTTCATGAGTATGAACCTCACCGAGTGTCGGTGGCCGCACCTGAAAAGAGCGAACGGCCATCGGCAAGGACAATCGACCTTGCATTGGCCCGGTGCGTACCAGCCGCCCGGCCCTCAAAGCCCTCGAATTTCACTTTGTCACCAACTTTGACCGACTTACTCGACCATCCGTTCCGCGCCAGCGCGCTCGGACTGGCGAGTTCCAGGTTCCAGTTGCTCACGGAGCCTTGCGGGTCGGTCACATCCACATAGATCCGGGCGTGTGGATTCGTCCATTCGATCTTCGTCACCACACCCTGCAAGGTGACCGGTTTGTTCCCGTCATACTCCAACGCAAACGAGTGATGGGCGGCGAGCGGGATTCCTGCACAGAGGAAGCCGAGGCCAGCCATCAGCAATCCGAGTTTCCTTCTCATTCGGGACCCCCTCACTTGAGCAGAAACGCCGCAACGCCACCACATATCCTAGCTAAGAAAAGAATAGCCGATCGCCCTGGCTCACGTCTCTTACCGCCCATATTTCCAACTTCGGGACGGCCGATTGTCTGGTAGCATCTCCTCGCCGTGTAGCTCATCAGTTAACGAATATGGGAGGAATCGATGGCACTGACTGACCTGTTCAGCAACGTGCACCTGTTGCTCCGCTGGTTCCACGTCCTCGCCGGCATCGTCTGGCTCGGCCATCTCTACTTCTTCAACTTCGTCAACGTGCCGTTTCAGGGAACGATGGGTGCTGATGTGAAGAAGTCAGTGAATCCACAGCTCCTGGGGCGTGCCTTCTGGTGGTTCCGTTGGGGCGCGATGGCGACGTTTGTCATCGGACTCCTCCTGTTCACGCAGCTCTATATGTACCAGCCGGGCGTTGGCTTCGGCCCGAGTGAACTGTTCAGGGCGAATGGTGCCATGACGGGACGGGCAGTGTGGATCCTGTTCGGGATGACCTTGGGCACGATCATGTGGTTCAACGTCTGGTTCATCATCTGGCCGGCGCAACGTCAGATTCTTCCGGCCGTACGCGATGGCCAGCCGGTTGATCCGGCGCTTCCAAAGAAAGCGCTGAAGACGTCGCGGCTGAATGCGTACCTCTCGGGCCCGATGCTCTTCGGCATGCTCGCTCCCAGCCACTACGGCGGCATCAACGTCGTCACCGCTGTTGTAGCCATCGCGCTCGGCCTGTTCGCCATTTGGTGGGCGATCAGAATATCGCCTTCAGTCGGCAAGCTTTGAGCTCGTCTGCGGGCGGGCCACGTACGGTCCGCCTCGCTTTGTGAGTACTATCGTCAGATACCATTCGTATCAGACGAGGTGATTCATGGCGCAGCAGGCGACTTCCACTCACGTTCTCCCCGCACTTCCGTATGACTTCGACGCGCTCGAGCCGCATATCGACGCGCAGACGATGCAGATTCATCACGGGAAGCACCACCAGGCGTACGTCAACAATTTGAACGCAGCGCTCGAGAAGCATCCGGAGCTGCAGTCGAAAAGCCTCGACGATCTCTGTCGCGGCATCGACAGCATTCCTGAAGACGTCCGCACCGCGGTGCGCAACAACGCCGGAGGTCACTGGAACCACAGTCGGTTCTGGACGTGGTTGGCGCCGAATGCCGGTGGCGCGCCAACGGGCAAGGTTGGGGAGGCGATCGCGGCCTCGTTCGGCAGTGTCGACGCTTTCAAGGAGCAGTGGGGGAAGGCTGGCGTGGGCCGCTTCGGTAGCGGCTGGGTGTGGCTGGTGAGTGATGGCGGCAAGCTGTCCATCATGAGCACGCCGAACCAGGACAACCCTTTGATGGAGGGGAAGAAGGCGATCCTCGGGCTCGATGTGTGGGAGCATGCCTACTATCTGAAGTACCAGAACCGCAGGCCTGACTACATCACCGCCTGGTGGAACGTCGTGAATTGGGCTGAGGTCTCCAAGGCCCTCTGATCCCGCGAGTCGATGCGGACGGAGTCAAGAAGATTGAAGGCGCTCTGGGCGAGTCTGGCACGCGCTTGAAAATAAAACGCGGCGACCACCGGACGGTGATCGCCGCGTAAACCCCTGGCTCGAGTGGTTGAACGCGGATCTACGACACCTTACCCATTGGGCAGCACGACCGTCGAGATGACCTCACGATGCGCGCACACCTCGTACGCCTCGCGAGTCTGGCTCAAGGGGTACGTCTTTCCCACGAGCGCCTTCATGTTGATCTGTCCGGTTTCCATCAGCCTGACATAGCGGCCGGAATCGCGCCGATCGTTGGTGCCCCCACCCGTGCCGGGCCAATGGTGCTTCGCGCCATCGGCCCACTGTGCTGCCGGGAGCTTCACAAACGCGTCGTTCGGGTGACCGACGCTGCACGTGACGATCGACCCGATGGACGAGCCGAGCTCCCAACACTGATTCAGCACGGTCACGCCAGTCGGGTCCGGCCCTTGTGGCTGATTCCTCGGCTTGAGCCTGTCTCCGCCGACGGCTTCGATGACGTGATGCGGGCCATTCCTGCCGGCCCCCGACCACACCCGATCGTGATTCTCCTTGGTCAGCTCCCGCAAATGGTCAACCAGCGCATCTTTGAAATGGTCGCTGTTGCCACCCGCATTCGGAATCGGCGTACGTGTCGTGAACTGATTCGGATCGACCACATGCGTCGCGCCCAGCTTCATCCCGAGCTCGCGCCGGTACTGGATCGGTTCGACGAGGATAATTTTCGACGCGCCCTTCAGCTTGGCGCCCATGACAGACGCGAGCCCGATGGGCCCGCCGCCGAAGATCACCACGTCGGACGCCACGTCGACGGGGCAATTCGTCATCGTCATGCCCAAACCGCAGCCGCCCACACAAGTGAGCATTGCAATCTCCGCTGGTGACACGCCCTGGTAGAACAGGGGGGTGATCATCTCTTCACCGGTGATCGCCAGCTCCGACATCGCGCCGGTCCGGCCGAACACAGGAGCGCCACTCGCCATCGTGGCGATCGGCTGCTGGGGGCCGGCCTGCCCGCTCCGACACTTGTCGGATCGCATGTTCAGGCAATTGAAGCACCGGCCGCACGCACCGTGCAGGTTGAGGATGACGCGGTCACCCACCCGGGTGCTCATCACCTGCGGACCGACGGCCTCGACGACGCCGACGCCGCCGTGACCCACGATGGACGCGTTCGTGGTCGGGATTCGCTCGTCGTTCAGCAGGACCTGGTCAGTGCTGGAATAGCAGGTCTGAGCTGCTTCAACGCGGAGTAGCACTTGGTTTCCGGTAAGCCCGCGGGCCGTCACTTCGACCACTGTCGGGAGGTCTTTGCTGAACTTCACGAACGCCTTGAACTTGCGCCCGGCCTGGTTGTTCGTGGCAATTGCAGGTGCTCCACCCTGAGCGGCCAGCTTGCTACTACTGAGCAGGGCGGTCGCCCCGCTGCCGAGGGCCGCGATACCCGCGCCTTTCAGCACGCGACGGCGAGAGATTGTTGAACTCGATGTCATTGGACCTCCTCAGTCCGGAACGGAGAGTGAAAGCGCGCTACTTTCCCACGCCAGTCGTCACAGATGTGACCGCACAGACAAAAAAACGCGGCGACCACCGGATGGTGATCGCCGCGCAAACGCCTCGCTCGTGTGGTTGAACGAGGAGCTACAACACCCTAGCCGTTGGGCAGCACGACCGTCGAGATGACTTCGCGATCCGCGCAGACCTGGTAGGCTTCGCGGGTCTGGCTCAGGGGATACGTCTTCCCGACCAGCGCCTTGAAGTTGATCTGCCCGGTTTCCATCAGCCTGACGTAGCGCGGGGAGTCACGCCGATCGTTGGTGCCCCCGCCCGTGCCGGGCCAATGGTGCTTCGCGCCGTCCGCCCACTGGGACGCCGGCAGTGATACGAACGCGTTGTTCGGCTGACCGACGCTGCAGGTGACGATCGACCCGATGGAGGAACCGAGCTCCCAGCACTGATTGAGCACGGTGACGCCGGTCGGGTCCGGTCCCTGCGGGTGGCTCTTCGGCTTGATCTTGTCGCCACCCACGGCTTCGAGCACGTGGTGCGGGCCGTTCCGGCCGGCCCCCGACCAGACCCGATCGTGATTCTCCTTTGTCATCTCCCGCAGGTGATCGACGAGGGCGTCCTTGAAGCGGTCACCGTTACCCTGAGCATTTGGGATAGGCGCACGCGTCTTGTACTGATTCGGATCGACCACGTGCGTCGCGCCCAGCTTCATGCCGAGCTCGCGGCGGTACTGAATCGGTTCGACGAGGATAATCTTCGAGGCGCCCTTGACCTTGGCGCCGAGGACCGACGCGAGGCCCACGGGCCCGCCGCCGAAGATCACCACATCGGATGCCGCTTCGACATGGATGTTCGTCATTGTCATCCCGAGACCGCAGCCGCCCACGCAGGTGAGCATCGAGATCTCCGCTGCCGATACACTCGGGCTGAAGAGAGGCGTACACATCTCCTCACCAGTGATCGCCAACTCCGACATCGCGCCGGTACGCCCGAAGACCGGCGTGCCGTTCGCCATGGTGGCGATCGGCTGTTGGGGTCCAGCTTGTCCGCTCCGGCACTTATCGGACCGCATGTTCAGGCAATTGAAGCACCGGCCACACGCGCCGTGCAAGTTGAGGATGACGCGGTCACCCACCCGGCAACTGGCCACCTGCGGACCGATGGCTTCGACAATGCCGACGCCGCCGTGACCCACGATGGACGCGTTGCCGGCAGGGGTGCCCGCGATCAAAACCTGGTCCACGCTGGTGTAGCAAGTCTGGGCCGCTTCGACGCGGAGCAGGACCTGATTACCCACGAGCCCACGCGCCGTGAGCTCGACCACTTCCGGGAGGGCAGGGCCGGATTTTACGAAGGCCTTGTACTTCCGCCCGGCCTGGGAATTCGTGGCAATTGCTGGTGCACCACCCTGAGCGGCCAACTTGTTGCCACTGAGCAGGGCAGTCGCCCCTGTGCCAACGGCCGCGATGCCCGCGCCCTTCAGCACACGCCGACGAGAGAGAGTTGAGTTCGATGCCATTGGACCTCCTCAGTCCGGAAGGTGGAGTGAAAGCGCGGTACTCTTGCACGTCTCCACCGCTGGTGTCAAGAACAAGTAATCGCTGAAAGGAGCTTTGTCGGCGGTTCGCAGGGCTTCGATTCAGTTGTCTCAACCCCTGCCTGTGGATGGCAAAAAAAACGCGGCGACCACCAAGCGGTGATCGCCGCGTAAACGCCTCGCTCGTGCGGTCGAACGCAGTGCTGCCTAGGTGTTTGGCAGCACGACCGTCGAGATGACTTCGCGATCCGCGCAGACCTGGTAGGCTTCGCGGGTCTGGCTCAGGGGATACGTCTTCCCGACCAGCGCCTTGAAGTTGATCTGCCCGGTCTCCATCAGCCTGACGTAGCGCGGGGAGTCACGCCGATCGTTGGTGCCCCCACCCGTGCCGGGCCAATGATGCTTCGCGCCGTCCGCCCACTGTGCCGCCGGGATCTGCACGAACGCGTTGTTCGGCTGACCGACGCTGCAGGTGACGATCGACCCGATGGAGGAACCGAGCTCCCAGCACTGATTGAGCACGGTGACGCCGGTCGGGTCCGGTCCCTGCGGGTGGCTCTTCGGCTTGATCTTGTCGCC
>JAKFXY010000058.1:0-11533 GCA_021731165.1 Acidobacteriota bacterium | reverse complement strand
TCGGCTGACCGACGCTGCAGGTGACGATCGACCCGATGGAGGAACCGAGCTCCCAGCACTGATTGAGCACGGTGACGCCGGTCGGGTCCGGTCCCTGCGGGTGGCTCTTCGGCTTGATCTTGTCGCCGCCGACCGCTTCGAGCACGTGGTGCGGGCCGTTCCGGCCAGCTCCCGCCCAGACACGATCGTGATTCTCCTTCGTCATCTCCCGCAGGTGATCGACGAGAGCGTCCTTGAAGTGGTCGCTGGTGCCGCCCGCGTTCGGGATAGGCGTGCGGGTCTTGAACTGATTCGGATCCACCACGTGGGTCGCGCCCAGCTTCATGCCGAGCTCGCGCCGGTACTGAATCGGTTCGACGAGGATGATCTTCGAGGCGCCCTTGACCTTGGCGCCGAGGACCGCCGCGAGGCCCACGGGCCCGCCGCCGAAGACCACCACATCGGATGCCGCTTCGACATGGATGTTCGTCATTGTCATCCCGAGACCGCAGCCGCCCACGCAGGTGAGCATCGAGATCTCCGCTGCCGACACACTTGGGCTGAAGAGCGACGTGCACATCTCTTCGCCGGTGATCGCCAGCTCTGACATCGTGCCCGTGCGCCCGAAGACCGGTGTGTTATTCCCCATCGTGGCGATGGGCTGCTGCGGGTTGCCTGCGCCGGACCGACACTTGTCGGAACGCATGTTCAAGCAGTTGAAGCACCGTCCGCACGCGGCGTGCAGGTTGACGATGACGCGGTCACCCACCCGGGCGCTCACGACCTGCGGACCGATGGCTTCGACAATGCCGACGCCGCCGTGACCGACGATAGACGCGTTATTGGCAGGGGTACCCGCGATCAAGACCTGATCAACGCTGGTGTAGCAGGTCTGTGACGCTTCGACGCGGAGCAGTACCTGGTTACCAACAAGCCCACGCGCCGTGAGCTCGACCACGTCTGGGAGGGCGGGGCCCGATTTCACGAACGCCTTGAACTTTCGCCCGGCCTGGTTGTTCGTAGCAATTGCAGGTGCTCCACCCTGAGCGGCCAGCTTGCTACCACTGAGCAGGGCTGTCGCCCCGCCGCCGACGGCCGCGATGCCCGCGCCCTTCAGCACGCGACGACGAGAGATTGTTGACTTCGATGCCATTGGACCTCCTTAAGCCCTAGCCCGAAAACTGGATTGAAACCGTGGAATCCTGGCACGTCGGCGCCGACGTGTCAAGCGCCGCGAATTGAAATTCCTGAAGGCATTTCCGCACAAAAAATCCCGCTCTTCGTGGTAAGGAAGATTTCCGGTGGAGCGACCGTCCAGCTCAAAATTACTCCCCCGCGTCTCCACGTTCCGGCGCCACGAAACTGTGCGATTACACTCGCTTCGTCGCCTGGGAAAAGAGGAAGCCAACCGCTGGCTAGGAAAATAGACTTGCCGCCACGCGCATTGCCGCGGCCACCCATGGCGCCGGGTAGATACCCATTCCCACCACGCCGAGGACGCAGACAAAAATGACCGCACCAAGTGGCCCGGGCACAGGGACAGGGTCGGCCCGTTCAGGCTTTTCTATGTACATCTGGCGCGCGACGAGCAGGTAATAGTAGAGCGCGACGACAGTCAGGACCGCCCCGAGGAAGACCAGTCCGTACATTCCCTGCTCGATGGCTGCCCAGAAGACGTAGAGCTTGGCCCAGAAGCCTGCCACGAACGGTATGCCGCCGAGCGAGAGCAGGAAGACGAGCATCGCCAATGCGAGAAGCGGCGAGCGCTGCGCCAGGCCACGATAGGCGTCGATGTCGTCGGACTTCGCTGAGCGCGAGACAACCTCCACGATCATGAATACGCCCATGTTGCCGAAGAGATACGCCACGAGGTAGAAGAGCACCATCGCCACGCCGTCGCTCGAGAGCGCCGCAATCCCAATGAGCATGTAACCGATGTGCGCGACCCCTGAGTAGGCGAGTAGTCGCTTGATGTTCGTCTGCGGGATCGCCAGGAGATTCCCGGTGATGATCGTCATGCCGGCCAGCGTGGCGAGGACCGGCATCCAGACATGGCTCGCGACGCCGGCGCCCTCGATATAGAGCCGGATGATGGCGACAAAGCCCGCTGCCTTGGGCGCCACCGAGAGCCATCCCACGAACGGCGTGCTTGCCGCCTCGTAGGCGTCAGGCGCCCACATGTGGAACGGGAAGGCCGCGATCTTGAAGCCGAGCCCCGCCAGGAGTAGCGCCATTCCAAGCATCGCGATCGGCTGGCCGCTGGCAACGGCCTGCGGAATCGCGTCGATCGACGTTGTCCCCGTCGCCCCGTAGACAAACGACATGCCGTAGGCGATCACCGCGGCCGACACGGTGCCGACGAGAAAGAACTTGAGCGCGGCTTCAGGGGCCACGGCGTCGCGCTTCATGAATCCGGTCAGCAGGTAGAGCGGAATCGACATCAACTCGAAGGCCACGAACAACAGGATCAGGTCTCGGGCTGACGCCAGGACCAGCATCCCGAGAAGCGCCATGAGAAGCGCGAAGTGATACTCGGCGCCGCGCCGGCTGAACGCGCTCTGCCGCAACGTCAGCGTGCCGAGCACGCTGAGCGCAGCCGATCCGACGAAGAGCTTCTTGGCAAAGAGGGCAAGGCCGTCCTGCACGAACGAGCCGCCAAAAAGCGACGCGCCTTCGTCGGCCAGGAACGTCAGCCCCAGGATGCCGACGAGCCCGATGAATGTGAGCCAGCCCGCACCGCGACGCGCATTGACGGCCGATGAGCTCCGCGACGTGCCCTCAATCAGCCCGGTGACGAGCACGAGCACAGCAAGCGCCGCGAGCGACAGTTCGACGGCCAGCGGCATGGCGAGGTTGAAGTTCATCGCGTCACCGTCCCGCCAGTCGCATCAGGAGCGGAACCGTGGCCGTATCCACCGGCGCGATCGCAATCCAGGGCGCCACGCCGAAGAGCACGAGCACGAACACCAATATTCCGAGCGCCACCCACTCGGTACCTACGGCATCGGGGAGGTTTTGGAAGTGCGGGTCCTCGCTCTTGGTTCCCCAGAAAATCTGTCTCACGACGCGCAGCACATAGATGGAGGTCAGAAACGCGCCGACGACGCCTGGAAACAACCACCAGCGGTGGTCCGAACTCCACGCGCCCAGGAAGGTCAGGAACTCGGCCACGAAGCCGGCCGTCGCTGGAAGCCCGAGCGAGGAGAGGCCGCCGATCGTGAACGCCGTCGCGATGCCCGGCATCATCGTGCCGAAGCCGCCCATCGTGAAGATCGCCCGCGAGTGCGTCTTCTCGTAGATGAGGCCGACCAGCGCGAAGAAGAGGCCGGTCATGATCCCGTGCGCGAACATCTGGAAGACCGACCCGTTCAGCCCCGCCACCGTCAGGGTCGCCGCGCCGAGCATTACCACTCCCATGTGGGATACCGACGAGTACGCGATGACGTACTTCAAGTCCTTCTGCGCCATCGCGCTCAACGCGCCATAGACGATGTTGACGCAGGCGATGCCGCCGACGAGCCATGCCCACTGGTGCGTGCCGTCTGGCAGCAGCCCCATGCCGAGCCGCACGACACCGTAGGCGCCGAGCTTCATCAGCACGCCGGCGTGCAGCATCGATACGGCGGTGGGCGCCGACGCGTGGCCGTCCGGCGACCAGGTGTGCAAGGGCCAGATACCGGCGAGGATGCCGAACCCGACGTAAAAGGCGAGGAAGACCCACGACTGCAGCGTGGGGTCGAACGTCATCGCCTGGAAATCGAGGAACGAGAAGGTGCGCGAACCACCCGCCACGTAGAGCGCCAGAATCCCCACGAGGATGAACGCCGACCCGAACAGCAAATAGAGGGTCAGCTTCATCGCTGCGTACTCCTTCGAGCCGACGCCGGTTCGCCCGAACGCCCACCCGAAGATCCCCTGCGGCTGCACGTACCCGGACGAGCCCCAGATGCCGATGAGCAAGTACATCGGCAGCACGGCAATCTCGTAGAAGAGGAAGAAGACGAAGAGATCCAGCGAGACGAAGACGCCGTAGACGCCGGTGACGAGCAGGAGGAGCAGTGCGTAGAACTCCTGGCCACGCTCCTTCACGGTCCACGAAGCGAAGACGCCGGCGAAGATGATGATGGAGGTCAGCACGCACATCAGCACGCTGATGCCATCCACGGCCAGCAAATACGAGATCCCGAGCTGGGGCACGAGCGAGAGCGTCTCGTGGAACTGGAAGCCGGCCACCGCCTGGTCGTACTCCCAGTAGACCCACAGTGACGCCACCAGTGAGACGGTGGCGCCGGCGAGCGACACCCACCGCACCAGCAGCGGCTTGTGGCGCGCGAAGAACATCACGATGAGCGCCGCCACAAACGGCGCCCAGGTCATCACGGAGAGCACGGGAAAGCCGGTCACGCGAGGGCCCACCGCATCCAGAGCACCAGGATCAAGAGCCCCACCGCGACGCCGTAGACGTAATCCTGCGCCCGCCCGGTCTGTATCATTCGCAGCCGGTCGCCCGCGGTCAGCGTCCAGGCACTCACGACGTTGAGCAGCCCGTCCACGACGTAGCGGTCCACCCAGCCAACGAGCCGCGAGAAGCCGAGGAGCACCACATCGAAGGTGAAGGTGAAGATGTCATCGATCCAGAACTTGGCAAGCGCGGCGCTGCGGATTGGGCCGAACATCCCCGCCAGGCTGGCGGCGTCAATCGCGCGGCGCTGATAGGTGAGCCAGGCCAGGAGTATTCCGGCCACGGCCACGCCGACCGCGCTCGGCGTCAGCCATGCCGGCGCTTCAATCGCATGCTCAGCCTCGCCCACCGGAAGCGCGTGCGCGATGAGCGTGAAGTAGATCCCGACGGCCAACGAGAGTAGTCCCAGCGTCCACAACGGCAGGAGCATCGTCGCGGGCGGATCGTGTTCGTGCGAATGGCCGTGCGCGTGCGAATCGTGAGCCGCGGACGCTTTCACGTGCGCCGGCGAACCCGACGAGGCCACACTCACGGGCACCGGGCCCGCGAAGAACGCGAGAAACACCACGCGGAACATGTAGAACGCCGTCAGGAACGCGACCAGCATCAGCAAGATGAACGGACCCACGAGGCCGTGAGCCCACACGGCGCCGAGGATCTCTTCCTTCGAGAGGAAACCACCGAAGAGTGGGATGCCCGCGAGCGAGAGCGTACCGATGATGAACAGGAGCGCCGTCTGCGGCATCTTGCGGGCAAGCCCACCCATCCGGGAGAGGTCATTGCTCCCGACGCCGTGGATCACCGCTCCCGCGCCAAGGAAGAGCAGCGCCTTGAACACACCGTGCGTCAGCAGGTGAAAAAAGCCGGCGGCCGAGAGACCGGCGCCGATGGCCGCCATCATGTACCCGAGCTGCGACACGGTGGAGTAGGCAAGCACGCGCTTGATGTCGTCCTGCACGCAGGCGAGTACCGCCGCCAGGAGCGCCGTGAACGCACCGATCCAGGCGACGATGAGCAACACATCCGGCGTCAGCGCGAAGAGCCAGGAGGTGCGGTGCAGCAAGTAGACGCCCGCCGTCACCATCGTCGCGGCATGAATCAGGGCTGATACCGGCGTCGGGCCTTCCATCGCATCCGGCAGCCAGACGTGAAGCGGGAACTGCGCCGACTTGCCCATGGCACCGAGGTAGATGCAGAAGGTGATGAGCGAAAGCCCGGCCACTGGCAGCGCGCCGCTTTCGACCATGGCTCGCATGTCGGTCAGGTCGAAGGTACCGGCCTGTCGCCAGAGCAGCACGATCCCAATCAGCAGGCCCACGTCGCCGGCCTTTGTCGTCCAGAACGCTTTGACGGCAGCCCGCGCGGCCTCGGGTTTGCGGTACCAGAAGCCGATCAGCAGGTAGGAGCAGAGTCCCACGAGCTCCCAGCACATGAAGAGCTGCAGGAAATTCGGCGAGAGCACCAGCCCCATCATCGAGAAGGCGAAGAGCGACTGATAGGTGTAGTAGCGGCCGAGGGCGGTGGCCGGCTCGTCGCTCAGGTACCCGATCGAGTAGAGCTGCACCAGTAGCGCAACGAGTGTGACCAGGACGAGCATGATCGTCGAGTCGGCATCAACGAGCACGCCAATCGTGGCGAGCGCGCGCCCCTCTGACGGCAGCCAGTTCCAGATGAGCCGAGTCGGCTCGCCTGCGATGCCCTGCGCACGGCATGCCAGAACGGCCGCGCCGAACGCTCCGGCCGCGAACAGGATCGACAGCCACGCGGCAGGACGCCCCGTCCGCCGGAACGGTGCCACGACACCCAGGAGCAGAAACGAGATCGCCGGCAAGAGCAGCGAGAGGAGCGCGAGTCCGGCAGCGTCGGTCGTCATCCCTTCAACAGGTCCAGGTGATCCGCGGACACTGTCCGGCGCACGCGGAAGAGGAGGATGACAATGGCGAGGCCGAGTGCAGCTTCCGCCACGGTGACACAGATCGTGAAGACCGTGAACACCATGCCAGGGACGCTGCCGCTGAAGCGGGCGAAGGCAACCAGGTTGATGTTGACGGCGTTCATCATCAGCTCGATGCCCAGCAGGATGCCGATGGTGTTCCGGCGTGTCACCACGCCGAACAACCCGATGCAGAAGAGCGTGGCCGCGAGCGTGAGGTAGTGTGCCAGCCCCATGACTACTCTTCAGGCCTTGCGAAGTAGATGGCGCTCAGCATTGCCACGAGCATCAGCAGCGCGAGCAGCTCGAATGGGAGCACGAAACGGGTCAGCACGCTCTCGCCCACGTCCTTCGTCAGGTCGGCCGAGGACATCGACGCCTTCACCGTCGCCAACGGCTGGTTCCACAGCGTGTTCACGATGAGGCCGAGCAGCAGAAGGGAGACACCCGCCGCCGCTCCGATACGGCGATTGGTCTGCGTGATCCGCTCGCCGACGAGCCGCTCCGTGACCACAATCGCGAAGACGACGATGGTGATGATGCCGCCCGCGTAGAGGAGCAACTGAACGGCCGCCAGGAACTCGGCGTCGAGCAGCAGGAAGATGCCCGCGGTGCCCGTGAGCGCCAGGGCGAGCCAGAGGACGGCGTGGAAGAGATTCGGCGAGAGGACGACCGCGAACGCCGACACGACCAGCATCGCGGAGAGCGCCCAGAAGGCGATGACTTCGCCGGTCATGCGGCGTCCCCGGCAGGCTTCCCGGCTGCGACCGCGGCTTCCTCGGGTTTGGCGTGGGCTGCCTCCGTGCGGGCCATCTTGGGCGGCCCCTGCATGTCCCGAAGCCGGTTTCCGGTGGCCCACGATTGCTCGTACTGCAGGCCGATCGCGTGCAACCGGTCCTTGTCGAGCAACATGTCCCGGCGGTCGGCCGTGGCCATGTCGAAGGACTTCATCATCACGATGGCGTCGGTCGGGCAGACCTGCACGCACAGCTCGCAGAACTCGCACGCATAGAGCTCGAGGGAGAACGCTTTGGCGTAGTTCCGCTTTTCGCTTTTCAGCATCTCCACCTTGATCACCGCTGGTGGGCAGACGAACTCGCAGAGGCGGCAGCCGATGCAGGCTTCCTCGCCCGTGTCCTTCTCGTAGACCAGCGCGAGCAGCCCGCGGTATCGCTCGGGGTACGGCCGCACCGTGGTCGGGTAGTGCACCGTGACCGGCTTGCGGAACAGGTTGATGAAGGTGATCCGCATGGCGCGGAGTACCGCCATCAACGGGGGGAAAAACCCCGAGCTGGGCCGAACCTGTCCTGAGCCTTCCGAAGGCTTAGATACCGCCACTGGTCCTCCAGACGACGAGGGTCGCCGTGCAGATGAGCAAGACGAGCGTGGCTGGCAGCAGGACCTTCCAGGAGAGCGCGAGAATCTGGTCCACGCGGATCCGGACAAAGCTCCAGCGGATCCAGGTCACGAGCAGGAAGATGAAGATGGCCTTGAGCAGGAACCAGGCTGGCCCGAGCCACTCGGGTCCTGGCCCATCCCAGGCTCCGAGGAAGAGCAGCGCGGCAAGGAAGGACGAGCCGACCATGTGCGCATACTCGCCGAGTTGAATGAGCGCGAACTTCATCCCCGAGTACTCGACTCTGAACCCGGCCACGAGCTCGGACTCAGCCTCGAGAATGTCGAACGGCACGCGGTTCTCCGCCGCGAGCGTCGCCACGATGAAGGCGAGAAACGCGAGTTGGCCGATGACCGGGTAGAAGACGAACCAGTGGATGAAGCCTTCCTGCGCCACGGCGATGTCCGAGAGCTTGAGCGATCCGGCGAGCATCACCGGGACGAGCGCGGCAAAGATGTACGGCAGATCGTAGGAAATGATCTGGTTCACCGCGCGCATCGCCGAAAGCAGGGCGTACTTGTTGTTCGACCCCCAGCCGGCCATGAACAGGCCGACAATCTCCATTGACGAGACGGCGATGAAGAACAGGATCCCGATGTTGAGGTCGGCGACGCCCAGCCCAGGGGCAAACGGCAGCGTCGCGAAGATGAGCATGCAGGGGATGAGGAAGACGATCGGCGCCAGGTTGTAGATCGGCCGGTCGGCCGCCGTCGGCACGATGTCCTCTTTCATCATCAGCTTGAGGGCGTCGGCGATCGGCTGGAGCAGCCCGTGGTACCCCACGCGGTAGGGACCGATGCGCGACTGCATGCGCGCCGCGAACTTCCGTTCGAGGAGCGTGACGTAGGTCACCATGCCGACCACCACGTTCAGCACGATGAACGGCGCGACGATGGGGAGCAGCCACCCCGGCAGCATCTCGGCCATCAGCGGTCCACTTCTCCGAACACCGGGTCCACCGACCCCATGATGGCCACGACGTCGGCAACCTTGTGTCCAGGAATAATGAACGGGAGCACCGCGAGATTCGAGAACGACGCGCCCCGCCACTTCATGCGGTACGGCTTGGCGCTGCCGTCGGCGACGAGATAACAACCGACTTCGCCGCGCGGACCTTCGACGCGCGCGTAGTGCTCGCCCTTCGGGATCCGGGTTTGGGCCACGGACTTCAGTCCGGGCCGCGAGGAGATCGGCCCATTGGGCAGGCGGTCGAGCGCCTGGCGAACAATGGAGATGGCCTGGCGGAACTCCGCCATTCGCACCCGGTAACGGGCGAAGCAGTCGCCGGCCGTTTCCACGGGAATCGCGAAGGTGAAGTCCTCATACGAGGAGTAGGGCTGTGCGCGACGCAGGTCGTAGTTCACGCCCGAACCGCGAAGCAGCGGCCCCGAGATGCCCACGTCCTCGGCCAGCTCTCGCGAGATGACACCGACGTTCTGCGCCCGCGCGAGGAAGAAGGGGTTCTCCTCGAGCTGCTGCTCGTATTCGCCGACGCGCTGTTCGATCTGGTCGATCGTGTCGCGGCAGCTCTGCGCCCACCCCTCGGGGATGTCATACCGCACGCCGCCGACCTGGAAGAACCCGTAGAGCAGCCGAGCGCCGACGAGCTTCTCGAACAGATCGAGAACCATCTCGCGTTCGCGGATGCAGTAGAGAAAAATCGTGGCGCCGCCGCCCAGGGCGCCGCCCATGTCCATGCACCACGTGCCGAGCCAGAGCAGGTGTGAGGCGACCCGCTGCAGCTCCGCGGTGATTACTCGCAGGTACTGCGCCCGCTTCGGTACCTCGATCTTGCCGATCGCCTCGGCGGCCATCACATAGGCGAACTCGCTCGTCATCGCCGCGACGTAGTCGGTCTTGGAGGCGATGGACGGGTACTGCGCGTAGGTGAGCGTCTCGGCGAGCTTCTCGTGGCAGCGGTGCAGGTACCCAATGACGGCGTCCACGCCCACCACCGTCTCGCCTTCGAGCGTCAGAATCGCGCGGAAGACACCGTGGGCCGACGGATGCTGCGGCCCCATGTTCATGGTCAGCCGCTCGCCCCCGGCGTAGTCGAGTTCCACGACCGTCGGTCCGGTGGCGCTGGTCATCTGTAGGGGGGATACGGCGTGTCCACCGCGTACGACTTCAGAAGGGGATAGCCTTGCCAGTCATCCGCCAGCAGAATGCGCCGGAGATCCGGGTGCCCGTCGAAGCGGATGCCGAACATGTCGTAGCACTCGCGTTCCATCCAGTTGGCGCCGCGGTAGACCGGCGCGAGCGAGTCGCACTGTGATACCCCAGCGGCCAGACGCGTCTTCATGGTCACCGACACGGTCGTATCGAGATTGTCGAGCCGGGCGAGGACGTCGATTCCTTGATCCTTCCAGTCCACCGCCGTGAGGAACGAGAAGAAGCGGCAGCCGAGCGTCTCCTTCGCGAACGTCGCGAAGGGCAACCACTGGTCTGCGGGCAGGGTGACGACGAGCGGACCGCCTTCGCCAAGGCTTCGGCGCTCGGGCGTGCCAGGGTCAACCTGAGCGCTCGTGAAGCGCTCGCCGATCAGGGTTCTGGCCTGCTCGTAGCTCACGGCTTCAATCGACCTTGGGATTCGGATCGGCGCGAACGCCGGTGCGTTTGAAATGCGAAATCTGCTCCTGGAGGAGCAGGAGCCCGTTGAGGAGCGATTCCGGCGGAGGCGGGCAGCCTGGCACGTACACGTCCACCGGGATGACCCGGTCCACCCCTTTCACGACGTGATAGCCGTGGCGAAAGGGACCGCCGGAGTTGGAACACGAGCCCATCGACACCGCCCACTTCGGATCCGGCATCTGGTCGTAGATGCGCAGGAGCATGGGCGCCATCTTGATGGTCACCGTGCCAGACACGATCATCAGGTCCGAATGGCGGGGCGAGGCCCAGGGCACCATGCCGAGGCGCTCGACGTCGAATCGTGAACAGAAAGTCGCCATCATCTCGATGGCGCAACAGGCGAGGCCGAACGTGACCGGCCAGACCGACGATTTCCGGGCCCAGTTGAGGAACGCGTCCGCCGGAGTCGTGACGACGAAGCCACCGGGAAAACTGTGGATCCCCTCGGTGATCGATTCAAAAAGCGACGAGTGCTTGTCGCCCTCTGGACGTCGCTGACGGTGCTCCTCGTACTCCTGAAGATCCTTGAAGTTTCTCCAAATTGGAGCCGGGATCACCGGGACGGGCGGCTTTACTGCCACTCGAGGATGCGCTCCCTGTACGCGTAGGCCCACCCGAGCGACAGGATGGCGAGGAAGATCAGCATCGCTCCCAGGCCCCAGGCGCCGAGCGTTCGCAGCGTCAGCACCCACGGGAAGAGAAACACGGCGAGCGCGTCGAAGACGATGAAGACGAGCGCCACGAGGTAGAAGCCGACGGGGAACTGCACCCAGGCATCCCCCACCGGATCGGCGCCGCACTCATAGCTTTTGAGCTTCGAGGAAAACGGCCGCTGGGGGCTGAGCAGGCGCGCCGCCGCCAGCGACACGACGCCGAAGGCGACAATCACCCCGAGATAGACGGCGACGGGCAGGTAGCTGTTCAGCGGAAGCTCTCCATGATCTCGTCAAGCGCCGCCTTGCCGGGGCGGGTTCTCGAGTCGGGGAGGAACGCCAGCGGCTCGTCTACGACGCCGAGCATGTCGATAAAATCCTGCTTGTCCGGCTCGACGTAGATGATGCCGGTCGCGAACTCGCCGCGGGACGCGGTCTCGTTCAAGTGGTGCAGGGCGCGCAGCTTGTCGGTGGGGTAG
>JAKFXY010000089.1 GCA_021731165.1 Acidobacteriota bacterium | reverse complement strand
TGGGCGCACTCGACTTCGCCGGCGGCACGGTCGTCCACGTGAACGCCGCCGTGGCGGCCTTCGCGGCCGTGCTCGCGGTCGGCAAACGGAAGGAGTACCCATCCTCGTCCCTCCTTCCCCACAACGTGCCCTTCGTGCTCCTCGGCGCCGGCCTCTTGTGGTTTGGGTGGTTCGGGTTCAATGCCGGCAGCGCACTGGCTGCCAGTCCAATCGCCGGACTCGCGTTCGCGACGACGATGCTGGCGCCGGCCGCGACGTTGCTCGTCTGGACGATCCTCGACATTCTGCGCTCGGGCAAGCCGACCGCGGTGGGTGCGGCCACGGCGATCGTGGTCGGCCTGGTGGCGGTGACGCCGGCTGCAGGCTTCATCAGTCCGATGAGTGCCATCGCGCTCGGCGCGATTGCGGCGATTCCGAGCTATCTCGCTCTGATGATTCGAGCCAAGACGTCGCTGGACGACTCGCTCGACGTGATTGCCGCGCACGGTGTGGGCGGCACGGTCGGCGCGCTTCTCACGGGGATCTTCGCGCAGAAGGCGCTGAACGGCCTGGCCGACGGCGCGATGTACGGCAATCCGGGTCAGCTCGTGACTCAGGCGACGGCGATTGGCGCGGTCATCGTCTATAGCTTCGTGGTGAGCTTCGTACTCCTGAAGATCATCGGCCTCTTCATTCCGTTGCGCGCCACGGATGAGCAAGAGGTGGAAGGTCTCGACATCTCGCAGCACGGCGAAGAGGCGTACCTGCACGGCGAGCGGTAGGTTCGGATCTCTAGTCTGCGATATCCTCCTGAGGCCGGGCCTGCTGAGCAGGCCCGGCCTTTTCCATGCCATCCCCCAGTTTCCAGAATCTTCGCGTTCTTATTCTCGAGAGCCGTCGCTCAACGGAGATGGCCACTCTCGTGTCCACCTTCGGTGGGCGCCCGCAGTCGGCGCCAGCGCTCCGAGAGGTCCCAATTGAAGCCAACGTCGAGGCGCGCGCGTTCGCCGACCGCCTGAGGAGGGGCGATTTTGACGTGGTCGTGTTCCTGACGGGCGTGGGACTGCGTGCTCTTCTCGCCGTGGTGGACGGGGATGGCGGTCGGGAGTCATTCGTGGCGGCGCTGGCGCGGACCCGAATCGTCGCTCGCGGGCCCAAACCGCTTGCCGTATTACGGGAGCTTGGTCTCGCTCCGTGGATCACGGCCCCGGAGCCGAACACGTGGAGGGAGCTTCTGGCCGCGCTCGATGCGGTTGGAACCCGAGCCCTGGAGGGATTACGGATGGCGGTTCAGGAGTACGGGACGTCGCCGGCGGCTCTGCTCGACGGCCTGAAGGCGCGCGGCGTGCGCGTTGTCCAAGTGCCGGTGTATCGGTATTCGCTGCCCGATGACCTCGCGCCGTTGCAGGCGGCGGTCACGGCCATCGTCAGCGGGGAGGTAGACGTTGCGATTTTCACCACGGCGACCCAGGTCATGCACCTGCTGCAGGTTGCCGATGCGATGCGGCAGGGCAGTGCGGTTCGCGAAGGACTGAGACGCGTGGTCATTGCCTCCATAGGGCCGACGACGAGTGAAGAGCTGCGCGAGCAAGGACTCGAGATTGACATCGAGGCATCGCATCCCAAGATCGGATTCCTTGTGAGAGAGGCGGCCGACAGGGGGCCTGCTCTGGTACGGGCGAAGCGGGCCTCGGAAATCTAGTGGCCCCTGGTCAGATGGAACGTGGGCATGAAATAACATTAGGCTGGATGATGCGCACCGGTTCGTTCCTGTTCCGCGAAGCGGCGTTTATTGGTGGTGCATGGCATTCCGGATCGGGTCCTCGCATCGAGGTCCGAAACCCGGCTACCGGCGGGACGGTAGGCCACGTGCCGGATCTCGGTGGTGCTGAAACGAATCAGGCGATAGCGGCGGCGGCGGCGGCGTTCCCTGCGTGGCGCACCCTTCCAGCAGGCAAGCGTGGCGAACTTCTCAATGCTCTCCATCTGGCGCTTCTAACCCACATCGACGATCTCGCGGCGATCATGACGGCGGAGCAGGGGAAGCCGCTCGCCGAGGCGCGAGGCGAGATCCAATACGGCGCCAGTTTCCTCAAGTGGTTCGCCGAGGAGGCCAGGCGTGTCTACGGCGACACGATTCCGGGGCCCACCTCCGATCGCCGGATCCTGGTGTTCAAAGAGCCGGTTGGCGTCGTGGCGGCGATTACTCCGTGGAACTTCCCGAACGCCCTGATCGCGCGCAAGTGTGCGCCTGCGCTCGCGGCGGGTTGTACCGTCGTGATCAAGCCGTCTGAGCTCACGCCGTTCTCGGCGTTGGCGCTCGCGGCTCTCGCGGAGGAAGTCGGTTTCCCCCCGGGCGTCTTCAACGTTGTCACCGGGCAGCCGGGACCGATCGGCGAGGCGATGACGTCGAGCCGGGACGTACGCAAGCTGTCATTCACCGGTTCGACCCGCGTAGGAAAGCTGCTGATGCGGCGTTCAACCGAGACGCTGAAGCGGGTGACCCTGGAGCTTGGCGGCAACGCGCCGTTCATCGTCTTCGCCGACGCCGACCTGGACCAGGCGATCGCGGGCCTCATGATGAGCAAGTTCCGCAACGCGGGTCAGGCCTGCGTGTGTGCGAACCGTATCCTCGTGCAGGACGAGATCTATGACGAGTTCGCCGAGCGGCTGGCAAGAGCGGCGGGACTGCTGGTCGTGGGAGATGGCATGCGCGCCGGCGTTACCATTGGGCCGCTCATCAACGACGCCGCCGTGGAGAAGGTGCTCGGCCACATCGACGATGCGCGGAGCCGGGGGGCGCGGCCTGCGCTTGGTGGCGGCGCCCACGTCCTTGGTGGTCGGTTCGTAGCGCCGACGGTGCTCACCGGCGTGACCACCAGCATGCGCGTGGCCTCGGAGGAGACGTTCGGACCGGTGGCCCCGCTGTTTCGGTTTCATGGCGAGGACGAAGCCATCGAGATTGCCAACTCGACCAGAGTCGGGCTCGCCGCCTACTTCTACACGCAGGATATCCGTCGCTCGTGGCGCGTGGCGGAGCGGCTCGAGTTCGGCATGGTCGGGCTGAACTCGGGGAGCGTGTCGTTTGAAATGGCGCCGTTCGGTGGAATGAAGGAGTCGGGCTTCGGTCGCGAAGGGTCGAAGTACGGCATGGACGATTACCTGAACATCAAGGCTGTCCACATCGGACACATCAACTGACGCATATGCCCATCTCAGAGGAACTACTGGAACTTGCCACGCGCTGCGCCGAGAAGATCGAGCTGGACGGCAGACAGCGACTCCTCCCATCGTTCTCCGATATCGAGGACTCTGCCGAGGAGGAGTACGAACGTCTGCTTCTGGCCCTGCACGAGGATGAGCTCTTCGCGCCGGTGGATGTCCAGCGCCAGGAGGCGCTTGTTGCGCAAATTGCCGCCGCGTTGTCCGAGGACATGCGGACGATGATTGAGGAACTGGTCGACAATCACTCGCGCGAAGTCTGGCTGCAGCAGGAAGCCGCCTACCATGTCGGCCTCGCCATCGGGCGGCGGCTGGCGCATAGGAGTTAAGACCGGACCTCAGGGCTTCTGGCGCCGCCTGGTGCCGCCGTTGCTGATTTGTTCGCCCAAGACGGCGATGCGGGAGAGGACGTCCTCGTGGAGGACGCTGATCCGGGTGTTGGTCGCGTCATTGAGCGCCTGCATCCGTGTCATCACGATCTCGTGGAGCTCCAGCATCCGGGCCATCAACGTCTCGTGGAGCCAGGCCATCCGCTGAAGCATCTCTTCCCGGATGGCAGAAAATTCCGTTCGCGTCTCGGTACGGAATTGCGAAAACTCCACCCTCAGTGATCCGACATCGGACTTCAGTAATCCGACATCAGACTTCAGTAATCCAACATCGGTCTTGAGCGAGTCGACATCGACCTTGAGCGAGTCGACCTTGGCCCCAAGCGAGTCGACCTTCGCCGGCAGTTGTTCGAGCTGTCCCACGGTGTGCTCCAGTATTTCAACGCGATCCGCCAGCGTGTATCGATCCATCCCACCCTCCCTCTCGGCATCCGACCGTTTGCCGGTCTCCAGAAGGTGAGCGAGATGCGTGCCAGGGTTCCCGCGGACGACGACGATAGCATCGTCTGGGGCTGGAATCCCCGAACTTGGCGTATCGTTCCAAAATGCCCTTTCCGTTCCTCCATTACGACGTCTTCACGCGCGACCCGCTCACGGGCAACCAGCTCGCGGTATTCCTCGAAGGCCGGGGTCTGTCGGCCGACCGGATGCGCATCTTCACGCCGGGTGTCGAGCTACCGATGGCCGGGCATCCGACGAACGGCAGCACCTTCGCCCTCGCGCACATGGGCACAATCGCGCCGGGGACCTCGCGGTTCGTGTTTGGCCTGGGCATCGGGTCGACGCCAGTGGACCTGGAGTGGGACGCGTCCGGTCTGCGCTTTGCCTGGATGACGCAGCGGCTGCCCGAGTTCGGTCCCGCGGTGGGCCATGGCGTGGTGCCGGGGGCTGCGGATACGATCACAGGAGTCACGGTCGGCGGCGAAGCGGTCCTGGTAGGCAGAGGTGACCTCCTGATTTCATGATTTCGTTTTCGCGCATCAGCAAGCAGTACGGCAAGCAGGTTCTGTTCGTCGATACTTCGTTCCAACTCAACCCCGGCGAGAAAGTCGGCCTCGTGGGTCCGAACGGGGCTGGCAAGACCACCCTGTTCCGGATGATCGTCGGCGAAGAGGCTCCCGACGAGGGGGATGTCTCGGTGCCGAAGCGGCTGACTGTCGGCTATTTCCGCCAGGATGTCGAGGAGATGTCTGGGCGCTCTGTGCTCGACGAGGCGATCGCCGGCAGTGGGCGGCTTGGCGGTCTCCACCACGAGCTCGAGTCGCTGCAGCAGGCGATGGGTGATCCGGCTCGCACGGGTGACATGGACGCCATCCTCGCGCGCTTTGGTGAGGTGCAAGAGGAGTACGAGCACGCCGGCGGCTACGGTCTCGATGCGCAGGCGCGTGAGGTGCTGGCCGGTCTTGGCTTCGACCAAGAGCGAATCGACGGCGACGTGGGTGCGCTGTCAGGCGGCTGGAAGATGCGTGTGGCGATGGCGCGTGTGCTGCTCGGCCGGCCCGACGTCCTGCTGATGGACGAGCCAACCAACCATCTCGACATCGAGTCGATCATCTGGCTCGAGGCGTTCCTCACGTCGCTGCCTGGCGCGCTTCTCCTCACCTCGCATGACCGTGAGTTCATGAACCGCGTCGCGACGAGCATTGCCGAAATCGACGGCGGCGAGATCACGGTGTACTCCGGCAATTACGACTTCTACGAGCGCGAGCGCACCATCCGTGAGACCAACCGCGAAGCGGCATATGCCCGCCAGCAGGCGATGCTGGCCAAGGAGCAGCGCTTCATCGATCGCTTTGCCGCGCACGCCGCCAAGGCTGCTCAGGTACAGAGCCGCGTCAAGGCGCTCGACAAGATCGAGAAGATCGAGCTGCCGAAGAAACGCCGCGTGGTGAAGTTCGACTTTCGGGCGCCACCGCGCTCGGGCGACCAGGTGGCCGTCCTCGAGGGGGTCACCAAGGGCTACGGACGTCGCACCATTCACGATCATCTGAGCATGACCATCCGGCGTGGCGAGCGCTGGTGCGTGATGGGCAGGAACGGGGCCGGCAAGACGACCCTGCTCAGGATGGTGGCCGGGGTGCTGGCCCCGGACGAAGGGGAAGTGAAGCTCGGGGCGAGCTTGAAGATGGGCTACTTCGCCCAGCAGGCGCTCGACCTGCTCGACCCTGACCTCACGATCGAGGAGCAGCTCCAGCTGGACTTCCCGAACGAGTCAATTGGTGTTCTTCGCAACCTCGCCGGCGTCTTTCAGTTCTCCGGCGATGACATCGACAAAAAGATTCGCGCGCTGTCAGGTGGCGAGAAGACCCGACTAGCGATGGCGCGCATGCTGCTCGATCCGCCAAATTTCCTCGTGCTCGATGAGCCGACCAATCATCTGGACATGGCCACTAAAGAGATGCTGATCTCCGCGCTGAAGGACTTCGAGGGAACGATGCTCTTCGTCTCGCACGATCGCGCGTTCCTGCGCGGCCTCAGCAACCGGGTCATCGAGCTTGGAGGGGAAAGCGGCACCGACGCGCAGCCCCATCTCTATCCAGGGTCCTACGTGGAATACGTAGCCAGGACGGGCCATGAGGCTCCAGGAGTGCACGCGTAGTCACGCCGTTCTCGCCGCCGCCCACAGCCCAGCCAGCGAGAACTCGGTGATGTGATTCACCATCGCCTCGATGCCGGCTGGCGTCATGGCGAACGCCGGGTTGACGCGGGCCGCGCCGCGATGATTCAGCAGGGCCAGGCACTGTGCATTGATGCTGAATGCGCAGGGGAAAACTCGCGGATCATCATTGGCGCACGCCATGATCTGCGACACGATGCCGCAGAGATATGCCAGCCTGGGCCGGATCACCTGCTCGATGACCATGTCGAGCGCCGGCGTCGGGTCGGACATCTCCCGCATCATCAGCTGATGAATCCATGTGTCGCCCCCTGGCGCGCCGGAGCCCGGCGAAGGCGGCCCGCCCACCACACGCGTGATGAACACGCGGACGTAGATACGCAGCTGCTCCTCGGGTGGCTTCCCGTCTCCAGTGCTCCGAGCCTCCTCTGTCGTCCCCTGCATCGTCTGGATTGCCGCCCGCATGACGGCGGTGTAGAGCCCGACCTTGCCGTCGAAGTGGTAGTTCACTGCGGCGACGTTCGCGCGCGCCGCCTGGCAAATGTCGCGAATGGTCACCCTCGCGAAGCCGCTGTCGGCGAAGAGCCGGGTGGCCGCGACGAGCAGGCGCTCGCGTGTTTCGGAATCCTCCGGCTGTACGGACTGCCGTGCCTCGTGCGCGGTACGCCCTGATGGCGTGCTATTCACGGCAGGCCTCCAGGCACGAGGCATCGCACTAGAGCGTCCTCTTGAAGAGCAGCGTCGCCGCCGACATGGCAACGATGGAGAAGACGAACAGATACGCGAGGTCACCGGCGATGGCCGTCATCGGCGTGTTCTTGAGCAGCAGGCTCTTGAAGGCGTGCACGGCGTACGTGAAGGGATTGACGGCCGAGAGGTACTGCATCCACGTGGGAAATCCCTGCGTGGGGTACACCGCGCCGCTCGGGAAATAGAGCAGCGTGTTGAGCACGCCGAAGATGGCGCGCGGCATCAGCGGGTCCGTGACGCGCACCATGATCAGGAACATCAGGCTTATCAGTGAGAAGGCCACGAAGACGATCACGACGAGCAGTTGGGCCAGCCGGAATGGGTCGAGCGGGTCGGGGATGCCGGCCACGAGCGATCCGATGACGGTGATGGTGAGCCCGGACATCACGGCCTTGATCGTGCCGGAGATGTTGAAGCCGGCGATGAGCTCAAGTTTCGTGATTGGGGTGACGAGATACCCCTCGTGTAGACCCCGGGCCTTGTCGTCGATATAGATAATCCCGCCGCCAACCATCACCATCATGAAGATCGACATCGAAATCGAACCCGGCAGGAGGTACTGGATGTACGGCACGTAGGGATAGACCTCGACGACGTCGAGCGCCACCTTGCCGGCGGTGCGAACCGGAGTCGCCGGCTCATTGA
Organism: Acidobacteriota bacterium; assembly: GCA_021731165.1. Lineage (GTDB taxonomy): Bacteria > Acidobacteriota > Vicinamibacteria > Vicinamibacterales > UBA2999 > JAKFXY01. The sequence goes on along the minus strand of JAKFXY010000089.1, from coordinate 13,517 downwards.
ATACTGCGACAAGCGATCCCAGATTGCCGACGAGCGAGGCGGACACGAAGTTGTCGGTGTTGTCCTGAATGAGGGCGACGCGTGGTTCGTTCTTCGTCAGAACTTTGCGAGAGAACTCCGGCGGGATCGTGAGCACACCGTTGATCCGCCCGTTGCGAAGGTCGTCCAGCGCGGCTCCGGGGTCGGCGTATTGGACGATGTCGTAGGTGTTCGCACCCGCGGCGACGGCCCCGGCCAGTTCCCGGATCCGGACGGCTGGCAATCCGTGGTCCTGATCGACCACGCCCACCTTCAAGTGCTTCACCGTGCCGCCCATCGCGTAGCCAAGGACGATGAGCTGAACCAGTGGGAACACCAGCGAGACGATGATCAGGAAAGGGCTGCGCCGGAACCGGCGCATCTCACGTTCGACGATCGCCCAGACCCGCGGCACGGCCTACCCCCGCCTCAGCATCAACGGGCTGTCGGTGACCGACGCCTCCTGAACGGCGTCTCGCAGCGCACGGCCCGTATAGTGGACGAACACATCGTCCAGGGTTGTGCTCTGCACGGAGAGGGAGTGCACGGTGACGCCGGCCGCCTGGGCGGCGGCCATCAGGGCGAGCGTCGTGGCCGGGCCGTTGTCGGAAGCGATGCGGAAGATATTGTCGGTGGCCTCAACGCTCTCGACGTGGGGCATCGCGTCGACCCGCACTTTCCAATCTGGCGGCGCCTCCGAGAAGCTGACCTCGAGGATGTTCTTGCCTGGGATCGAGGCCTTGAGCTTCACCGGTGCGTCGAGCGCCACGAGCTGGCCGTGATCCACGATGGCAATCCGGTCGCACAGCTTGTCCGCTTCGTCCATGTAGTGGGTCGTGATGAGCACCGTCAAGTCCCTCGTGGACTTGATCCGCCGAAGCATGTCCCAGACCGCCGTGCGCGAGACCGGGTCGAGCCCGGTGGTGGGTTCGTCAAGAAAGAAGATGCTCGGCTCGTGGACGAGCCCTCGGGCGATTTCCACGCGCCGCCGCATGCCGCCCGAGAGGTTCCGCACCTGCTTGTCCTTCCACTGCCACAGTTCCACCGATTCGAGCAGCTCCCGAATCAGCCGCCCGCGCTTCGCCCTCGGCACGCCGTAGAGCTTGGCGTAGATGATCAGGTTCTCCTCGATACTCAGCTCGAGGTCGCTCGTCATCGCCTGCGGAATGACGCCAATCGAACGACGAACGTCGTTGGCCTGCTTGACCACGTCGAAACCGTTGACGAGTGCCGTTCCCCCCGTTGGCGGGAGCAACGTGGTCAGCATCCTGATCAGCGTGGACTTGCCTGCACCGTTGGGGCCGAGGAGGCCGAAGATTTCACCTTCGTCCACCTCGAAGCTGATGCCGTTGACAGCCGTAAAGTTGCCGAACCGCTTCACGATCTGCCTGACGTCGATGGCTCTCATGACTGTAGGGCCAGTACGCTGTTCACTTCCACGTCGCACCGAGGCACCGAGATACCGAGGACTTTCTTCCGATGTGCCCTCAGCGCCTCTCTGTCTCGGTGTTTCGTGGAGGCGAAAAGAATGTCGTTTCGTGTTCCCGATTCCACGTTCGCCTACATGACCGGCAGGACCACGTAGGCCGTCATGCCCGACGCGAGCTTCCTATCCGCGTTGTCCACGCGCAGTCGGAGTTGGAAGGTCTTGATATCGCGCTTGGTGCGGCTCACGTCCCGCTGCGTGGCAAAGCCGGCGTCAACGCCACGGTAGAAGACGGTTCCCGGACGTTCCTCACCTGAGGGGAGCCGCACCGTGAACGTGTCGCCGATGCGGAGGCGGTCCACGTAGGTCTCCTCGACATCGGCTCGAACCCAGAGATCGTCCAGGTTGATGAGCGTCACCACGGGCTGCCCGGCGGTGACGACCTCGCCCTGGCGTGCCGCGCGCACGTCAACGATGCCGTCGATGGGTGCGTGAAGCTCGGCGTAGGCCAGTCGTACGCCGGCCTTGGCCCGCTGGGCGTTGGCCGCGGCTTGCTGTCGCTGGGTAGCCTGGAGCTGGCTGCGCCGGATGGCCACCTGTTCCGCGTTGGAACGGGCAAGGGCCACCGACGCGCGCTGCGCCTCGATCTGCCTGCCCAGCGCAGTGAGCCTGGACTTGGCGACCTCGAACGCGGTGCGGGTTTGGTCCAGCTGTTCGATCGTGGAGATGCCTTGTGTCGACATCCGCTGGGCCCGATCGTACGCCGAGCGCGCGTTCTCGAGTTCTGCGTCCGCCGCCGGCTTCTGCGATTCGATTGAGGCCAGAGTCGCTTCCGCCTGCGCAATTTGATCGGCCGTCTGCATCTGTTGAAAACGCAGGGCCGCTTCGCTCTCCCTCACCTGCGAGCTCGCGCCCTCGGCGGTTGCGGTATAGAAGACCTGCTCCTCGCGCAGCTCGTCGGAGGCGATAACGGCAACGAGCTGTCCCTTGTGGACGATGTCGCCTTCGACAACCAGCAACTGGTCGAGGCGGCCGCCAATCTGCGGACTGAGCACGACATCATGGGTGGTCACGATGCCGGTGAGGATGAGCGGTCGGGGGCGACTTTGAAGCCAAGCGTAGTAGCCGATTCCAGAGCCGACGAGAAGGAGGATGACGAAGCGGATTACCTTCTTCATGACAAAATGAAACAAATGTATAAAACAAATGTTTTACCGATGTCAAGACGTAATATCTAGCCGGTCATGAAGCGCTGTGCGTTCTCTCTCCTCGGTGTCTGCGTTGTTCTCGGATCCGCCCTTCCCGCACAGACTCCGGATTTCGACACCGAGTACGCACGGCTGAAATCGGGGCCTTCGTATCAGAAGGAAGCGCCTGGCTTTCGCGAACTCCGGACCACCGTTGGTGGCCATGGTGTGGACAACACGCTGTATGTGCCCGACAGCTACGACCCGCGGAAGATGTGGCCGCTCCGCGTGCAGCTACATGGTGGTGTGAGCCGGCCGTACCCTCTGCGCGGGGAGCCAACCCGGCCGCTCACCACGAATCGGATTCCCAGTGCCGACGAGCTGGTTCTTCAACCGAGGGCCTGGGGGGACTCCGAGTGGTGGCGGGGCCATCAGGTGGACAACATCCTGGCGCTCGTGGACCAGGTGAAGCGAGGATTCAACGTGGATGAATCGCACGTCTACATCACGGGGATCTCCGACGGCGGCACCGGCGCGTACTATCTTGCGATGCGCGTGCCGACGCTCTGGTCGGCGTGCATCCCGCTCAATGGTCACCCTTCCGTGCTGGCCAATCCGGACACGGGCGTGGAGGGGCAGCTCTTCATTGGCAATCTCGTGAACTGCCCAATGCTTCTCGTCAACGGCGGTCGGGACCCCCTCTATCCCGCCGCGTCGGTTGCGCCATTCGTGGACATGATGAAGCGGGCCGGCGTGGCGATTACGTGGCATGTCTACCCCGAGGCGGGGCACGACACGAGCTGGTGGCCTGACGAGCACGGCAGGTACGAAGAGTTCGTCCGGACGCATACGCGCGTAGCGCATCCGGACACGCTCTCGTGGGAGACGGAGCGGACAGACCGTTACAACCGCGTCCGGTGGCTCGTGATTGACACGCTTGGTGCCCGGGCGTCCGACGCGGCGCTCGAGGATGTCAACGCCTTCGAGGTGGCGGCCGGGCGACGGATCACCTTGTACGCGCGTCAGAAGGCGTCCGGTCGCGTGGATGTCGTTCGTCGCGGCAACGCCTTCGACGCGAGGGCTCGCGGCGTGCGGGACTTGACGCTTCTGCTGTCGCCGGATGCGGTTGACTTCACGAAGCCGGTGAGGGTCACGGTGAACGGCCGACGAGTGTTCGAGGGTGCGGTCAAGAAGGACGTGGCTACCCTGCGGAAGTGGTTCGCGAAGGACAACGATCGGACGATGCTGTATGGGGCGGAGCTCAGGATCGCCGTTCCGTAGGGCACGCCTGCACCCCGCCGCTTTCGCCTGGGGTGACTCCAGCAACTCCAAAGTTCACGACGCGCCGCCGGACGGGCGGTCGCTCATTTACGGTCAGCATCCGCGTAGTACGGGATAATCACCGGGAGTCGGGGCGTAGCGTAGCCTGGTAGCGCGTCCGCTTTGGGAGCGGAAGGTCGCTGGTTCGAATCCAGTCGCCCCGACCATTCTTCACTGAAGACGCCACGGTCCTCGCTATAATTCCCATTTTGTCCTCTCACCGCTTGCCGACCAGGAGCTCATGGCCAAGATCACAGTAAAGAATCCCCTCGTCGAAATGGACGGGGACGAGATGACCCGCATCATCTGGCAGAAGATTCGCGAGACGCTTGTCCTGCCCTATCTCGACATCGACCTGAAGTACTACGATCTCGGGATCGAGTCGCGCAACAGCACGAGCGACCAGATTACGATCGACTCCGCCGAGGCGACGAAGAAGTACGGCGTCGCCGTGAAGTGCGCGACGATCACGCCGGACGAGGCGCGCGTCAAGGAATTCGGTCTGACGCAGATGTGGCGGTCGCCCAACGGCACGATCCGCAATATTCTCGACGGCACGATCTTCCGCGAGCCGATCATCTGCCGGAACGTGCCCCGCCTCGTGCCGCACTGGGACCGGCCGGTGGTGGTGGCCCGCCACGGCTTCGGTGATCAGTACCGGGCGCAGGACTTCCACTTCCCCGGCGCCGGCACCGTCAAGATCAGTTGGACTCCGGACGGCGGCGGCGAGGCGATCGAGCGCGAGGTGATGAAGGTCAAGGGCAGCGGCGTCGCGATGGGGATGTTCAACCTCGATGCGTCGATAGAGGGGTTCGCACGCGCCTGTTTCACCTACGCCCTCGGGCGGAACTACCCGGTCTATCTCTCCACGAAGAACACCATCCTGAAGGTCTACGACGGGACATTCAAGAACACCTTCGCGAAAGTCTTCGAGAGCGAATTCAAGTCGAAGTTCGAGGCGAAGAAACTCACATACGAGCATCGCCTGATTGACGACATGGTGGCCTCCAATCTGAAATGGAACGGGGGCTATTTGTGGGCGTGCAAGAACTACGACGGCGACGTGCAATCCGACACCGTCGCACAGGGATACGGCTCGCTCGGGCTCATGACGTCGGTACTGATGTCGCCCGATGGGAGGTCCGTCGAAGCGGAAGCCGCCCACGGTACGGTCACGCGGCACTACCGGATGCATCAGCAGGGCAAGCCGACCTCGACCAACCCGATCGCATCGATCTTTGCGTGGACACGCGGGTTGCAGTATCGGGGCAGGTTCGACGACACGCCCGATGTGGTGGCGTTTGCCGAGACGCTCGAAAAGGTGTGCGTGGACGTCGTCGAGTCGGGCCGGATGACGAAGGATCTCGCGACTCTGATCGGTCCCGATCAGTCGTTCCTGTCTACCGACGACTTCATGGCCGTCATCGATCGCGAGTTGCGGACGCGAATGCCGGGGCGTTAGCGCCGTTGTCACGTCCAATCGCTCCGCGCATCCGTCTCTCCGTCCTTCGACTCGCGCCCGAGACGTCCCGACCCTTCGGCATGCTCAGGGTCGTCCCGAGCAGGGTCGAGGGACGGGCAGAATCGAGGGGCGTGGCTACGTCGAGGTGGAAAGGGCTCTAAGGCGCGGCGTCAATCGGGAGCGCCTCGATTCGAATCGCGCCGCCCGCGAGCTCGTCGTCGGTGCCGAGCGCCATGCGCGCTCCCGCGTCCAACAGTTCGATGGCCTCCACCTTCCGGCGAAACGTCTGGATCGGCACCAGCGGTCGGGTTGGTTCGAACGTGACGCCGTTGCCCGTGACGCGGAGCACGCCGAGGTTGTAGAGGGCCGATTCGAATGGGCCCCGCTCGCCCGGATCGTTGGTGGCCAACGACCAGACCCGCCCGTCCACGGCAATCCGCAGGTCCGAGATATGTCGCGTGTTGGGGTTGCCGGTCATGGGGTAGGGGACACGGACATCGATCTGTGACACGTGTGTCATCGTTCCACCCGCGGCGTCGAAGACGCCCCAGTAGAGGCGTCCTGGCTCGGCACCTCCTCCGCGATGTCCCCACGCCGCTATCGGTACGCCGTCGAGCGATTGCACGCTGAGCCCCTCGATCATCGGTGTAGCCGGTAGATCCGGCAGCACGAACGTCCCCTGGACCGATACGCGTCCGTCCTGAATGGCGAGCACGCTGACCACACCCGTGCTGGTGGAAATCAGAAACTGTCCGTACGAGTGTGGCAACGCCGTGACGGATTCGATGTCGGCCGGTGGGATGCGCCCCGTCGGCCACGGCAGCGGCGTGTAGCGAAGCCCTGCGCCAATCGCCACTGTTGCCAGACGCGGCTCCTTGGCGCCCTTGTTGTCGTGCACGATGAGCAAGTCAACGCCATCAGCGCGTGAGCGCACCAACGCGAGGCCGCTGATGGAGAAGGACCGGTTCTTTCCGACCGTCGTCCACCTGGCCGTGCCGCGCGGGATTGCGGTGGCGAGGAGCACGCCGCCGAGGAGCACGGCCCCGATGAGAGGCAATCGTGCTTTGCTCACCCGCGCGCCTTCCTGATACTCTCGCTGTCCTGGACCGCCATCGACCGTGGGAGTGTATGTCATGCGACTGAGGGTGTGGGCCGTGATGGCACCGGCGATGGCCGCCACGTATGCCGGGGCACATGGGCCGGCCTCCTTTCCCGCCACCGTCGGGTTCTGACGCGCGGTGTCCACGTCAGAACAGCCGCAGCGGGCATCGCTGCTCCCGGTCTTCCTGATTGTTCTCGTGGACATCTTCGGGATGACGCTCGTCATTCCGCTGCTCGCTATCTACGCGGAGACGTTTCACGCGACGCCACTGCAGGCGACGCTGCTCGTCACGGTCTTCGCGGCATGCCAGCTCGTCTCTGGACCGCTCATCGGATTCGCCTCCGATCACACCGGCCGCAAGCCGATGTTGATCTTCAGCCAGATCGGAACCTTCATCGGCTTCATCATCCTCGCGCGCGCCGACGCGCTCTGGATGATTTACCTGTCGCGCATCATCGACGGCTCCACGGCGGGGAACCTGTCGCTCGCCCAAGCCTATATCGCCGACAACACGGCGCCCGAGAACAGAGCCAAGGCGTTCGGGATGATCGGCATCGCGTTCGGGCTCGGCTTCTTCATCGGCCCGTCGCTCACCGGACTGCTGTCGGCGAAGTACGGTCTCACGGCGCCCATCTACCTCGCCGCGGGGATGTCGGCGACGAGTGTGCTGTTTTCCGCCACGTTACTGCGAGGGGGACGTGGGTCGACCGTAGCCAACCCCGACCGCTGGGCCGCGCTCAAGTGGAGCACCTACGCGCAGTACTTCGCGCGCCCAGCCCTCCGCACCCTGCTGTTCCAATTCCTGTTCTTCATGCTGTCGTTTTCGATGTTCATTTCCGGCTTCGCCCTGTTCGCCGAGCGGCGATTCACGTGGCAGGGACACCCGTTCGGTCCGCGGGAGATCGGGTACGTCTTCGGATTCGTCGGGTTCTTCGGGATCGTCCTGCAGGGGGCGTTCATCGGGCGGCTCGTCAAGCGCTTCGGCGAAGCGCCACTCACCGTCGTCGGCTTCGCCACGGTTGTGATCGGCCACCTGGTGCTCGGGGTCGCCGCCACTATTCCGCTTCTGCTCGTCGCCGCGTTGATCTCTGGATTCGGCAATGGCGTGCTGCGCCCTTCGATCGTCAGTCTCATCACGCGGAGGGCCAGCCGCCATGAGCAGGGCGTCGTGCTCGGCATTACCCAAGCGCTGACGTCCATGGCGGCCGTGGTTGCGCCGATTGTGACCGGACTGCTCATCCAGCACGAGATGCTCGTGACCTGGGCGTGGCTGGCAGCCATCCTCGCCGCGGTCGGCTGGGGCCTGTCGGTCACTGGTGGAAGGGGTAACGAGGGAATGTCAACGAGCGCCGCGTGACGTGCGCCGTCGTCGTACGTGCGGTTGACCGTTCTCGCCGACCTCGGCGATACCCGCGGCAAAGCCGCGGTCCACGATCTCGTCCCACTCCGCGCTGAACGGGCCGCGAGCGCTTGGCGGGAGCATCAGGACGGCGGCATCGCGCGCGAGGAGGCAGGCGTCCAGCCGCTTCGATCGCTCCGCATCGTTCATGCCGTCCCACGTCAGGGGCACGTCCTTCTTTTGGGCGAGACAAATGAAATTGCCGTCGAAGCGCGTGAGAAAGCGGACCTCGAAGCCGTGAGCGCCGAGCGCGCGTACGAGCGAGAGGCGGTCGAACGCCTGGAGGTGAAACGCATTCAGTGTGTTGAACATCGACTTCCCCTCGGAAAGGAACTCGGCATCGTTCGGCTCGTTGTAGAGGTAGACGTGACCATCAGGCGCGAGGTGCTGGCGCAGGGCGCGCAGGAAGTCGCCAGGCCGTACAGCGTGCGTGAACATGTGATTCGCGACGATCAGGTCGAACGTGCCTGCATAGGGGATGCTGAACTGGTCGTAATCAACAAGCGCGGCCACGGGAATCCCGTACGCTTCTTCGATGATCAGCCGCTGGTTTTCGAACATGGTCATTGCCGCCACGTCGGCGTGGTAGAGGCGACGGAGCCCGGCGAGAATCGAGCCGGCGCGCGAGCGGATCTCGAGCACCCGTGGAGCGTTGAGCGTCAGGAGGGATCCCAGGAGCTCGACGTGTCCGCTGTTGGCAATCCGATCCGTGAGCAGTGCCGGGAGGTAGTCGCGGCGGCTGAGGCCGAGATGATCCGAGACGAGGATGCCGCGGGCGGCTCGGCGCTTGATGTCCTGACGCTCTTTCTCCGACAGATCGAAAGCGCTGGCCGTCAGCTTGGCAGCGGACGGGACGTCGGATTCACGGCCCAGCGCCTCCTCGAAATGCTCGAGCAGCCACCGATACCGCGCACCCGCCGGACGTCTGACGGCATAGACGACGCCGCACGCGTGGCACAGTGAGTAGTCGTACCGCGCTGCGTTCGAGTCCGGCTGCCGCTCGAACGTGATGAACCGGTTGTACTCGCACACGAGCGTGCGCTCACCGTGCCCGCACACCGGGCAGGAGTCGCACGTGAGGATGGGCTCGGGCGGGCAGGGGGTCTCCGGCACCGCTGCGCCGGCCTCGTCGTCTGCGTCGGGAGGAATTCGCCCGGGCAGGAACGGCGTATCGAGCAGCAGGGCGCGCACTGCCATCTTGAGCCGCGGCAGCAGACGATAGGGAACGCTCACAGGTGGGCTCCCGGGCACGGCCAGGCGGTGCCCTCGAATTGTTGGGCGGACGCAAAGCCGCGGTGCACGTACACGCGCGCGGGCACTGAAACTCCGTCCACGGCGAAATCGCTCAGGGGCACGAAGTGTGCACTGACGAAGGCGTTGACAAGGGGGAACGAGGAGGCGAACTGCTCGACACCTTCGGGAGATGCCACAACGAAGAGCACGAGCTCACGTTCGAGACGCTCCACGATCTCACGTTGATCGCGGTCGGACGAATAGTAGCCGCGGTACAGGGATGGATGACCCCCCGCGAAGCCGCGGCGTGCGTAATAGGCCACCTCCGGCGCGAAGCCGGTGACGAGGATCCGGGCTTCGGGCGGCGTACACGCATCGAGATAGCGGTAGAACGGCACGAGGGCGAATGAAAGGTCCGATGGCATTTGACGCTCGGCATACCGGTCTCGAAGTTCCGTCACTACCGTATCCCATCGTGCCTGCGGTCGTGGAGGGAGGCGGACGAGTTCGGCGCGCTTGAGCGTCTCGGGGAGGTTTCCGATCTTTGCGGCGGCGGCAGCGATGACCAGTGCGAAAACGACGGCGGTCCCGCGAGCGAGGCGACGGGAGGTGGTGCCGTCACCGCCGACATTCCACGCGCGGCTGGCGATCCAGGCGCCGAGCAGTGCAAAGGGGACCACGGCGTCGGAAACCCGGTAGGTCAGCGGATCGCGCAGGAAGCCTGCGTTCACGCACGCGGCCATGACCACCAGCGCGGTCACCGTCCAGCGTGACGGCCGGTCCAGCCCTCGTGCGTTCCAGGCCATCGCCAGCGCGAGAATTGGCGTGATCCAGAGCGCGTAGAAGGCAAGGGCGCTCAGCCCTTCGACCGACCACATCGGACCGTCTCCAACCCACGGCCATGCCACCAGAGTGCGACCAGCTTCGCGCTCGGAGAAGTGAACACCGGCCGCGAAGTACCCTGTCAGCCCTCCGGAAGCTGCCACGTAGCCGAGATACGGCGCCAGCGCGAGTGCCACCGTTCCAACGAGCGTCATCATCCGCCGTGCGACGAGGCGCGGCTGGCCCAGTACAGGGGCGGCGACGATGAGGCAGACGGCCGCGCCGACGTACAACCCGTGATCATGGCGGAAGAGGAATGCGATCACCGCGACGAACGAGAGGCTGAGGAGCCCCTTGGTGGATGGCTTCCTTGCGTAATGGAGGATGGCGAGTGCGGCGATGACGTACGCCAGCACCTTGGGATAGCTGTACGTGCGTGGCAGCACCGCCACCTCGACGAAGACCGCCCAGAGCGCCAACCACGCCGGCAGGTGCCAGCGCGTCAACATCCAGAGCGTCAGGGCGGCGCTGACGCCGTACGCCGCGGCGACGAGGATCGCTTCAGGGAGAAGTGTCTGTCCCCCAATCGCCTGGACGCCGGCGGAAAGCGCCCATTGGAGGGGGAAGCCCGGGTCTACAAAGTCCCGTACCGGACGGGCTCCGGTGAGAAATTGAGAGGCGCGGCTGAGGTAGAAGAAGTGATCGTTGGAAAATCCCGATGCGCCGAGCAGCCGAAGAAAGGCCACGGCGAGCCCGGCCAGGGTAGCAGACAACGCCAGCCGCCAGGGGAAGGTGGCATCGCCATCGGCAGACCATTCGCCGCCGGCAGCGACACGCTTCCCTTGAGGTTGTTGCTCCAACGTGTGCCGATTCGGCGAATGGTCCCGACCTGTGGATGGTGTCAAGGGCTGACGGTGATATTGTCTCGCGCGGGAGGATGTGATGGCGAAGTTTCTGCTCGAGGTTTCGTACACGGCACAAGGGGCCCAGGGGCTGCTCAAGGATGGCGGCACGAAGCGGCGTGCGGTGGCGTCGGCCGCGATTGCCGGCGTCGGGGGAACGGTCGAGGCGTTCTACTATGCCTTCGGCGAGAACGACGTGATCGTCATCGCGGACGTGCCCGACAACCAGTCGGCGGTTGCTCTGTCGCTCGCCCTCGCGGCCAGCGGCGCCGTGACCAGCAAGACGACGGTTCTGCTCTCGCCGGAGGATATCGACGCGGCGGTGAGGAAGTCGTTGTCCTATACGCCGCCAGGCCGCTGAGCTATCATCGCCCCTTTAAGGAGAGCAGATGCGTACCACGTTGATACATCGAATCGAGCTCGTTCTGGTGCTGTTCGTGGCGGCGGGCATGGCCGTGGCGGCGCAGGCCGGCCGGCAGGGTGGCGCGGCCAATGCCGGGATCAACGCGGTGGCGATCGATCCCGACGACATCGGGGGCGTGGTCACGGGTGCCAGCGGACCCGAGGCTGGCGTCTGGGTGATCGCGGAGACGACGGACCTGCCCACCAAGTTCCGCAAGATTGTCGTCACCGACGATCAGGGCCGGTACGTGCTGCCTGACCTCCCGAACGCGAACTACAGTGTGTGGGTCCGCGGGTACGGGCTCGTCGATTCCGCTCCGGTGATGTCACGCCGCGGCCAGCGGCTGGCGTTGCGCGCGGTCGGCGCCTCCACCCCGGTTGCGGCGGCGCACTACTTCCCTGGGAACTACTGGCTGTCGCTGATGAACATCCCCAAGGCCGACGAGTTTCCCATGCGAGTGCCACGCGTCACCGCTCCCATCAATGCGCCGGAGCCCGCCGCGCAGGAGCGCGTGCTCGCCAATCAGGCCGAATGGGTGTTCACCCTGAAGCGCGGATGCGAAGCGTGCCATCAGCTCGGCCCGAAGGCCACGCGCGAGATCCCAAAGAGCCTTGGGACGTTTGATTCGACGGCCGCGGCCTGGGAGCGTCTCGTGCGCTCCGGGCAAGTGGGCAGCGGTATGGTCAACAACGTTTACGCGCTCGGCGGGCGCGATCGCGGCCTGCGCCTGTTTGCTGACTGGGTCGATCGGATTGCCGCCGGCGAGGTGCCGCAGACGCCGCCCCGTCCACAGGGGCAAGAGCGGAATGTCGTGGTCACGTTGTGGGACTACGGCACGGACCGGGCCTTCGTGCACGACATCATCGCGTCGAACAAGCGGAACCCGACGCAGAACGCCTACGGTCCGCTCTATGGGCCGGACTGGTCGGCGGGCGCGCTGGCCGTACTCGATCCCACCGAGCATCGGAGGTCGATGATCCCGGTGCCGATGAAGGTCGAGGCCGACCGGCAGAAGCTCCGCACGTGGTCGCCGCAGCAGGTCGAGGCGCCGTCGCCTTTCTGGGGTGAAGAGATCGTGTGGACGGATCCGGTCAACCCGAACCAGCCGCACATGGACCGCCAGGGGCGGATCTGGTTCAACTCGCAGATGCGCGCGGATCAGCCGGCGTTCTGCAAGACCGGCTCGAGCAACCCGTATGCGAAGCACTTCCCACTGGACCAGCTCGCGAAGGGGCTCGCCGCCTATGATCCGAAGACCGGCAAGTTCGAGTTGATCGATCTGTGCTTCGGCGGGCAGCATGGCATTTTCGCCAACGACGCCGATCAGACGATGTACTTCAGCACCGGCTTCGGTATGGGCTGGTTCAACACGAGGATCTGGGACGAGACCCACAACGACGAGCGCGCGCAGGGCTGGTGCCCGGCGGTGATCGACTATAACGGCGACGGCAAGATTACGCAGGGGTGGACGTTGGCAAACGAGCCGGCTGACCCCACGAAAGATCGCGCTGTCAATGGACCTCCGGGTTATGGCGTGGCGTTCAACGAAGGCGACGGCTCCGGGTGGTACGTGGCCGGCGTGTTCGCCGGCCCGGGCGGGGCCGTCCCCGGCAAGATTCTTCGCCTGAACCGGGGGGCGAACCCGCCGGCGACGTGCGTCATGGAAGTGTACGAACCGCCGTTCGGTCCAGGCGTGCAGGACGCCGGCCACTTCCCGCAGGGGATCGACGCGGACACGAACGGCGTGGTCTGGGTCGGGCTGGCGGGCAGCGTGCACCTGGCGAGCTTTGATCGCCGCAAGTGCAAGGTCGTGAGCGGCCCGACGGCCACGGGCCAGCAGTGTCGCGAAGGCTGGACGCTCTACCCGGTGCCGGGCCCGACCTTCAAAGGCACGAACGTGCGGTCCGACTACTACTATTACAACCAAGTCGATCTGCACAACGCGCTCGGCCTCGGCCCGAACACGCCGATTCTCAACGGCACGGGCTCGGACTCGCTCATCGCGTTCGACCAGGGAACCAAACAGTTCCTGACGATGCGCGTGCCGTATCCGATGGGGTTTTATACCCGAGGTCTGGACTTCCGCATCGACGATCCGGCACTCGGGTGGAAGGGCCGCGGTGTCTGGGCCGCGAACAACAACCGCGTGGTCTGGTTGACGGAGGGCGGCAAGGGCACGCCCAGTCTGATGGCGCAATTCCAGCTCCGGCCCAATCCGCTCGCGAAGTAACAGGAAGTAGACG